>JANWZB010000148.1 GCA_025055035.1 Candidatus Kapaibacterium sp.
ATATCCGCGCTCTTCATATCTTCATATTTGTGTTCACCTTTTGTTTTGCTGTATGGAACGACAGCTACACACAACGCATAATAAAACCGAAACTGAACATTTAGGAAAAGAGTTTGCATCACGTCTTGTCCCTGGCGATATCATTGCGTTGTATGGGGACCTTGGAGCCGGAAAGACAGAATTTGTACGAGGAGTGTGCGACTATTTTCGTGTAGGGGAGATTGTTTCCAGCCCAACGTTCACGATTATCAACTCGTATATTGGTGTCTTACCAAATGAGGAAGAGGTTCGCATCTACCACTTAGATTTGTACCGCATCAACTCCACACGCGAGCTAGAAGAAATAGGCTTCGAGGAGTGCATGGCAGCTGATGACGCGATTAAGCTTATCGAATGGGCAGATAAAGCTCAAACAGCCATCCCTGCAGCACGGTACTCAATCATCTTCCACCTTGACGATAAAGAAGAAGATACACGGCATATCGAGATACGACGAACTGAACAACACGAAGTCGTAGAACCGATTATCATCTCCTCATAAGCTTGTTCTTCGTACAAATAACCCACTGGCAAGTAACCACAGTTTTAATCATATCGCTTCAATTTTGTAACCACTTTCGTTGCATTCATCATGGCAAAACAACAATCACGCACTGCTGGGAAATCACAACGAACAAAGCAACGCTCTACAAGCTTTTTTGCTCCACACGACGAAGTAACATCGTTTCAAATGTGGATGCTTATTCCTCTGTTACTCAATCCCATTCTTCTCATCAACAGCTTGTCTGCTCTGCCGTTTAGTGGCATGATAGTATGGACTGTACTGGGAGCAGTTGTATGCTTTTTCACTATTCGTGCACCTTGGACACTGATTGCAGCAAATCCACTGTATATCATGAATGGGATCCATACCGTTGATTTCTACATCAAGGCAGTCTATATCGCTACCGTATTCGCTCTGACATTCCTTTTTACCAAGTCTCCACGAAAGGAGAACGCCCCACTACAATTTACGCTGCCCGAAATTCTATGGCTTTGCTATATGGTCTGGGGAGCAATAGCTCTTCTGTGGTCATATAATCCAGTACTTGGGTATGAGCGTCTCCTGTATCTTACGGCATACGGCATCGGTGCTTATATTCTTGGTAAGCAAACACAGTTTTGGAAGTCTCGGCTCTTTTGGGACACCTTTGCTGCCACAGCATTAGTTGTTGGTGTCATCAATATGTGCATGTACTTTTTGGGCGACGACGCCAACCTGCCTATGCGGCACATCCAGCAGGATAAGCCATTCTTTGATTTGCCGCTGCGTACAATCATTTCCTTCGACTGGATTATGTCCGCTGGACGACCATCGTCCACTCTTGCCTTCCGCGCCTATGCTGCAACATACTTGTCTATGTCTCTACCATTTCTTGCATGGTACATGTTTTCGAAGCACGTTCAAACTGTTGGGCGCTTTATTTTCGCAGCCTCTGCGTTCGGAGCAACAGCCATCATGCTATTTCATATTCGTGCTCGCTCTGGTTGGATTAGCTTTTTCGTTAGCTTTGGTGTTTTAGCAATTATGTTCCTTGCACAGAAGCGCTGGAAAGAGGTACGTTATCTGCCGCACGCAATCGTAGCCTTTGCTCTTACTGTTATTATCAGCTTTTTGCCACCAAGCCAAGATTTTATCAATAAAGACACAAATCCCCAAAAGCTTAAAGGCACAAGCAAAGAGTACACGCACACAGCATTTGCAACGATTGGCCGCGTCATTTCTTCTGATCACAACGACCGCTTTGACTTCTGGAGTATGTCACGCCGCATTATCTTTGAGAAATCAGCGCGCAACCGCTACGAGCATCCATTTGGCATACCCGCATGGATTCTAGGTGTAGGAATCGGTCAATTCCCTTTGTACGTACCTATGTACACTCCTATTCTCCACAATCTAGGTGCAGAAATTCACAATGATTGGATGCAGTCATTTCTTGAGCTTGGTCCGATTGGATTTATCTGCTGGAATGGCTTTATGCTGTCCCTACTGTATTATGCTTGGCGAGAGCGTAAAAAGGGCATCATGTATGCTTCAATTGGCGGTATTCTTGCATGGGTGTTCGTTACGCAAACAGACTTCGCAACACCGCGTATTTATGCAGCAGTATGGGTAGGCGGCATGGCAGCTATGATCTGCACCGAAGCAGGGGCACGACCTCTGCTCACTATCAATGCACGTTGGTGGCAGCCATGGTTTCGTCAACTTGCTGGAGTGTTTTACATCTGGGTCGCGGTCTCGTGGGGTATTATGATGTGGTGCGACCGGCAAATTTACATTATGCTTACCAAGGGCGAGCCTCTCGATATTGTTACAGATCGATTGTTTGGTACATCAACAGGACAAAAAAACTGGAATAATTACAACAATGGGTTCGGCAAATACCTGATTTTTAGCCCTATTAGCGATATGCAGCGCGCTATCCAGCAGCAAACTGAAAAGCTCTATACAAATCCTCAGCAGAATGAAAGCACTATTCGTGCCATGCAAGAAATAGAAAAGCGCGTACTGAAAGAACTGCTTATCATGCATCCACACAACTACCAAGCATTGGGGCGACTGTCAGAAATTAACTTTCGGCAAGGCAATTACAAAGAAGCTCTAGATTGGATCAACAAGTATATCGACCTCAAACGCGATGACTTCAATCTCTTTCTCTTTCGCGGTCAGTCCCAGCTTGAGCTTGGTGATAGCTTAGGTGCAGCAAAATCTTTCTATCGTGCTGTCCAGCTTGGTGGTCAGCATCCCCTCGTCCAAGACTTCTGGCAGCGCCGCCTATCACGCAAAACACAGGAAGAAGTTATCAAACTCATGCAAAGCCAGCCTCACCAGCCCGACATACCAGAATAGTTGCTCAAAGAACAGCATGTAAGAATACTACTAGCAACATAGCGTGGGCTGCTGTAACTACACCGTATATTGGGCAGCCCGCGCGTTTTTTGTTTGTCCTCATTACCTTTGTTTCCAATCTATACGACGTAGCGATTCACCGTGCATAAGTACTCTTCGCTCACCACGTACATTCTTCAGCACAAGCATACCATCACTGTTCAATTCCTGAGCGAACCACTCCTCCGAGGAATTATATAGTGCTATCGACACACCTTCCAAATGCAGTTCCTGCCACCATAGTCGCCATATTGTTTCGATAGGCATTCCCGCAATTTCCTCCCACACACGCAGAAGCTCTTGCACAACGTCTTCTACTGTAACATCAAGACCACAAAGTAGCAGCGACGTCGCCGTAGTACAAAGCTCTGGCGGGAAGAGTGTTTGCCGAACATTGATACCTATACCAATCACGGTGCTCAAGCATCGTACACCGAGAAACTCATGTTCTACAAGTACTCCACAAACTTTTTTGCGCGTATGCATTACATCTACCATCAACACATCATTCGGATACTTGAGTAGCAGGTGATCGTGCAGGAATGGCGGAAGAAAGCTGCGTATGGCGTACAGTGCGGCAAGTGCACCACGTGCCTGATACGCTGCAAGCTCTGCAGTATTTTTTTTTACAGATTTTGCATACCGTATAGCAAATGAACAATAGAGATTTTGACACGGCTCACTATGCCATATTCTCCCATTACGCCCACGACCAGCTGTTTGGCTATCAGCCGTAACAGCTATGTATTCGTTCTCAGCACAGCGAGCAATGAGTTCTTGTGCTACATCATTGGTGGATGAGACTTCGGAGAAATGGTATCGGCGCAGAGGTCGCATATATTAACAGTCCACATGTATAGAACAGAAATCCAGGTAGAGTACATATCTACAAGAAAATTTTCTCCTTCACAAATTTTCCCACTATTATTTTCGTGTAAGTGCTATATATTCGCGCACCTCAAGAAATGTGTGTTTTGCTTGTGTGTGAATTCTTCGGAAGGAGCATAACTATGCGTATGCGCGTTAGTAAACTTGTAACGATTGAGCGGCACATTGCAGAAGAAGAACATATGCATCGCGGTGCAACAGGTGAATTTTCTCGTCTTATGCGCGATATGCTGCTAGCAATCCGTCTTATTTCCCGCGACGTGCGCCGCGCAGGATTGAATGATGTTTTAGGACTTACCGACGGCACAAATGTTCATGGGGAACAAGTGAAAAAGCTTGACCAGATTGCCCATGATACTATCTTTCGCGCAATGGATCATGGCGGGCATCTTTGCGTCATGGCTTCAGAAGAATCTGAACAGCTTATTCCCATACCGCCAGAATATGCTCGCGGCAAGTATGTCCTTCTCTTCGACCCTCTGGATGGGTCGTCGAATATTGATGTCAACGTTACGATTGGAACAATTTTTTCAATTTACCACCGTGTTACGCCCGATTATGTCGGCGACGGCACGTTAGATGACGTTCTTCAGCCGGGTTCGCGTCAGGTAGCAGCAGGGTATGTGTGCTATGGTAGCAGCACCCAGCTTGTGTACACCACGGGTAATGGTGTTGATGTCTTTACGTATGACCCAACCATCGGAGAATTTCTTTTGAGCGATGAAAAAATTCAGATTCCGACTCGTGGAAAATACTATAGCGTCAACGAAGGCAATTCCTCGAAATGGGACGACAACCTCAAGAAATACGTTGAGTATCTTAAAACACCATCGGCAGATAAACGCCGTCCGTACTCACTACGATATGTTGGGACAAGCATTGCGGATATTCACCGAACAATCATGTATGGTGGGATTTTCATGTATCCGGCAGATAAAAGCAACCCCAAAGGCAAGCTGCGCCTGATGTACGAGTGCAATCCTCTTGCGATGATTATTGAACAGGCAGGAGGACGAGCAAGTAATGGCAAAGAGCGTATCCTCGATATTCGTCCGGAATCTATTCACCAGCGCTCACCACTATTTATCGGTAGTCGCGATGATGTTTTGGAAGCAGAAGCGTTTTTACGCGGTGAGTTTCCAGCCGACTATTCAGCGCAGTAAACTTGCTTTTATTGGCAATGCGCAGTACTTCAGAGTAACGTTTCTTCTCTAGCGCGCAATGATAACAAATTCTGTACGGCGATTTTTCTGTCGGTCTTCTTCGGTATCGTTTGTTGCAATAGGTTGTGTCGCTCCGAAACCGCGAGCGCGCAAACGCTCCAGCTTAACACCACGCTCAACAAGAGCCTGCACAACAGCTTCGGCACGCAACTGTGATAGGCGTTGATTAAATTCGTCACTACCGATATTATCCGTATGCCCGCGCACTTCAATTCTGATGCGAGGAGCGTTTAGCATTGCTTGCGCTATTGCATCAAGCATTGGTGCAGACTCAGGTCGAATATCTGCCTTATTGTAATCAAAGTAGATGCGCGTTGTCGAAAATACTGTATTCAGCGTATCGAACATTGTAAACAGTGATTTATCAATCACAATGCTGTCTGTAAGTATTTTCATACGCTTTCTACCATTGCGATCATAGCCGTTACGGTCGAAGCCAAATCGGTCATAGCCATTTCTGTTGAAGCCGCTACGGTGAAACCCGCTGCGGTCATAACCATTGCGGTCAAACCCGTATGTATCGTAGCGACTACCCGATTTATGCATGCCACTCCTATTAAAGCCAAATCGGTCATAGCCATTGCGATCGTAGCCATCTTTGTCATAGCCATCATCGCCAAATAGTCCACCGTTTTTATGCTTGCCCTCCCTATTAAATCCATAACGGTCGTATCCCTGGCTATTGTAGCCCAAAATATTGTAGCCTTCGTCGTCAAAGGCAGTACCATTCTTGTGCAAGCCGTAGCGATTGAATCCACTTTGATTGTAGCCGTTTCTATCGTAGCCACTTTTGCTGTATCCATGGCGGTCATAGCCATCTCTATCGTAGCCGTTTTTATCGAAACCGTCATTACCGAAGCGGCTACCATTGCGAGCAAAACCGTTTTTGTCTAAACCATTCTTGTCGTAGCCATCTTTGTCGTATCCCAAAGCATTGAAGCCATTACGGTCGTAGCCATCTTTGGTAAAGCCGTAACGGTCATAGCCCCGTTTATCGAAGACCATACCATTGATATACTTGC
>JANWZB010000149.1 GCA_025055035.1 Candidatus Kapaibacterium sp.
TCAATTCCCGGTTTGGTCATAGCAGCCGGATTAACAATTGCATCAAATTCTTCTCCTGTAATGAGACCGAGCTCAACTCCAGCATCACGCAATGTTGCACCAGTTTTGTGAGCGTGCTTTGCAATTTTCGCAGCATTATCATAGCCGATATGAGGATTCAGCGCTGTAACGAGCATCAGCGAGTTTCTCATATAATATTCAAGCCTTTCGCGGTTAGGCTCAATTCCTCGTGCACAGTGTTTTTCAAACATCAAGCATGTGTCGGCTAACAGACGAACGCTTTGGAGAAAGTTGTAGATAATAAGGGGCTTAAACACATTCAGTTCGAAGTTGCCCGATGCACCACCAATATTGATAGCAGCGTCGTTTCCCATAACTTGTGCTGCAACCATTGTCATTGCTTCGCTTTGCGTAGGATTAACCTTACCGGGCATAATAGATGACCCCGGTTCGTTTTCAGGAATGGTAATTTCTCCCAGACCACATCGCGGACCTGATGCCATCCAACGAATATCATTAGCAATTTTCATGAGGCTTGCTGCCAGCGTCTTGAGCGCTCCATGGGCAAAGACTAATGCATCATGCGCTGCAAGAGCCTCGAACTTATTCGGTGCAGAAACGAATGGTAGCCCTGTTTCTTGGGCAATTTGCTGTGCTACTCTTTCGGCAAATTCAGGGTGCGTGTTGAGACCTGTGCCAACAGCTGTTCCTCCAATCGCTAGCTCATATAACCCCGGAAGCACCGCATGAATACGCTGCAATGCTTGGCCCAATTGATGAACATATCCCGAAAATTCTTGCCCGAGCGTCAGAGGCGTTGCGTCCATAAGGTGTGTCCGCCCAGTCTTGATGATATCTGCGAACTCTTCTGCTTTGCGCTGCAAGGTATCACGGAGCTTAGTTAATGCTGGGACGAGGCGCTTAACGAGTTCTTCAGCAGCCGCAATGTGCATCGCTGTCGGGAACGTGTCATTAGAGCTTTGGGCTTTGTTGACATCATCATTCGGGTGAATAGGTTTTTTGCTACCCAATTCTCCCCCTGCTATCTCAATGGCACGATTTGCTATGACTTCATTTATGTTCATATTTGTCTGTGTACCTGAACCAGTCTGCCAGACTGAAAGTGGGAAGTGGTCATCGAGATTTCCCGCTATAACCTCATTAGCAGCTTGAACAATCAAATCACGCTTTTCTGCCGACAGCAATCCAAGTTCAGCATTGACAATAGCAGCAGATTTCTTCAGAATGCCCATTGCTCGGATGACCTCTCTTGGCATTTTTTCTGTACCAATCGCAAAGTGAATCAGGGAACGTGCTGTCTGCGCACCATAATACTTATCGCTTGGAACAGCGATTTCGCCCATTGTATCTTTCTCAACGCGTGTTGTGGACATGGAAGATTTATGATAATGTGAAACAAATATGAGGGCCTCATCGAAGCCGAGTGTGGAAGACGGCTGCGAATATAGTACTTTTCTTAGAAATGCCGCATAGTCTACTAGCTTATCACGTTTCCATCATCGTAGCCGACGCCACGCGTCTCATACTTTCGCGAAAATATCTCAAGCCATATGCATAGAGTATTAGCGCAGCCGATAAACTCAGCAGTGCTGTTACGGCAACAGAATATCGCAATGCAGCATCATTATTGAAAACAAAATCTGTGAGCGATGATACAACAAAGGGTCCGGCACCACCACCGATAACGTTAATCGTAAAGAGGAATAGTGCACCTGCCTGACCACGCATTTGATTCGGCATAAGCTGCTGAATCGCTGCTGGAGCTGCACCATAAGGCATAAATCCAAACAATGCTGTCCAAACAAAGCAGCATGCTGCCATTGTGCCTGTTGGCAGAAGCGGCATAACTACTGCTATCGGAAGTAACCCCGCTGCAGCAACAAGCATAACACGCATATTAGCATCAGTATATCCCCTGCGTAAGAACCACTCTGCTAAGCGGCTTCCGACCCACAATCCTATTGTCCCAAATAGGACACTCGTGGAACCTTGCCACAGACCAATCTCAGGACGTTTCCATCCATACGTGCGTATGAACAGCTCAGGAAACCAAAATCCGACACCTTGATTAAACACAGAGAACATACTAAAGCCAAGTGTATGGCACAGTGCTGCTTTCTTGTGTTCCTGAATATAGCGTAGAACGCTACGAATATTACCACTGCGCGTATTATCAATACCAATTCTTGGTGGTTCCTTGACAGTGAAACACAGAAGGCTCACTAGTAATCCGGGCAGTCCAACAACAAAGAAAATGTATTGCCAAGGATAGATTGCACCAACCAGTGGAATTGTCATCATTTCTGCTTGTGCAGCAAATCCAGCAATTGCCCCTGCAAGCATCACCGCCGCACCATTACCGATAGAAATACCCATTGAATACACACTCATTGCGGTGGTGCGGCGCTCAGGTGGGAAGTAGTCTGCGATAAGCGAGTATGCACTCGGACTTAGTGTTGCCTCCCCAATGCCTACAGCAACACGACCAAGAAAAAGTTGAAAATAGGATTTTGCCATACCGCAATACACTGTTGCTAATGACCATAATGCAATCCCTCCCGCGATGATAGTTCTTCGCACCGACGTATCTGCTAAATGTCCAGCAAAAATCCCTAAACACGTGTAAAAAAGCGTAAAGGCAATCCCCATTAACACACTCAAATGTGAATCTGTCACCTCAAAAGTTTGCTTAATAGGTGTTACCAAATATCCCAAAATAACACGGTCAATCATAGAAGAGATGTACGCCAATAGCAGCACAGCAATTGCGTACCAGCCCTGCTGCTCAGGTGGGAACTTATTGGGCGAAACCGCTATATTCTGCATGTTGTCCTTTCGGCTAAGAGAACCTTCTCGCATACCACACAATTCTACCCAAAGATGGCTTCATCACCAAAGAAGCAGCTCGAAGCCCCAGTCCACGGCGAGCGATTATATCGCGCTCCAAGCATTGGTCCACGTCCCGTTCGTAACAGCGACATATAGGGTACAGGACGTGGGCTATCCGGCTCCCATATGCAAAGAATCCGTATTTCTGCTTTGTTCATACCCTCGGGAGTATAGACCGCCTCGGCGTACTGAACACGTTCCTGCAAAATCCACCTACTCCGCTCGTTCGGTGGCACGTTTTGAACGTCTTCGCGTGTTGGATGTACATTGACGCCTTTTCCCGCAAAAGCGAAGAGCGGTTTTAACACATAGTTTTCAATATCGTGAGGAATTTCTTCGAGTGTATCCAAAAAGTAGGTTTTTGGCACAGTGGCATGCTTAAGAAAAGGCATAGAGTACTTGCTAATAAGAAAGTACCAGTTTGGATGCCCAGCCCACTCTACATCCAAATCATCACGCCAATCAAATGGTAGCACAGCTTGTGCATCATCAAGTTCATCGATAATCGCACGGTTAAAAATCCGACGAATAGGTATCCACGTGCCCTCCCGCTCATAAAGAAGAGTTCGCCCTTCCTTTCTGAGCGAGCATATATCAACTGCACGCACACCCGTCAGCTGCTCTATAGCCACAAAGTCTGGGAGAGTTTTTTGCTGCTGAGGTGCTAATTCCATAAGAATCACGTGTTCTGGGTCATGCCCATTGAGCAGTACACGGCGTAGCGTCGTTACGTATTCTTCAGGTGTTTTCCCGCTCAGAATGTAGTATAGACGAGGATCGAGCTTAAAGTGCTCAATTGCTTTTATAGAATACACATACTGAAACCCAAATAACGAGGGAAATCCCTGAAGTTCAATCAGCTTTGGTTCATATTCCCCATTAGGGGTTTTCGTCAACGCAAAGTCAACAATACCAAACAATGGATATGGATGCTGATGAGGCACAGTGTAGCGGTCTTCGAGAGCAGGCTTGGCACGCTCCAGATATTCTGGTGTTACACACTCCAGCAAGATAGAAACCGCAGCATCTTCAAGCTTCCGAGCAAAGCTTGCTGATAGGAACAGTGGCATCTCGCATATACGAAACTCAACAGTTATTCCAAGCGTGGTATTAATGTCGTTGAGAAAAGCATGATACCGCTCTTCTGTATAGTGCTCACTTACGTAACGGCGTTGTAGCGCTTCTAACATAGTGTACTCCTTGTACGATGAGAGATGAGGGTGGCGGGAAATTTGCTTCTTGGATATTCATAACAACGGCTATGTCTATCACAAATACTTATAGACTAGATAACTGCTCTTTAGCACCGCTGCAGCATACTACAAAACTTCTTTCAATCACGCAAATCAACTATTTCTACACCCTGAGGCGGCTTCCACTCAAATGCACTATCAGGTACTTCGGCATCTGGAATAATAGTGAGTATTTCCCATTCATGCAACACCGAACCATCAAAAACAGCAATCTCTTTCAGTACATAGTTACGGGACAGACGCATCTCAACATGCTGCATATCGCCGATTTGGTCTCGTGCTTTTGATGGACTTAGCTTCAACAATATATCCCCTTTGTCTATTATAGCATTTGGTCTATACGTGCGTGGGAAATTCATGAACAAGCGCTCAGGCGACATGCCATCAAAGTTCTGGCGAAAATCAGAAACTATTACTTTCTTCTCACTTGGGACATAACTCCACACTATTGTACCATTACAAATAATAGTACGGTTGCCAAGTTCAAGAATATACTTATTGCCTCGCTTCAGCACGAGAGAACCACGCTCACTATATTCTCCCTTTGTAACAAATTTTACGCGAAGTGAACTGCCACTAATGTATCTTTTCTGTACTGCGCGCAACACCTCTTCGGCGTTTAGTGCATCCTGAGCATACTGTGTAAAAGCTGCTAGAAAGCTAAGTATCAAAACCTTATAGAATAGTATGAGTCCCATATGTGATGCAATCAAAGCAAGTACGTACGTAAAGAGATATAATTTTACCATTTGCTAACGAGCAATTCTAACTCAAGAGTTTGAGTCATACTCTCACGGAAAAAGTTTGGGTAGATAGCATGAGTTTTTTATATTTCCTAGTCTGACCTTGCCCGTAGTTATACCGACATTCACCATGCTTGTATTACTCGGCTTCACGCATAATATTGTGTATTGCCAATTTTCATGCGGTTCAGAGAATACACACTACGCAGAATTACAGTTTTTCTACATTGAGAAGGAGACTCGCCATGAATATTCAACGCTTGGTTAAAGCAGGCGCACTAACTGCTTTTGTACTGTTTCTTGCAAGCTGCGGCGCATCAAAAATCACTGAGGAGCAAAAGGCACAGATTGCTGAGTTACGTCGCCAACAGGCCTCTCTTGGTGAAAAAATTCGGCTGCGTCAAAGCGAAATAGCGCGCCTCGAAAGCGAAATTGCTGACCGCGAACGTGCTGTTGCCAAGTGCAACGAAGAAAAAGCTGCTCTTGAACAGCGTCTTGCAAAATTTCCGAACGCTTGGCCTGATTACACCGAGCCTGCTAAGGATACAACAAAAGCCACTACAGGCAGAAAGAAATAGCAGCCCTAAAGCTATTGTCAAAATACGAAAACCTCTAACATTTACCTGCTATAGTCTTATGACACATCGTGCACACACACTCTTCACGGTTGCAGCTATACTCGCCATGACATGGGCAGTTATACCACACCTTCACGCTCAGCAGCAACCTAGTATGCTCGACCCGAATAAACCAGATGAACAACTTACAAAAGAAGAAGCAGATCTTCGCATTAAACAATTCCGTGAAGCGGTAGCTAATCTCGAAACACAACTTAAGCAACAAGATGAACGATACACTTCGGCAAGCCAAAAACTTGCTACTCTGCAAAAAGCAGCAGCAGAATGCGACAGTGCCTTGTACGCATTGGTGAATGCCTCAAAAGCTGATGTGGAAGCGTTTCG
>JANWZB010000014.1 GCA_025055035.1 Candidatus Kapaibacterium sp.
TATCTGCTGACGGTCAATACACTGAAGCTGTCATGGAAAAAAGCTGCTGATTTTGTGATTGATGATAATGTAGGGACAGTAGATAACGATGAGGCGCACCACAGTGTTGCATCTCTACCTTCAGCTCATCTGTGGGCAAATGGCTGGATAGATTTCCAACAGCGTGATGCTCCTGCATATGCATTCGACATCCGTGCTCTACACCTCGATATAAGCCGTTTACTACTGATGCCCGAAGCTGCAACTGACGCGTCGTTTAGACTGAATTTCGCTGGCAAAGGTTTCTCGGCTGATAGTATACGGGGAACGCTATATTGTGTGACTCAGGAGTTACATACTCCGAAGAAAGCATTTGAGCCTTTTACAGTAAGCGTGCGTCTAGAGCACATCCCAAAGTCCTATAATCCTCAGTATCGTGAATTTCATCTTGTGTCGGATCTGGCAGAAGCGCATATTGCTGGCGTGTTCACGGTACAGGATATCATCGCATCTATTGCTCAAACGATTGATAACACAGTACTCGTTGTACGGCGGAAGTATCATAGCATTCGTGATTCACTTCGGGCTTCTACCTACGAGGGGCTCTATATCCGGCGCCCTGAGTATGCACGACCGCTTGATGCAACATTCGTACTCAAACCACGTGATATAAGCATCGCACGCTTGTTTACTGGTTTTGTGAAGGTGCAGTGTATTGGCGATATACATGGCTCCCTACGAGGAACAACGCAAGACTATATGTTGAGAATAGACTCGTCGCATATCCGAGAGTTTTTCTATACCGACGGACTAACGCAGGTGGACTTTGCTGATACATGGCTTGAAGGAACGTTTCATACAACAGTACAAGGCGACTCTTTGAATATTGTTGCAGCGTCGGCACGTACGTACAGTGATTCTGTGTTCCGTCTAAATGACTGGATATTTCGCCATGCACATGCTGCTGCGGAATACAGGAATGATGTTTTTACGTGCGATATTCATTCCGTCTATGATGACAGTTTGCTGGTCTTTTATACAAGAGCACGGTGTGATATGACAACAAGCAATGCAACCGTGCAGCTTGATACCGTATGGTTATTATATCGCCGAGATATGGAGTGGCGTAGTGTGGGTGGTGTAACAGGTGTCCTGAACAAGGAGGGATTGCTGCTGGAGCACGTGTCGCTGCAAAGACCGGGAGCAGAAACAGTCTATATGAATGGCTTAATATGGTTCGACCATTACTCGAATGCACTGCTAATTGTCGAGTCTATGCCACTTCAGGATATCAATCGTTTGTTTGCACCAGAGCGTCGGATGGCAGTGCTACAGCCGCTCAAAGGAATGCTAGAACGCGTAGAGTGCCGGTTATCTGGCACTCCTGAAAATCCTGATATATCCCTCCTTGTGAATGCATCGAACGTTGTGTATAACGGTACATATCTGGGTAGGTGTGCGATTTCTGCTACACATCAAGATTCCATTGTGCGTGGTGTTGCTACCGTGCAGAATCCTCTTCTGCAGAATGACACATTGCACACACTGCGCGTAGTTGCACGGGCACTGCCTCTTAATCTTGCTTTTGTCAATGCACCAGAGCGTATAGTTCCAAATAGGATGATAGATGTAACGTTCGACGCCGAGCAGTTACCCTTAGGAGCGCTCAACGTGTTTGTTCCCGGCATCACGAATCTACAGGGGTATGCTGATGTCCACTTTTCAGTGAAAGGGCGAACGCTCGACAGTATACGATATACTGGGCATGCTGTGATTCCACGTTCATCGTTTATTTTCGATGCAACAAATCTTAAGTACTATGCTGAAGTACAAGCAACATTTCTTGACAGTACGGTAACACTTGAGCGTGCAACACTTGCGAATGATCCGCTTGATTACGAACGTGGGCGTGCGTTTGCACAAGGTAGAATAACGGTTAATGGTTTCAGTATTGCAAGGTTCGATATAACGGCTCATATTCCTCAGCAAGGCCTATTTGTGCTTGGTCTTGCTTCCCGCATTCCGAATCCTCAGCTGTTTGGCGATGTTATTATTTCAACAGGGGTACGACCGATTCATTTCTATGGAACGCTCGAAGAGCCATACCTACGTGGTGATATCAATATCTTGAGTGCTAAAATCAATTTTCCTGAGATACGCAGCGTACGAACGGAAGGTAAACTGTTCTGCTTTGAAATTATTAGCAAAGAGCGCGGTGGGCGGGTTATTACAGCACGTGATTGTCAGCAGCACGAGTATGCACAGCATATGCAGCAGCTTGTACGCCCCCAACAAGAAAATATGCAGAAAATGTCGTTTGAGGAACTTGCCTATCTTTCGGCAGAACGTGTGATATCAATCCAGCATGACACAGCCAACTATCAGCACACAGCTATGCAGGATTCTGTGCTAGCAAATAGCAGTGCCTTCCGCATGATGTCTGATGAGCAGCTGCGCAGAGTGGCGAGTGTGGAATCTGTGCTGAGTAGTCAAAAGGCTATAGACAAGGATAAAGCAGAGCAACGCTCGCGGCTCGGTTTTGCCCACAAGATTGATTATGCCTTGGACGTACACCTGCGAGGAAATTTCTCGGTAACGATGGACTGGGGACCGTTTGAGCAGCTAGTAGCAAACCTTGCACAAGAAAATCCCGAACAGCCGCTGCGGTATATCAAAACACCTGATAAACCATACGAGCACAGACTGTTTGGCGACCTTATACTACGCGAAGGTTCGACGTACAAATACTACCGTATCTTCAACGCTTCTGGTAAGCTTTCCTTTAACACTGGCACAATGAGTAATCCGCGCCTAAATATTCAAGCAGTGCTTCGTGGTCAGCGTACAGTGGCAGAACGTGGTGGCACAAGTGAGTATCGTGTGCATCTGGATATTGGCGGCACGAAGCAATCCCCGTCGCTGAAGATGCGTTATTGGCTAGATAATGTTCCGGGTGTTGGAGACTCAACAAAGATTCAAAACGATGCAATAATGCTTTTGCTGTTTGGAAGAACACAGGATGAGTTCGCGCTTGGTACTGGGCTGGGGAGTGTAACGCAAAATACATCATCGTCGTTGGCATCGCGCTTGCTCACCGACCTGCTCCAAGGAACAGGTATCGTTCGTAGCGCCGATATTTTGTTTAGTAGTGGTAATCGTAGCGGAGGAACGTTCGACCTTTCGCAAGCACGTGTTCAGGTAACAGGTGAAATCAGTAATCTTGGGGTACTATGGCAGCTGGCAAATGATTTTGGTTCGAACACAGCAAACACAACGAGTTTCTCAATTGACATTCCTTTTCGTTCGTTTCTCGACCAAGAATTGTTCCGAAATATTGTGCTTCAAATTACGCGCTCAGCGGCAATTGCAAATTCTAGTGTGTTCTTACGTCAGCAGCGTGAATGGGAAATAAAGATTGGTTCGCGCAACTCGTGGTAGCTCGTGCTCTCCTAATAGAAGAACAATCTGGTCGTGTGTAGACAGAAACACAAGAGCGCCGAAACTTATCGACGCTCTTGCGGGAATGTGCTTGTGATACTTGCGGGTATATTATCGAACAACACTGAATTTCTGTGTTACGATGCCTTGTGCTGTGTGCACGTGGACAAAGTATACACCGGAGGCAAGGTTCTGTGTGGTAATCTGAAATTCATAGACACCTGCTTCCTGGGGTTCATTAGTTATAACAGGGGCAGCGAGGGCACCAAGAGCATCGGTAACGCGCACTGTTACATGAGCAGGACGGTCGAGGGTATAGCGCACGAAAACTTCATCCGTTGCTGGATTGGGTGCAACACCTACACTGCCAACGTGCACATTACGTTCTTCGCGTACGCTGACAAGTGTGCGCCCGGCAGTTTGTCCTGCGCGGTACTCGTAGCTTTGAGGGTCATATTCAGCCCATCCAGCATCCCAGCGGCGTGCAACACCAGAGGCTGGAAATGCACCGCGATAGCTCACACGCTCGAAATATGGGTCTTCGATGTTGACAGCAGGATTCGTGTTGCGAAATGCAGCGTTAGCAAGGTACGGTGCATTGGGAAGTGGGCGCGGGTCGAAAGCATTTGTTTCAGTGCGAAACGGATCACCAAGCAATGCATTACGTGGTGAGGAGCGATCGATGACGTTGTTGAATTCTGGGCGTTCGAGCCACTCTGCTGGAATAGCTGGAGGTGTACCATCGCGATTGAGAGCAACACCCTTGATGCCGTAGAAGCTACAGTTGCGAATCTGCAGTGAGTCGCGCGATGCAGCAGTCTGACCCGGAGCGCTCAAGATATCTATGCCACGAGGCCAGCCTAGAAAAACCGAATTGAAAATGGAAGCACGGGCGTTGCGGCGTATTTGTGCTGCTGCGCCGAATAGCGAATTGAATTGATTCGCTCCTCGTCCTGTTGTCCATGAAGTGTCTTGCAGAGGACCGATAGCAGTGATATTCGAGAAGATAGGTCGTGTCAGAGGCTCGCGGAATGAACCACTTGCATCGTTGTCAATTTCGAATGCTTGGCTCACAGACACATCAGCACGCTGTGCAAAGCGTTGGACAAGACCAAATTGTACACGGCCGCTCCAGCCGTTATCGCCGTCGAAATCGTCGTCGAGTGCTCCAGTAGCAATCAGATAGCGACCATTGACTGTTCCACCAAACCATTCGAATGAGTCGTCGTTCCCGAAGCTGCATTGAACATACTCGATGGTTGTTCCACGACCAACACCGCCCATAGTTAGCGAGTTGAGTTCTTGATTTGGTGCTGCAGCAATACCTGCAAACTCAATGCGAACGTACCGCACAACGCCACTATTATCATTGTCGTCATTGCCGCCAAAGAATCCTGCGCTATCGAGTGCTGCATTGGCAATGCCTCCTTCAAGAGCAGCAACGCCACCTGGATGATTTGTGCGTGCTCGCCCACAGATCAGCAAACCACCCCAGTCGCCGGCTTGACGCTGCCCAGGAGGCGCAGAACTTGTCATGACAATAGGACGATTGGGTGTGCCCTCAGCAAAGATTTGGCCACCACGATTGATACAAATGGCAGAATTTTGACCTACAGTATCACCAAGAATGACTGTTCCGGGAGGAATACGCAATACCCCGTTAACGTAGTAGTATCCGTCAAGCGCATAAACAGAATCTGCCGACAGTGTCCGCGTCTGACCACGTGGAACAATCCCACGAAGGACAGCGTCGAAGCGTGTTGGCAGCGGGCGGACAATAGACATCGGTCCATTAACTGCTTGAACTCTACTTTGCGAGCCATCAGGGTTTTTGAGTACCATGCGCACAAACAGGGTGCGTGTTTCGATGGAAGGAACACGGAAGCCTCCGTTGAAGCGCCCGCGTGGTGGAGCTGAATCGAGGCGGTTAGTAACGATGGCTGTCCACGGACCATTTTCTGAGGTAGCAAATTCAAAATCAAAGCGGCTGCGGAATGTATCTGTTGTATCCCACACTAAGTCAACCGATGTGCCAGCACGCAGCATGCTGCCAGCAGCGGGTTCTAGCAAACGTAATGACGTTGGCTGTGCTAGAGCAGTGCCTAGGCAAGCAAGAGCTAGTATAGCGAATCTGCTCAAGAAAGGAAAGCAATTGTTCATATGCAACGCAAAAAATGGTGAAAGATATAGATTACTGACCGTGCAAAGGTATCACGGCAACGTTACCTGAGTGTTATCTGTAGTGTTAAAGCTGCGTAACATCAGAGAGGAGCAAGATGAAAAAACTTTCCCATACGTATTTTCTCGCCAACTTTTGGCACAGAAAGTGTAGGAATTACTCTGATTTCTCTGTATATTTCACGACTATAGCTTCAAATTGTAGCTATCTCTTCGCAGTATGCTATACATCATTTACCGATGCTGCATGTACCTATATGCTTCGGTATGCACTGCGCAATCCTAAGCCTTCCATTTTTAGTTGGTGTGAGTACCCGCTATGAGCGCTCCTATTTCCTCAACAATGCACGAATCACAATACATTAATAGCGACCACAGTATTGATATCTCAAGGCTCGGCGAGATTGGTCAGAGCATAACATCGAGTCTCGACCTTGAAACCATTCTGACGACTGTTCACAAGAATGTTCGAGAACTGATGCCAGCAGATATTTTTGGTATCGCTATTTATCGCGAGTGGGGAGAGATAGAGTACCAGTACTATGTAGAAGCTGGTAAACTTGAGTATATGCCCTCGGCGCTCATGGATGAGAAGAACAGCTTTGCTGTTTGGGCAGTAGAACATTCCAAGGAAGTCGTTGTCCAGAATTGTGCTGAGGAGTATAAACGTTATGTCGAGACGCTACGCCCTGAAGAAACAAAAGCAGCCTCGCAGATGTATTTCCCTCTGATTACAAAAAACCAACCCTTAGGGCTTATCACCGTTCAAGCGTTTCAGGAGTCTGCTTATACCGATAGGCATATTGCCATTCTTCGTACTATTGCTTCCTATGCTGCTGTTGCGATTGATAACCTGAATTCCTATGCCCGTCTAGCAAATGCTGCTGCAGAGATGGAGGTTATGAACCATTCGTTGCGCGAGCTAAATGAAAAGATGCAGAAAATCAATCAAGATATTTCGACGCTCAGCGCTATGGGGCAAAAGATAACCTCAACACTTGATTACGAGACAATCTTGAGTGCAACCTACCAGAGTGTATCGGAGCTTTTGGATGTTGCAACATTCGGTCTTGGTGTGGCACGAGATAACGTGATTGAGTACTTGCTGTTTATGGTCAATGGTCATCAGAGCTATCATGTACCAATTTCTCTTGACGATGATACAAGCCTTGCTGTTAGGAGCATACGAGAACGCAGAGAGATTGTGCTGAATGATGTGCAAAACGAATATACGCAGTACGTTCCGCGTCTCCGTGCTGAAGAAGCATACGCTCAGTCCCTTGTGTATTTTCCACTTGTTGTGAAGAATCGTCCTGTCGGTGTATTGACTGTACAAAGCACTAGTGTGAATGCGTACTCGAAATACCAGATTGACATGATGCGTACGATTGCGACATACACTGCGACAGCAATTGACAATATTTATGCCTATTCCTATCTAGCAACAGCATTTGCTGAGACAGAAAGCACACGAGCAGAAATTGCTCAGCTCAACAAGCATCTTGTTGAGCTTGATAACGAAAAGAATGAGTTTTTGGGTATTGTTGCACATGATTTAAAAAATCCTCTGTCAGGAATTCGCATGTTGGCAAAGGTGCTGTACGATCAAGGAGATATGTTAGAGCCCAAAGAGATTAAGGATCTCTCGAACGATATTCTGAGTTCTGCAGGTCGTATGTTCGACCTTATTACAAACCTTCTCGACATTAACGCTATTGAGCGCGGGGCTGTGAAGGTGTATCTCTGTAATTTTGATTTGACTTTGATTGTCAAAGCGTTGTGTGATAACTATTTTCAGCGCGCTCAGGCAAAAAATATTACTATTCACTTTCACGCCGAAGAGCATGTGAAGCATGTGTTTGCTGACCAGAATGCGACAATTCAAGTGCTCGACAATCTGATCTCCAATGCTGTCAAGTATTCACCCTATGACAGAAATATCTGGGTGCGCTGCTCAATGCATGGTGACAACTTTGTTCGCTGTGAAGTCAAGGATGAAGGACCTGGTCTGACTGAAGAGGATAAAAAGAAACTTTTTGGTAAATTTGCACGACTTTCTGCACAACCAACTGGTGGTGAGCATTCCACGGGTCTAGGCTTGTCTATTGTCAAAAAAATGGCTGAAGCAATGGGCGGGCGCGTATGGTGCGAAAGTGAGTATGGGCACGGTGCATCGTTCTTTCTGGAACTTCCTGCCGCTCAAGAGACGCTAGAATCTGTCGAGGATAAAGCCTGACCTTGAAGGTATCCCTCTTGCCACTGCTCTTTCGCTTAGTTTTCTTGCATTATTGTCTGTACGCACGCTATGATGTACCCTGTACATTGCCGTTTGTGCAGCTTTGTTGTAGTGCATGCAATCAGAAGCTCTTTTGTGAAGTGCTTCAAGCATTTGTGCATAGGTGTGCTTCTCGTACTATGTACGACTGCCTGCCTGACGACAGACCCTCCGCTCGATATGAGCGGAGAGCTGAAGATAGAAGATATAGTTATTGGCACAGGAGCTACTGTTTCGCTTGATACCAATGTTGTAACGCAGCTCGATGTTCTGTTTAGTGAACGTCTGCTGAATGGTACATTTACCGTTGGTACATTAGCAACGCAGCTGCTAGTTGATAACTTCACACTCGTTCCCGGACTTGACCAAGGTCTACGCGGTATGCGTGTTGGAGGGAGGCGCATCATTACTGTGCCGCCGCGTTTAGGATATGGGAATCGTCAGGTTGGGAATGTGCCACCAAACTCAACAATCATCTATGATATTACTCTGCGTGGCACGGAGCTTTTCTTAATTGAGGATATCCAGATAGGAACAGGCGCCGAAGCAAAGTTTAATAGCACTGTCAGTGTGCGCTATGTAGGACGTCTGCGCGATGGAAGAATCTTTGATGCAACAGCTGCTGGCGACCCGCCGTTCTCGTTCCGTATTGGTGCTGGCAGTGTTATTCGTGGCTGGGAGATCGGTGTTAATGGAATGAAAGTCGGTGGCAAACGGCGCTTAACAATACCCTCGCTACTTGGTTATGGCAACAGGCAACAAGGAACTATTCCACCGAACTCGACGCTCATTTTTGATATCGAGCTGTTAAGCGTTTCCTCGCTGTAATGCCTGCTACGATTATTGTTGCTAACTATGGAAACAGCAGAGCTTCTGAAGAAAGTTCGCCGCATTGAAATTAAGACACGTGGGTTATCAAGCCAAGTTTTCTCAGGGGAATACCATAGCGCATTCAAGGGTCGGGGAATGGCATTTAGTGAGGTTCGTCAATACCAACCCGGAGACGACGTCCGAACGATAGATTGGAATGTTACTGCACGATTCCATGAGCCTTTTGTCAAGGTTTTTGAGGAAGAGCGTGAGCTTACAGTCATGCTTCTTGTTGATGTCAGTGCGTCCAAGGATTTTGGAACAACGAAACAGTTGAAAAAAGACCTTGTTACAGAGCTATGTGCCATTCTTTCGTTTTCAGCAATCCAGAACAACGATAAGATTGGCTTAATGCTGTTTAGCGATTGTATCGAGAAGTTTATTCCACCAAAGAAAGGAAGAACTCATATTCTTCGCATTATTCGTGAGCTACTCGAATTTAGACCGCAGCACCGCCGTACACATATTGCTCAGGCTCTGCAGTATTTGACGAGCGCAATCAAGAAGCGTAGTATTGCATTTGTTATCTCGGATTTTTTTGATAAAGGCTTTGAAACTGCACTCCGCGTTGCAGCACGAAAACATGATGTCATCGCTGTGCGTGTTTTTGACAAGCGAGAGACAATGCTGCCAGATGTCGGTCTGATGCGAGTGTGTGATGCAGAAACCGGTGAAGTATGCTGGATTGATACTGCACATCCAAAAACGCGTGCAGAATACCGCTCTTGGTGGACACAACACGAGATGATGCTTTCCACAATCTTTGCAAAAAGCGGTGTAGATGTTATCAGTATTGAAACTGCGGCCTCCTACATTGCCCCCCTACGAGCCTTCTTCAGAGCCAGAGAACATAGGCGATAGTTGAGCTACGCTTAGCTTTTGCTTGCTATGCTAGCATTTATGTGCTAGATTCGACAGACTACGTCTCATGCACAACTCTGAACTTATCTCCACGTACCGCCCTCATTCACACTTTTATTTGTTATGCCCCTCCTCCAAAGTGCAACCTAACTTGATCATTATTTTGCATTTTCAGTCAGAATACTCAGAATTGCGCAAGATGCACAAAATCAATGGAGTTAAGCTATATGTTACTAAAATTTAACATAGACTCTTATGCTCAGGTAATCTTTGTGTCGTAGTTTTGCTTGCTCGTGTTATATCATTGACGCCACAAAAACCAGAAAAAACAGTGCTTAGTAATTCTTGCGCTGTGCAGTTGCTCCTGTAAAATACATTCCTCACACTTTTCCTTGTTATATCGTACGCATCATATGAAGATTGTACTACTACGCCTTCTTTATTCTGCCCTCCTTCCTTTGGTGAGTTGCTGGTTGCTCTGTAACACTACGTTTTCGGACAATAGTTATGCTCAACCATCGCTGGGCGGCACAATATCCGGTACTATTCGTGATAATGAAACTGGCGAGATTCTGCGCGGTGCCACAGTACAAGTCCTAGATACAAAAAAGGGTGCAATTGCTGATGTCAAGGGAACGTACACTGTTAAGGGCTTACCG
Source organism: Candidatus Kapaibacterium sp. (assembly GCA_025055035.1). Taxonomy (GTDB): domain Bacteria; phylum Bacteroidota; class Ignavibacteria; order Kapaibacteriales; family UBA4661; genus PH2015. Next base: position 10,261 of record JANWZB010000014.1, read on the forward strand.
GCAGGAACATACGCTCTGCGCTTTAATTATGTTAGCTTTAAGCCGAAGATTGTCGAGGGTGTTACTGTTGCCGATGGGCAAACAGTGGTAATCAATGTTGTGCTTGAATCAGCAATCAAGAAAACGGAAGAGATCGTTGTACAGGCATCGCGTATCAACGACAACGCTGCTGCGATTCTAGCACAGCGCAAGAATGCTGCTCAACTCAGTGATGGTATTAGCGAAGCAGAAATCAAGAAATTACCTGATGCTGATGCCGGGCAAGCCCTACGGCGCGTTCCGGGTGTAACGCTTGTTGGTGAAAAATTTGTGTATGTGCGCGGCGTGAGTGAGCGCTATAATAACACAACCTTAAATGGCGCTGCCTTATCGTCAACCGAACCCGATAAGAAGGCATTTGCGTTCGATATGTTTCCTTCTGAGTTTCTGCAGAATGCCAATGTGTCAAAGTCGTTTACTCCAGACCTTCCGGGGAACTTTGCTGGTGGTCTTGTTCAGCTCAATACTGTGGATTTCCCCGAAGGATTTTCGCTGCGTTTTAGTGTCTCCTCTGCTTACAACACGAATGTTACACTGCAACCAGACCGCTATTTTAGCGCTCCTACAAGTAATCGGGACTGGATTGCTGATGGGGCAGCATTGCGAGCGTTGCCCGTAGATTTCCCTGAAAACCGCCGCGCTATGAATGAGCTACTTGCTGGTGTTACGCGTGGAGATGCTGCAGCAATTCAGCGCTGGACAACACTGGGGCGCTCCATGAACGCAAACGCTTGGCGCACAGAACGGGCGACTGCTGCACCAAACGCCGGATTTAGTATTTCGTTCAGCAATGTCTATACACTTGGAGACAATGACTTAGGAGTTATTGCCTCATTCAACTATGCGAATAGCTACGGACTCGACACAATTGTGCGCGATGGTATTCTTGCAGACCGCTCGCCACTATTCCAGACATCGGGATACAGAGCAAACCGCTCTGTGAATTGGGGTGGCTTATTCAACGTTGCGTACAAGATTGGCGACCATTCTTCAATTAGTTTCAAGAATATCTACAATCGCTCTGCTGATGACGAGAGTGTTATTCTGAACGGCCAGGACGTCGGCTACCAATTTCTTGATTTGCAGATGCGAAGTTTCCAGTTTGTGCAGAAAGATCTCTATTCGGGGCAGCTTGTCGGTGAACATACTATCAAGGAGGCGAATAACCTCCTTATAGACTGGCGAGCTGGATATTCGGTGTCGCAGCGTGATGAACCAGATTTCCGCCGCATTCGGTATGCTCGCCAGCTTGCAAATCCTAATGATGACTTCGAAGCACAGGTTATTCAAAGCCAGCAAGGTGATGGTACTCGCGCAGGGCGCTTCTTCTCGTATTTGCAAGAGAGTGCGATAACCGGGGCTATCAATGCTACGCTCCCGATTCCACAGATGAATATGAAGGTCAAAGCAGGTGGGCTGTTTGAGCAACGAAGCCGCAGCTTTAATGCTCGCTCAATAACGATCATCGAGCCACGCAACGGGGGAATCAATGTAGACTATGCAATACCGATTGACAATCTCGACAGATTGTTCTCTCCAGCAAATTTCCGCATCGACGGCATTGGAATATCAGAAGACACACGGCTCAGCGACGCCTATACAGCGGGAGAAACTCTGATTGCTGGCTACACTATGGTTGATATGCCGATTGAGGTGAATGGCGTAGAGCTGCGCCTAATTGGTGGAGCTCGCTTAGAGTACAATCAGCAGCGCTTGAATGGCTTTGCTATCAACGATGCTCCCGTCGAGGTTAATCGTCCATTTCTCGATGTACTACCCGCCCTGAATATTATTTACAAGCTTGATGCTTCAACGAACATTCGCGTCTCTGCCTCGCAGACTCTGACGCGTCCATCGCTTCGTGAATTTGCGCCGTTCGCATTTTTTGATTTCCAACAGCAAGCGCTCACGCAGGGGAATCCAGAGCTGATTCGCACATTAATTCAAAACTATGATATTCGTTTGGAGACCTTCCCGGCACCAGGCGAAGTGCTTTCTATTAGCCCTTTCTACAAAGTGTTCACGAATGCTATCGAAGAAACCATTTTCCCGCAACAAAGCGAACTTACGCGAACATTTACCAATGCGCAAGGCATAGCATATAATTATGGTGTAGAGCTGGAAGCTCGCAAAAACCTCAGCTTCTTATTTGGCGATTACGGACAGAACTTTGTGCTAAGTGCAAATCTCACACTTGTACAGTCGCAATTATCTGTTGCGCAAGGGGGAGTTATTGACACTCGCTCAATGTGGGGTCAATCACCGTACGCTGTGAATGTAGGAATATTCTTTACTGAACCAACAACAAAAACATCGTTCAATGTTGCTTATAACATCACAGGACGCCGTATTATTCAGGTTGGGCAGCGTGGTGCATACGCCTTTGCTGACCCCCATATCTACGAACTGCCGCGAAATGTAATAGACGTTTCCATTCTCCAGCCTGTGCTTGATGTTCTAGAAATTAAGTTTGCAGCACGTGATATTCTCAACCAACCGCTTATTTGGGAACAGGGCGGTGTAACAGTTGCTTCGACAGTGCGCGGCGCTACGTACAGCTTAGGAATAAGCTATCGCATACGGTAGAAACTTGTTCATTTAAAAGAAAAGCGAGCCGCTCTGCACCAGAAATGGTAGGGCGGCTCACGTTTATTGTACTTTCAGTTGTACGAGTGGGAGGGTATGTGTTGTGCACACCTAGCTACTACACAGTGCATCTACCGTTTGTTTGACTTTCATCGCTGCTTCTTCTAGGGTAGAACCAACAGAAAACTGTAAACCCGATTGTTCAAGAATTCTGCGAGCTTCTTGAGCATTAGTTCCATCAAGGCGAATGATGCAGGGAACGTGAAGATGCACTTCCTGTGAAGCCTGAATAATGCCGTGAGCAACACGATCGCAGCGCACAATACCACCAAAAATGTTAATGAACACAGCTTGTACGTGGGGATCCGAGAGCATAATCCGAAAGGCATTGGCAATGCGATGAACATTCGCTCCGCCACCGACATCAAGGAAGTTAGCAGGCTTCCCGCCTGCAAGCTGAATAACGTCCATTGTTGCCATTGCCAAACCAGCACCATTTACCATGCAACCAACATTCCCATCGAGCTTGATATAGTTGAGGTCGTATTTCGAGGCTTCAATCTCAAGTGGTTCCTCCTCGTCAAGGTCTCGTAGCTCATTGTATTCGGGGTGTCGGTAGAGAGCATTGTCGTCGAAATTGACTTTCGCATCGAGCGCAATAAAGCACTGGTCTGTTGTGCAGACGAGAGGATTGATTTCGAGCAACGAGCAATCCATTGCTTCGTAGGCAGTATATAGCTTTTGAAGGAAGTCTACAAAGCTTTTCAGAGCATCGCCCGACAGACCTAGCCCTATACCTAAACGGCGTGCCTGAAATGTGCGGAAGCCAATCACGGGGTTGATATGTTCACGCAGAATTTTCTCGGGGTGCTGAGCAGCAACTTCTTCAATATCCATACCGCCTTCTGTAGAAGCCATGATGAGATTCTGCGAAACGCTGCGGTCAAGGAGGATACTGAGGTAATACTCTTGAGCAATATTGACTCCCTGTTCGATAAACATGCGCCGAACGATCTTGCCTTCTGAACCTGTTTGTACGGTAACAAGCTTATTATGAAAGGTTGCCTTCGCAATTCTGTACGCGCGGTCAGCAAGATTCCCCTCGCTGAGAACTGTTACTCCGCGTACCTGCTTGCCATCGAGTTCGATCGGTGCGTGCGAGTGAACATCATGCACAGTCCCTTTCCCGCGCCCTCCAGCGTGAATTTGGGATTTGAGGACAATAACACTGTGACCTTGCTGCACGAAGTCTCTATAGGCTACTTCTCCAGCATGTTCTGGCGAAAACACAGGAACTCCTGTCGGAACAGGAACGCCATATTGGCGTAAAAGAGCTTTGGCTTGGTACTCGTGAATATTCATACAAGAGAAAGAAGCTTGAGTGGGGAAAGAACGTAACTATCGCATACTAGTGTCAGAAAAAGAATATTAGGACCTGCAAATTTACAAGACCCAGCGCTGAATGCCAAACTATTTGCGTCTGTGGGAAAGAGACATATGTTTGTTCCTATGGGCTGTAGCTATTTGATCTGGACATGGGGTAAAAGCTCGCGGATGCGTTGCATTTCTACATCGGGGAGAAGATTACCACTCAAGCGTAGTTCCTTCAAATTGACAAGCTGCTCTATTCCCAAGGGTAAGGTTGTCAGATTGTTTCCTGTAAGATCAAGAATTCTAAGCGCGGTGAGCTTCGTAATTTCTGGTGGTAGCGTCTCGATTTGATTGTTATCAAGGTAAAGCTCGCGAAGATTACGCAACCACCCAATGCTGGGTGGAAGATAGGTGAGATAATTGCGGCTAAGATACACGATAGAAAGGTTGGTCATATTTCCAATAAGCGTGGGAATATCTTCCAACTCATTATCGCTGAGGTCGAGTATACGCAGTTGCGAAAGTTTCGTAAGCTCAAGAGGAAGCTTTGTTATGCGGTTTCTGCGCGCATAGAGAACCTGCAGTAATGAAAGATTGCTAAGAGACGCTGGCAAGCTACGCAAATTGTTGCGGCTGACATACAGTTCTTGAAGATTATAGAGTTCCCCAATACTTGCTGAAAGCTCTGTGAGTTTTCGCACATCGAGATTGAGGCGAACGACGTTATCACGCTCCTCGAGTGCTTTTTCAAGAGATTTGTACACTGGCAAAGCAGCTAGCTGTGCTGAGTCGAGAAGTGGAAGAGCTTGTGGTTTCTGTTGTCCGTACATACATATTACTGATGCGGCAAGCACTGCACTCGACAACGTTAGGGAACGACATGCATTCATAGCGTTAGATAGGCAAGCATGAAACATAGAACATTACTGTCACTCTGAAGCCGGGAAGTTTGGCTGTTCTGGCTTACCTATGGCAAACCAATCAATATTGCGTGTTGTGTACATCACGACCGCTAAAATACCAAACAAACCGATGCTACCAAGAAGCAATGCGTAGTCTTGCAGTTGCAGAATGACGAAGAGAAAAAGATACAACAATGTGAGGATGCCACCAATAGCAAACGTCGCCTTTGGCTGCGCTACAACACTACGTGTGTAGAGCGTGATAAGAAGAATAGTGAGAGTACTAGCGATAGTGTATGCGAAAGTAAAGCGTATTTGCTCGGATAGTGAAAGTAGAAGCGTGTAAAATACAACAAGGGCGAGACCAATCAAGACATACTGAATAGGATGCAGTAAACGCCGAGCTAGTATTTCCACCATAAAGAACGAGAGAAATGTCAGTGCTACAATCATTATTGCGTACTTTGCTGTGCGCATTGTTTTCTGGTATTCGTCAATGCCCGGAATAAGGCGAATGCCAAATGTAGATTCTGCTACTGTGTAGGAGCTTCCCGACCACACTTGGGGATAGCGCCGATTAAAGTGGAAGACCTTCCACGAAGCGCGAACAAGAGAGTCTGTTACAGTGCGACGTTCTGGTAAATATGCCCCAGTAAAGCTAGGATTCCCCCATGCTGCTTCTAACTGAACGTCTGTCTCACGACCAACGGGCACAAATAGCAGTTCCGAGCTGCCATGTAGACTGATATTGCTTGAAAACGTGTGCTGTCGTGCCTTTTGGAAAGGTGGTCGAATACTAATGCCGTGCTCTATCACATATTGTGATAGTACTCCGGGGTCTGCCGCATACAGTGTGGTGTCGTAGCGTACAGTAATTGCTGATGTAATGCCTTTGACATCACTTATACCAAGAACGACGGCAGCTTCATCCCAAAGAATCTTATTGCTTGCTATGCCAAGCTCTACAAGTGATGGAAGTGTGAAAGTTGCATTGATATGTATCCGAGAGCGGTAGAGAATAACTTGGTATATGCCTCGATGCCGCACTTCTGGTACCATGTGTGCTTGGATTATGAGTTGCTCGGGCAAGATGTGCACATATTCTTTTGCCTCGTATATCACCGGTGATGCATCGTGCTTGCTATCTGGTGTAGTAGGTGTTGTCCCTTCTTTGCGAAGAGTAGATATATAGGGAACTTGAATTATCGGCCCGGTGATAGTTTGAGAGCGACCCCACTTGCTGCTTACCTCGTCAATAGCTTCATCTCGTCGAGCTTGGCGTTCGGTGATAAGTCCCTCAATGAAGGACATGGGAATAAGAAGCAAAAGAACAAGTGCTACAATGATAGCCATGCGTAGCCCGACGGAAGAGCTGATTCTTGATGTCATAGGATGAAAAAGTACTGTGGATACAAGAGTGTGAAGGTTCTTAAGCAACCTGACGCTGCTGTGGAACGCGCGAGGACAGAATAATGCCCGGAAAAACTTCCGGTAATATAGCGCCAACATTCGGAACAAGCATATGAGCAATTCTTGAAGCAGAGCGTTGCACACTGGCACTTAGCCCCGAACGTAACTGTCGCAAAGGGTTATAACGTTTTGCTGCTGTCGGGAGTGTGGTGGAAAGCGTATCGAGCAAGGCTTTTGTTAAACCGGCACCGAAAAAGTATGCACTATCGAGAGATGCTTGAATCTCGTCTGTGGCTTGCTGTAAGGCGTTGGAGCATGATTTAGCAATAACTGCTATGCGTTGTTCTTCCAATAGGTTGTCGCACGATGGTGTGCTCGCTGTTGATAATGGGAAAAGTTGTGCTGTTGATGTGTGAAGCAGTGTTGTTCCACGAATAATGCTGATATCGATACAGCTACTGTCGATACTGCAAAGAGCGATGTGACCTCGTTCTTCTGGGTAGTTGTGAAGGAATGCATTGTGAGCAGCAGCATGCGTACTAATACAATGCTGTATATTTGCTTGAGATAACGAAGCAATGTGCTCTACAACATTCGTTACTGTGTGTGGAATCAGAACAGCAAGTGCGGTAAACGGTGTAGAAGAAAAACCATACAGTGGATAGATGGAAACAAGAAAATCTGAGGGGTCAAATGTTGGCAGGTGAGAGCTCGCTTCTAGGCGTATAATTCTGCGAAGTTCATCGGTTGTCAGGGTAGCAGAGTAGGGAATGTGATGAGCCAAAAGACAGTGCATCGGTAAGGCGATACCCAGCGTACGTACTGTGCCCTTCACTGGGCGAAGAATAGTTTCAATTTCTTGCATTGCTGAGGATGTGATTATCTCCTCAGTAGAATGCGTCCAATTCAGCGGTTGTGATGTGGCATTGATATATTGCAGAACTATGTCCCCATCGCATATCTCAAATGCGGTGCAGTACGTTCGGTGAATGTCGAAATGCAGTGATGCTATCGTTGAGTGTACAGGCATGGCTCACAATCCTCGTTATACAGTATGGTCGTGGAAACAACAAAGGCAGATGCGAGTACATACCTCCTAGAGTGCTAGTGAAGACATGCTCTAAAATACTGCTTCTTCGTTGAAATCCCTTGTGAAAAATACTTTTGTACGAAACTTCTTTTGTGTATGCTTGCAGCAGTATCGTGAACGTGATTGTGCTAAAAATGTATGCCAAATTTGCCGTGAAGTACAAGTATGTATTGCGCATCTGTGTAATTGTTTCGTTGACATTTCTGTAAATTCGGTACATGTCTATATATGAGCTGGGCTCTGATCATGGAACACTATAGGTATCAGTATGTATGCATGTGGTGCAGTATCATACTCTGTGCAGGTATGGTATCAGTAGATGCGTATGGTCAATACTGGCGTGTGGGTATATATCAAGGTGTTGCAGTTCCAACAACTGTCCTCACCGCAAATTCTCCTGCATGGAATTGGACGCCCGGAGCTAGTGTTCACTATTTTCCCAGAAACAATGCATTGATTATTGGTGGTGCGGTATCTCTTCAGTACTTTGGTCCTACGTACGCCGCACGGCAACAGGGAATGAACTTTGAGTACTTAGGGCTACCTATATCGCTATGCTTTATGCGTCTTCTTCTGCCAGACCCACCGTTTCGTCCTTACTATGGTGCTGATATAGGAGTTACATGGTTTCGGTATCGTTTTTTCGAGCGAGAGATTTTCCGAGAAATGTATAGCAATGTTGGAGTGTTGGCAGCACCAAATGGCGGTATCAAAATCGAAATATTTGAGGGTATAGACCTTGACCTCAATATCCGCTATCAATTGCTCCTGCATGAGCGTTTTGAGTGGGAAAGTAAGGTATTCTCTGGCTACAACATGATAGGAATATCACTAGGACTGAATTACGCAATCTTTCGTCAATAACAAAGTAAATATTGGGCTCGCTGCTTTCTACATTCCTGAGTAGGACTGTGAGCGTATAGTGCTCGGTTATCATATTCTCTATGTGATACGATGCAGCAGATTACTTCAGCGCACGATATTCAACGTGTTGTGTTGGCAGCACGCCGAGAGGGTAAGCGTATTGGTGTAGTTCCAACAATGGGCTATCTGCATGATGGTCATGCTTCACTGATGCGAGCTGCTCGTGCTGCGTGCGATATTGTGATTGCAACAATTTTCGTCAATCCTTTACAGTTTGCACCAAGCGAAGATTTCACGCGTTACCCCAGAGATATAGAGCGCGACCGTCAGATTGCAGAAGAAGCAGGTTGTAACATTCTGTTTACGCCGACGTCTGAAGAGATGTATCCAGAAGGCTTTAAAACAACTATTTCTGTTGGCGGCGTTAGTGCTCCATTTGAGGGTATCTTTCGCCCAACGCATTTTAATGGTGTTGCCACTGTGGTAACGAAGTTGTTCATACTGACGCAACCAGATAAAGCCTTTTTTGGGCAAAAAGATTATCAGCAATGCTTAGTTGTGAAAAAGCTCGTGCGCGACCTTGCTATGCCAGTGGAAGTGGTTATGTGTCCGACGCAGCGCGAGAGTGACGGGCTTGCTATGAGTTCACGCAATATGTATCTTTCGGCTGAAGAGCGCAGTCGTGCAACAATTCTTTATGCAGCCCTTCAAGCAGCACAACAATTCATTATGCAGGGTAACCGCACACGACTGAGCATCGAGGCGGTGCTACGTGATGTACTACTGAGTGTGCACGATATAACAATTGATTATGCTGCTGCTGCCGATAGCGAAGATTTATCGCAACCTGATGAATTTGCTCCACAACAAGGAATTGTACTTCTTGTAGCAGCACGCATAGGCTCGACCCGTCTAATCGACAATCTGCTTGTACGGTAAGTCTGTACCCAAGACTCTGTCTAGTGGCGTGCACATACATCAAACCTTATATTGCTTATAGCAATGCGGCTTCTCCTATTTGATATCGACGGTACATTGATATCGGTTGAACGTCGAGCGTCCCGTTCTATGCTCCGACGTGTTATCGAAGAGGTATTTGAGCTATCAATTCCCCAAGAGTTTGATATTCAGCTTGGAGGCAAAACTGACTACCAAATTATGACCGAAACCGCTCAGAAGCTTAATCTACCTGTACATGTTGTTGAAGAAAAGCGTCAGCACATTCACGATCTTCTCACCGAACGTACTGCTCAGCTTGCAAGTACTGCAACTATCCGTATGCTTGAGGGAGTCAAGGTTCTACTGCAGGAATGCTCAGAGTGTGAGGATATTGCACTAGCTCTACTCACAGGCAATCTTGAAACAACAGCGTATCTGAAGCTACGACCACATGGCTTAGATGTGTACTTTCCAACAGGGGCATTTGGCTCAGATCATACAGACCGTGCAATGTTACCACCAATTGCGTGGCAGCGTGCACAAGAGCATTATAGCTCGATATATGGATATACTCTGCAGTTTCATGCAAAGAATACGCTTATTATTGGCGATACACTCAACGACATTCGATGTGCAAAGGCACATGGAATAAAGACGCTGGCAGTAGCAACCGGACCACATTCTACCGAAGAACTCTATGCCGCAGGAGCAGAGTTTGTTGTAGAAAATTTTGCTGATGTACGAACAATTATGGATATTGTGCAGTACTTCTAGCATGTCCTCAAATTGTATATACCACTGCATGGATGCCTCTTCCGCGGTCGAGAATCAGAAGATTGTTATTGCAATTGACGGACCTTCTGGTTCTGGCAAAAGCACCACAGCACGTCGTGTTGCCAAAGAGCTAGGGTATTTGTACATCGATACAGGAGCGATGTACCGCGCAGTAGCACTTGCTGTGCTCAGGGAAGACCGTGCGCTGACAAATTATGACGTGGAGCCAATTGTGCGGGATTATCGTTTGGAGCTTGTTATCACACCCGAAGGACAGCGTACTATCTTAGGCCGAGAAGATGTTACCGAAGAACTTCGTTCTCCAAAAGTAACGCAGCTTGTGAGCGCCGTCAGTGCTTTGCCTGTAGTCCGTGAGGTGCTATCGAAGCGACAACGCGAGATGGGGCGGCATGGAGGTGTTGTGATGGACGGTCGTGATATCGGTACTGCTGTGTTCCCCGACGCCGAACTAAAGATTTTTCTTGTTGCTTCCCTAGAAGAACGTGCACGGCGGCGCTTAGCCGAGCTAGGCGATACGTCGCTTACTCTGGAGCAAATGTGCCAACAGCTATACGAACGTGACAAGTATGACTCTGAACGCCTTATTAGCCCACTTCGGCGAGCTCCCGATGCTGTAGAGATTGATACATCGGAGATGAGTATTGAAGAGCAGACAGAGCGTATTGTACAGCTTGCACGCGAGCGTATTGCTGCAAAAAGCCGCTCAGTCGTGTAGGACATCTACCTACGTAGGGTAATGAGCATGGTACAGAGCTGCGTGTTATTACATACCGATTTGTTCCGCTGGTAAGGAAGTTGGGGAGGTGTGCTGTACACAGACTGTTGCAGTGTCGCACTTGCGGACAAGCGTAAGAATATTGCCTTCTTGAAGTGTATCGGCTGCCGATAGTAGACGGTTATCCCGCTTTATCAGGACAAAGCCTCTATCGAGAGGCGCAAGAGGGTGTAATGACGTAAGGTGCTGGTGCAGGCGCTCAAGGCGCTCACGATGTAGCGCGAGAAAGCGTGCAGGCGCAGAGTGAAGCCGCGTGTGGAGTTCGTCAAGTTGCTGCTGCAGTTGCTGAATTGTGTGAGGAAATTTGGTAAGAGCGCTGCGTTCAGCAAGAAAAGAGAAACGCTGTTGAGCAGTGTTTATGCGCTTATGAATAATACTGTTGAGGAGAGCCTGTTTATTCAGTAGGTGTTGGTGTATTTCTCGGCAGTCTTGCACGGCAAGCTCTGCTGCTGCGGTAGGCGTTGGGGCGCTGGAATCGGCAACAAGGTCGGCTATTGTTCTGTTGATTTCATGTCCAACAGCAGAGATAATGGGTATGCACGAATGAAAAATTGCTTCGGCAACGATTTCTGTATTGAATGCCCAAAGATCTTCAATTGAACCGCCTCCACGCCCAACAATCAGAACGTCGCATTGTGTACTCTGGAACTCTCGAATTGCTTGGGCAATGTCCTCTGGAGCATTGTCGCCTTGTACAAGTGTTGGTCGTATTATAACTGCTGCAGCTGGCATACGCCGCTCGAGAGTTGTCAGAATATCTCGTACTGCTGCACCTGTGGGAGATGTTACGACCCCAATAACCTTTGGATATCGTGGCAAAGGCTTTTTGTGGCGAGCATCAAGCCAGCCGCGTTCGTAAAGTTCTCGCTTTAGGGCTTCGAATGCAAACTGCATATCTCCTATGCCAGCAGGTTGCATAGAGCGACAATCAATCTGTACCGTTCCCTGTCGAGAATACATTTTAATTGTACCTTCTACAATAACGTTCATGCCATTCGTAGGTGTGAAGCTCAGACGAATGTTGCTCCACATAACAGCTTTGAGCTGCGCTTTGCTGTCCTTCAGCGAAAAATACCGATGTCCTGATGAGTGTTGTACATAGTTCGAAAGCTCACCCTGTATTACAAGAGTGTTACTCAAGTGTTGACTAAGAGCGGTTTGCACTGCATCAGCAGCTGCACTTACCGAGAGGATTTCTCTATTACTTGCTGCGAGCATAGATTCACTGTATAGGAGCAATGGTGGTGTGAGAACGAAGTGCTTGGATATCATGAAAACCATACAATGATGCGTTGTGCTAGACGGTGTCAAGAATGTCGGGGTGCTCAGCCATAAGCTCCTCAAGTTCGCGCGGTTTGGGTAAATCAGCAAGGCTGCGTAGGCCGAACAATCGCAAGAAGTCGTCCGTTGTGCCATACAGCAGTGCTCTGCCTACGCCTTCGCTACGGCCAACAATCGTAATTAAGTTCTTTTCGAGCAGGCGATTGATTGTTTCACTTGAGCCTACACCACGTATAGAATCTATTTCAGGCTTGGAAATTGGTTGTCGATACGCAATAATAGCCAGGGTTTCTAATCCTGCTTTGGATAAGCGCTTTTTCGACTTTGATTTGACAAGCCTTGTGAGCAGCTCGCCATACTCTGGAGTTGTTGCAAATTGATATCCCGTCCCGCCCTCGCGTGCAAGTTCCACGATACGAAAGACACGACCACTTGCTTCAAACTCTTCATTTAGCTCGTCAATCAAGCCTTGTATGAACGCTTCGGGGGATACTTCCGATGCAGTACCGTTCTGTGACTGAGATAGTGCAGACACTGTTGTACGGGACTCGAGAGCTTCAGTGTCTGCAGGTGTACTTATAGTACTTATAGACTGCTGTTCGTCTGTTCCTTGTAGGAGGCTGTAGAGAGTTGTTGCGGAAAGAGGCTCTTCCGACGCAAAAAGGAGCGCCTCAAGAGCACGAAGCTGCATAGTACGGGACAAACTAAGGATATTGAGAACTGTTGTTGATTCGTCGATTGATTGGTATGGGCAGGAGCCTTGGCTTGTTGAGTGTTGTGAAAAAAGCGATTCAGATGATTCCATAGGAACGGTAATCGTAGTTATACGAAAGATACACAGCGCAAATTACGAAATCTGCTAAGAACTCTTGTAGGAAAGTAGCCGAAAAATCCGAAAGATTTTTGTAGATTGCTGCCCCACAATAACTGGGAAAAGATAAGGTGTTAGTTGTAGTGTAGTGAATCGTCTCGTAGAAGCATGAAGTTTTCCGAAATACCGTATAAGCGCCCTGATATTGCAGCACTACAGGAGTCATATCAAGCATTATGGTCGCGTATTGATTGTGCTGCGTGTGCTCGTGATGTATACGATGCTGTGCATGAGTGGAATGCTTTGCGCATAGAGTATATCACAATGGAAAACCTTGCAGAGACGAAGTTTACACAGAATGTCAAAGACGATGATGCCAAAGCGGAGAAACAGTTTTACATCGACACAAGCCCGACAGTAACTGAGTGGAACGAAGAGTTTTCGAAGCGACTGATACAATCAAACTTCCGCGCTGATGTAGAAACGCAATACGGTTGGCTATTTCTGCGCCGATTAGAAGATGCATCGAGAACATTCAGCCCTGCTATTAAACCTCTACTTGTGGAAGAGGCAACAATTGGGCAAGAATATACAGCGCTTCTGGCAGAATTGCAGATTCCATTTCGAGGGGAGATATACAATCTTTCGGGGATTCGGAAATTTGCGGAAGATACAGACCGCATGACACGCCGTGAAGCTTCAGAAGCACAGCAAGAGGCACTTATGACAGTTGCAGAAACGCTGGATAGCTTATTTGAACGTCTTGTGCGTGTGCGCGATGAGATTGCCCAAAAGACCGGCTTTGCAAACTTTATTGCGTTCCGATATACACAAATGGGGCGTATTGAATATACAGCTCGCGATGCTGAACAATTCCGTTCTGTAGTTCGTGATACTGTTGTTCCTCTTGCTTTAGAGTTGCACGACAAGCAAGCTCGGCGCTTGGGGCTTCGTGGTGTAGAAGAGTTGTATTCATACGACGAAGCATTGAATTTTCCTGATGGGAATCCACAGCCAATAGGTTCGGAGGAAGAGATTATTGCGGAAGCGCGAGAAATGTACCATATGCTTCATCCAGCAATAGGGGAGTTCTTTGAGTACATGATAAATGGTGGATACATGGACCTAACAACGCGACCAAACAAAGCGCGAGGGGGATATTGCACATATTTTCCGAAGTTCGGTATGCCATTTATCTTTTCAAATTTTAATGGCACAGCCGATGATATTCGCGTGCTGACCCACGAGGCAGGTCATGCGTTCCAAATATACTGCAGCAGCCGAGAACAAAAGCTTCTAGAATACTTTTGGCCCACGATGGAAGCCTGCGAGATTCATTCGATGAGTATGGAGTTCCTCACTTGGAATTCAATGGAACGGTTCTTTGGAGTAAAAGCGCCGAAGTTCCAATGTGTACATCTAGAGGAAGCGCTGACGTTTCTCCCTTATGCTTGTGCTATCGATGAATTTCAGCATTGGATATACACGTATCCTCATGCTACTCCGAAAGAACGGAAAGAGCAGTGGCAGAAGCTAGAGCGTATATATTTGCCATGGCGTAAGTATCAGAATGCTCCAATGTATGAATCTGGTGCACTATGGCAAACCCAACTTCATGTCTATCTCTATCCGTTTTATTACATTGATTATGCCTTGGCGCAGCTGTGTGCATTACAATTCTGGCACCGCCAGCAACAAAATGACGCACGCGTGCTCGAAGATTACATTGCTATCTGCCGCATTGGGGGCAGCAAGCCATTCCTAGAGATTGTGCGTGAAGCTCATATAAACTCGCCGTTCGACAAGCAAACAATGCACAATGTAGTATCAGCTGCAGCATCATGGCTTGATAAGCAAGATGAGCAGCAATAAGTGTATGCGCCGTGGCATACATATCTGTGTCTACGCAATACTTGCACGCAAGCGCCGCAATAAACAAAGCTCAACATCCATCGTTAATTTGTCTATTTCATAATACGTATGAAAATGAGGTCATTACTTGTTGCGCTCATTCTAGGTATTGCTGGCATTATATGGTTTGTGCCAAGCATACAGTCTGGACTCCTAACATTATTTGGTCGTTCTAGTAACGAATCGCATGCACATCTATCTGAACAACCGCACTCGCCATCTTCTGCTGTTGCTGGCGAAGCAGCAGTGCCAGAATCATTGCCTGCACTACAGCAGGAAATTAATAATTCACGGCGCAATGCTATTACCCGTGCTGTTGCACAGTGTAGCCCAGCGGTAGTTGGCATTAATGTTGTAGAGGTGCGTGAGTATCAAATTCGCGACCCCTTTGCGGACTTTTTCAACGACCCGTTCTTTGGGCAATTTTTTGGGTACCGTTCCCAGCAGCCACAGACGTATCGTCAGGAGGTTGCAGGATTGGGCTCTGGGTTTTTGATTTCGTCTGACGGATATGTTCTCACTAACGACCATGTTGCGGGGCATGCTTCGAAAATTGTTATTACGCTGACAAGCGGCGAAAAGTACAATGCAAAGCTCATTGGTACAGACCGCACAAGCGACATTGCACTGTTGAAAATCGATGACGAGAGTGCGAAAGGAGTTGTATTCCCTGCACTACGCCTTGCAAATTCTGATGATATCATTATTGGTGAGTGGGTTATTGCATTTGGCAATCCCTTCGGTCTTTTTGATGTTAATGCGAAGCCAACAGTTACTGTAGGAGTTGTCAGCAATTCGGGTGTCAATATGGTGCAGGAAGGGCGGGTATATCGGGGTATGATACAGACCGACGCAGCGATTAGCTCAGGAAATTCAGGGGGTCCGCTTGTGAATGCTCTTGGAGAAGTGGTTGGGATGAACACCATTATCTATTCTACTGCGCAAAGCAGTTCAGGTGCAGGGAGCATCGGTATTGGTTTTGCCATTCCAGCAAACCGCGTGCGAAGAATTATGGAGCTTCTTAAAAAAGATGGTTCAATCAATCGGGATTTCCATGTTGGATTGCGCGTGCAACAGGTCGATGAGCGTATTGCCCGATATCTCGACCTGAAAAAAGTCCAGGGAGTTGTAATTAGTGAGATTGCTTATGGCTCGGCAGCTGAGCGAGCGGGATTTGAGCCAGGAGATATTATTCTAGAGATCGACGGTATCAAGATTCGTCGCGAGCACGATGTCCTAACGATTATCAATGATGGCATTGTTGGGCAGACACTCACATTCACGATTCAACGGGGAGATAGAACCCTAACGAAGCAGCTTACCCTTGAGAAGAGGAGAAAGTAGTAGTCTGTGGTGTGCAGGGTATAACAATGGAATTGCTACAGCGTTTCATCTTTGGGGCGGAGCACTAAAACTGTATCGAATGAGCTGTGAGGAGTGCGTCGTATCGACAGAGGAAGCATATTCCCATTGTGCCAGAGTTGATGTTGGTCGGCATAGTTGCGCGTGAGAACCTCTCCGCTATTTCCAGAGGGAAGTATCATATACGCAACGCTGTCGCTCATATCGCATACAAAGCGCAGTGATGCTCCAACAGTAACTGAAAACGGAGCATTCAATGACCACTCCCCAAGAGAGATTGTTGTCGCATCTCCTCCATATTCTATAGGGCGAAAGTTTATGACATTCTGCAATGACCGTGCTGTCCATTGCTTTCCTGAGCTAAGAACATGGCGTATTGATGCTGTATGCAGTAGCCCGTAGCGCCATAATTCTGCTGAATCAGGTGTAAATTCTGTTAGGGGAAATGCTTGTTGAAGAGCTGCTACGGCTTCGCGAAAGCTTTGTCGTATAATATCGTCGCGTGATTCGATCTGTGGTGTTGTGCGATTATCGAACCACGTAATACTCGAGTCTGTTGGAGTATATTGTTGTGTAAGCGCTAAGATTACTTGCAGAGGTAAGCGCGTAATGCTACAATACTGTTGGTACAGATGATCACCAAGCTCATCAGCGAAAGTATTATGCATGTAGCGTTCGAGAAATGCAGCATACACCGAAGCTGCTGCTGATGTGCTTTCTAGAGCACCATTCCACGACGCTAGTAGCCGTAAGAAATACTGTTCTGTGAATGTAAGGTTATAAGAGGGGGATAGCACTTGGGCTGTAGCTTCAGTCTGTGATGCAAACGCACGTATGATGTAGGGTGTTATTCGTTGGGCATAGTGAGAAACAACATCATTTTGTATGATTTGCATTTCGAGGACTGAATAGTGCTCAACGCTCTCCAAGCACTCGCGAATGCGTGCTGCTCGCAACGGAGTGTCCCAAAGGTATGATATGTGCAAAGGCGTATTGTAGAGACTTGCAGAGCGTGCTATTGGATTATTCGCAGCAATAACACGACCACTCGAAGGATTATATACTCCTGCAAACACAGAAGATAGGTGTACAACGCCTTGCCATTCGTCAGCACGCTCTGAGCCATTGCGCAGAAAGTTAGGATGAGTTGCTCTAGGCGTGGTGTTGCGATAAGGTACAAACCCTGTAGGAAACACTCCAACACTGCCATCGCTACAAGCTATGACGCAATTGACTGCCGGTGTACCAAAGCGCTGCATTGCTGTGCGTGCTTCGTTATACGAATAAGCTTTCGATATATGAAGTAGCGCGTGAATCTCATCGGACATATAGTGTCCTGTCCAGCGCAATGTTATGCACTGCTTACGGAGAAATTTGTACACGTTGGGATGTTGTAAAAGAACTGTGCTGTCTGTCAGCGTGTGAAGAATGCTAGGGGAATATAATCGACTGTTCCAAGATATTGCATTCTTGAATCCTGGGTAATGCCGAAGACCGAAGGGTATATCGGACAGCACACATGAGCGCTGTGTATAGCGCATGTCGATAACAGCGTTGCTGGAATCTTTAACCTTGATAGTGTCAGTAGCGATGTGGAAGCGTTCTATGGTTAAGTTACCAGTACTGTTGAGTCTGTAGTACTGGCGAAGGTCAGTAGAATCAATATACTCTAGGAAAAAGTCAGTATCGTCAACCATTGCATTGACAAGGCTCCACGAGATGGAGTCATTGCGCCCGATAATCATGCAGGGTATGCCGGGTAGTGTAAAGCCGAGAACATTGAGTGTCGGTGAAGAAAGGTGTGCTTGATACCAGCGAGCGGGTGCTGATAACGCGCCATGCATATCAGTAGTAAGCAAAGCGCCGTGATGGTACTGTGTTAAAAAGGTATGATGCTGCGCTATCCGTGGAGAATCCAAGAATGACGATGAGCGTACAGCCCATGCATTGCTACCAAGCGATGAACCATACATCTGCGAAGCTGTGCGCATACGCTGAACAGTTTGGCAGAGGTGTAATCCTAATGCTGAGAAAGAGTTGATGCGATAGGTAGAGTGGTATGGCTGCGGCAGCTCGGATACTGAAGTGTCACTTGGTGATACATCTGTCGACGGGCGAGGAATTGGTCGAGGAGATACAAGTGGCGATGCGGCTCTAGAAAGAGCTTGCTGTCCCAAAGAATCTAGTACACACAGAACATCGCTAGAAAGCGAAGAATGGTAGGGAAGCAGAGCCAGTGCCTGTTCTTGACCGAGCGTATCGGCAATTGCGCTGAGGACAAGGTCGGCAGCGAAGTCTGTACTGAGTTCCCATGCCCAGAGGCGTAGGAGAAGAAGACAGTCTTCGACATGCCACAATCTAGGTTCATATTCTAGTGCGTCAAACTCGACAGCAAGTCTACCACGATGATTAGTAATATAAGCATTAACACCGCGAGTATATGCCTCAAGCACAGCGCGAGATTCTGGAGAAATGGAGCGAAGAAGAGAACAAGCGATGGAATCGAAGCGCATTGCACGCATGAAGATATCGTGTTCGAGTGTAGAACGACCGAAGATTTCAGAGAGTTGTCCTCGACCAACGCGTCGAAGAAAATCCATTTGCCAAAGACGGTCTTGTGCGTGAGCATATCCAAGAGCAAAGTACGCGTCGTTATCAGTTGCAGCGGTGATATGAACAATCCCATACTGATTTCGGTAAATTTGAGCCTCAAGCCCAAGTCCGTGCACATCTTCGGCTCCATGACGACCAAAGGTGGAGCGTACGGCGGTAAATATTGCAAATATGCAAAACAGCAGGCTCAGAACACTACCAGAGACAATGATACCCCATGCATGATTTGGTGCTCGGCGTGCGAACGTCAGGCGCCGAGCATCGGATATAATTGGCTCTGATATCCATGTTGAACGCTTCCGCGTGAAGTTTAAAGCCACTTGTTCTCCTTATACCATGCGATAGTTTTGGGAATGCCACATTCTATGCCAAGTTGTGATGTGTAGCCAAAATCACGATGTGCCTTTTCTACTGAGCAAATCCAGTACTTCTGTATGAAGTCAATGCCTTTCTCATAGTTAAATACTGGGGGCTTGGACGAAAACTTTCCGACAAATTCCGACAGTGCTGCTGCGCCAAGAACAATACTATGTGGTACGCGGAGCGTAACGACATAGCGTTTTTGCAATGCTGCCTTAGTAACACTCGTGATTTCTACCCACGAATAGAAGGGTTCATCTGCAACGAAGTATGTTTCGCCAATTGTTGTAGGAGATTCAGCTGCATCAGCAAGACCACGTGCAAGGTCTTCGACATGAATAAGGCTTAAGCGCTTATCATCGAAGCCAATGAGTGCAGCAATACCCCAATTGACCGCCTTAAAGTAGTCGAAAATAGCTGTATCGCGTTGACCATATACAGCAGGAGCACGAATAATAGTGATCGGCATGACAGAGCGCATAGAATTAACTTCATCTTCAGCAGCTTTTTTGCTTTCGCCGTATGCGGTTAGAGGCTTGCACGGGTCTGATTCAAGTAGTGGTCGGTCGAGCGATTGTGCAGGACCGCAAACTGTCAGGCTGCTCAAATGAACGAAGCGTCGAAGGTGAGGAGCAGCAGCACGAGCAGCTTCAAGTAAATTCTTTGTACCGAGATGATTGGCTTGAAAAAATTCTTCTCGATTACGAGCTGCGGTCAAGCCAGCAACGTGCACAATGACATCCACGCCACTGACAGCCCTCTCGAGAGAATTCTTGTCGAGAAGTGAGCCTACAGCGCGTTCTACGGGTAGTCCTTCAAGCCACTGTAAACTACTTGTAGCTCGTGTGAGGCAGCGTACCGTGTAGCCACGTCGTAAAAATTCTTCGGCAACAAAGCTTCCAACAAACCCTGTTGCTCCAGTGACAAACACTATCATACAAATTCTTGCGAGTAGTGCAGAACGAAATTGTTGCAAAATTGCATGGACAAGGTATGCAGGATTGTCAGGATGCTGCTGTTACTCCTGTGGTATGTATACAGCGTAGCCGCGCGGAGGCGCCCAGAATTCACCCCGACCACTAGCATCGGTTGTCTGCTGTTGTGGTGCACCATCGGAGTTTTCTGACCATGCAATCGGGGTAAATGAGGTATTCCGCCATCGAGTTTGCACTCGTGCTCCATTCCAACCCTCTCCATGAGGTTTGCTGTTCAGGACATAGAGTAGCCCCTTGTGTTCGCCCCAACCATGTCGTTGCATGATGTATAGCGTATTGTCCAGGTAGATGACAGAGCTGATACCGCCGGCATGATTATGGTGCATTGTAACAAGCGCTGCAATTCCATGCGGTGTGCCTTCTTTGGCAAGATTCCATGTAAAGTAGTCCTGCCAGAAGACGCACGGATAGCCTTCATGTGTCAGAATAAATGAATATGCCATAAGTTTGTCGTTGATAATAGGATTTTCGCGGACGGTGTCATGGTTCTCAACAAATGTTACTGCGTCGGTGGGACGGCTTGTGAGAAGTGTACCGGGATGCGGAAGATTCCGTAGCGACCATCCCGGTGTATCGCACATGTCTTTGAGGCGCCCACGCAACGGAAAATCAAAAGCACGTACTGGATTGTTTGAAGTTGCGTTTGCGCGGTTGAGCCAGTCTTCAATCGCATGCTTGCTGTCCCAGCACTCTCCCACACCAAAGGGCTGAAACGGCTGACCATGTTTAGTATAGCGCATTCCTTGTATTGCATCAATCAGCCAAACGCCAAAGCCCTTGACGAAATCGTATCGAAATCCGTCGAATCCGATGTCTTCTATAAGGAAGCGAGCAAAGTTGAGAACTTCATTGTACACTGATGGATTGTAGTGGCAGAGCTCTGGAAGACCACCAAAGGATTGTTCGTCATGCACGCGGTAGCGAGATGGATAGAATGATTCCCATGTACGAAGAAATTTCCCACTTTTGGGCGTGAACACTGTCCAATTCTTTGTTCCTGTTAATGGATTCACTTCTTCAGCATCTGCTCCGTTGTTATGGTTAAGCACAAGGTCGGCGTAGACTTGCATATCGTGAGTATGAGCAGTAGCAATAAGCCGAAGTAGTTCTTCTTTTGTACCGAACCATGTGGGAATAGAGCCCTTCTGGTCGAATTCTCCTAAGTCGTAGTAGTCGTAAGGGTCGTAGCCCATGGAAGGACCTCCAATGTTCGCAGCTTTGCTAGCTGGGGGAAGCCACAATGCTGTGAATCCTACAGTGCGCAGGCGCGGAACAGCTTCGGTGATAACATTCCACCATGCATACTCTTTGTGTTCTAGTCTCGGACAGTCCCAGTAAAATGCTTGCATCATTGCGCCCATATCTAACTCCTTAGCTTTGTTCTTTGTGTAGGTAAGCGTGTATGCCTCGTGGGAATGAGAGGCTTCACGCTGCTGTAATTCACACACGGCGCAAAACTACGCACGCCTGAGCAGAAAACCAACGTTTTTCCTATATGTAGAGAACTGTCATGCTTTTTCACAAAAGGGGATAGTCTTCACAAATCGTGTTTGCTTTCTTAGTGAAATTTCTCTAATTTTCGCGGCGTTGATTATCGACTTCCTAGATTGCCTAGTTGCTGTGCTCTATGCCTGCGAACGTTCCTGAATGTTGCGCGGAACTACTTATCCCTGTCATCGACTAAATTTTAAATCTATGAGTATGGTGCATTGGGTGCTTTTGCGATGGTTCAGTGCGTTACGCTATTCTGCCATTGTACCTCTTGTGCTAGCGTGTGGATATAAAGGATATACCCAGATAAAAACACAGCCATACCGCCTCATTGAGACGGTGTATATCGGTCAGAAAATGGGACATATATATCCATCGATCCTTCAACCTTCCAGTGTTGCTATCGATGCAGTCCGCCATCGTGCATACTGCTCGTCCAGACTATCACCATTTCTTGGAGTGTTTCGCACCGACAGTATTGTACAGCAGGTTGGTATTGTTCACGCGCCATTTACACCTCAGGGGGAGCATATTCAGCTGGTTGCCTACCCGGGACATGAACTGGTGTATCTTTCCCCTATCAACCCCAAGTACAACACATCGAAGATACTCTACGCAATTGATAGTAGAACTAGCCAAGTGAATACGACGGCAACATATTCGGCAAGCATTGCTGACATGGCGCTTCATGCACGTCAGCGCCGCCTATACGTGGCTGATGGTCAACTTCTCAAGGTATTCGATGCAATCACGTTGATACAGACTGACACTATTTCTCTGCCGTTTGTTCCAAGCTGTATAGTACTTGATTCTGCCCATAATCATTTGTATGTCGTCGCAAAAGAACCTGTGCAAGGGCAAGGTCGATTCTTGCTCTACACCCTGACACCACCCTATACTCTGTTGAAGTCACTTACCTTTCCAGCAACGATGCCAGTTGTCCGAGCGTTTGTTGATACGAATTGGAATCGCTTTCTTGTAGCAATGTCTTCTGCAATTCGTGTCATGCAGCTAGAAAGTAATGCCCATGTACGTACAATCCCGCTACACGGTACATATACGCACTTTGTGTACTCTCCGTCGACAGCACAGTGCTTTGCTTTAAGTGCAGTAGAGAATGGTTCATACATCGAATCCGGCAATTTAGGAAAGCTGCTGGCACTTGGAGTAGTAAGTGATACACGCGATTCTTTGTGGCTCGAGCATAAACCTTGTTATATGGCACTTGATGATGGAGCAAAGCGTCTTGCCATCGCGTACCAACGGCAGGCTACCCTATCATGGCATAGTATAGACTCTCTCAAATCCTCATACACATACACAGACCTTGCGCTACACTTTGACGACATGGTACTGTCGCCTGATGGACAGGCACTATACATGGCAAGTCATCTCGGTGGTAAGCACTCTATTGCAGTGTATCACTTTCCGGAGCAACAACTAAGTTACATACCCTCAGGGACATGGGTACCAGCATTTGCAACAGATTCATTACAGCGAAGAATATTTGCCCTATCGCATCAAGCAAACACAATTTTTATTATATCTATGCACTCACGTGCTGTCATTGGTAAGATTCCGCTTTTTGGTTTCAAGGAACAGCGAGGTGATATACTGTCAACGATGTGCTACGATAAATTTCGGCAGAAAATGTATGTTGCACTGCCCGAGCACAAAAGCATTGCTGTTGTGGATTTGAGTACTGGGGCTACACAAAAAACGCTGAAACTGTTAGGATTTCAGGACGATACAAAATACAGCTTTGTGGGAAGAATTCAGATGGTTGTTGCGCCGGAGGTCAATAAGCTCTATGTTCTACGGGCTGCTCAAAAACGCCTTAATATTTATAATCTCAACTCATACACGCTCATAGATTCCCTCAATGTAGCATCACATTGGTCGTCGGCTATGGACATGTGGACAGAAAATCTTCTTGCGTATGATCCCGTCGATAGGCGTGTATATGTGGGAGGAATTGCAATTGACTGCAACACAAATAAGGTGGTTCAGGTCCTTCCGGGTGTTGCTCGATTTTTAGGATATGATGCGAAAGAAACAGTTGCATATTCGGTAGGGCAATCCGGGTCAGTCATTCTTGTTCAGGAGCATGAACCTAATAAATTGGCTGTAACTGCATCGCGAGCACTATTTGTTACCAACGAGCCAATATCACCCTTGGTAGCTCTCGATACAAAGCGTAATCACCTCTACTTTCTCGACCGTCTAGCTGGAGCATTGCGTCGATATGATCTTAGGAGCTTTAGTGGTGCAGGAATTGCAAAAAGTGCCGAAGAAGAACAGGTAACACTGTCGATTTACCCTACAGTAGTCAATAGTCAAGCTACAGTGCGCTTTGGCGTGAAGCGAAGAGAGCGAGTGCGATTGTCTGTGCTTGATGCCAGCGGCAGAGAAATTCATGTGCTTACTGATAGCGAGTACGGACCCGGTACACACACAATTACACTTAAGGTGGAAGGCTCAGTCTACTCAACAGAGCTGTATACCTTACAGCTTAGGTCTCCAACGATGTTTTATACCAAAACATTTCAGGTGCAACGCTAGTTTGCTTGCGTATGGTATTAAACTTTGCACTGCTGCAACAATACTTTATTCCATGGAAAAAGAAGCTCTTGCCTACGAAATATTCCGCGTTGCTCACCTAACAGGGAGATTTACTTTGCGCTCTGGAGCCACAAGCACAGAGTACTTCGATAAATACTTGTTCGAAGGTAAACCAGAACTGCTTCGTGAGATTGCGCGACATCTTGCCGCACTTATTCCTGAAAACATCGAAGTGCTTGCGGGATTAGAAATGGGGGGAATTCCAATTGTTACTGCTCTTTCATTAGAGACAAACATACCTGCAGCGTTTGTTCGTAAAAAAGCAAAGGAATACGGAACACAAAAGCTTGCCGAGGGAACAAATGTTACAGATAAACTAGTGCTTGTGGTAGAAGATGTGATTACGAGTGGTGGTCAGGTTATTGCAAGTGCACGTGATTTGCAGGGTGTGGGGGCGAATATTCACTCTGTTCTCTGTGTTATCGACCGCGAACAAGGTGGTCGCGAAAAGCTTGCAGAATCAGGACTGTATATGCGAGCACTATTCACAATGAGTGAACTCAAAGCTTCCTATGCGTGATTGCCCTATGCAATAGTTATTCAACTTACCCGTGCATGGCTGGCTGATTTGTGAGGGATTGTACGATAGTTGCCTCGTAGGAAGCTATCTCCTCAAGGCGCTGGTCAACAAGATTGGCAGGAAAATAACGCTTCGCGATAGCAACAAACGTTGTGTAATGACCTTCTTCGGAAGCCATAAGCGTGTGATAGATACCGCGTATATCTGGGGGTATTGACTCGCAGCCCGCGAGGAGTGTAAAACGCTCACACGAGCGAGCTTCAATAAGACAGTCTACAAGCAGCGAATCTAGAAGACGCATAGGTTCACGCTTTGAGATGATTGATGAAAGCTGTTGTGCGTAAGGATTGCCTGCATCTATCCCAAGCGATAACCCTCGTTGTTCAAGTTCTCCTAAGATAAGCTTAAAGTGTGCAGTTTCTTCTTCGAGAATCACAAGCGCTTCACGCACAAGGTCATGCTTATCGGGGTAGCGCATGATAAGGTTTAGAGCATTGAATGCTGCTTTTTTCTCACAATGAGCGTGGTCGCGCATAATATCTGCTATATGCGTGGCAGCAACATGAACCCATTCTGGATGGGTCGGGGCTTTGAGGCAAAGCATATAACTTAGTAGGGAAGCTATCACATAGAATACCGCTGTTCAGAATGCACTGTTGAACTAGCTTCAGCAGAAGAGGAATAGAGCGTACTCCGCAGAATATAATTTGCTTCGAGACTGCAGTACTCTTGTATGCCCGGAATCCAGCGTAATGCTGTGAGGGGTACAACTGGCAAGCCGAACTTTATGTGAAATACAGGGCGTAACAGAAAGTATTGTTCTCTGTCGATGACGTAGTGAGCGCTCTGAGCTGCTTGCTTGAATGCCGATACTGTCAGGCGTATTCTTGCAAGACGCTGTACTTCATGAATATCAACAGGGTGCCAACCTGAGAGGGTCATGCGCCGAAACAGCGCTTCGGGAAGTAGGTGAACATACGGCAGCTTACCCCAGAAATTGCGTAGTAAGTGCTGATGACCACCGTAGGGCGATGTGTAGGGAGGGAATTCAATAAAAACACACCCTCCGGGCGCAAGCAAATGTTGGATAGTTAAGAGAGCATGATAGGTATCATCCAGATGCTCAATAACATCACGTAAGATGACAAGGTCGAAGGCACGATGCCAGTGATTGGGTATGTCGTCGGAGAGAACATTATGAGTTGATAAGCTAAGCGGAAGGTGGAGAGTGTGTGCGATCTGCCGTGCATAGTGAAGGCGCTGCTCCTGAATGTCTGTACCGAGAACATCAGTCGCACCTGCTTCGATAAATGCCATCGCGACGCCTGCTTCAGCACACCCTATTTCAGCAATGCGAGCACCAGACTGAAAAGCTCCGTGTCGTTGAAGGTATGGAACAAGGAACTCTCGCGCGAGCCGATACTGATAGCCCCAGTAATACTTTGTATGATTGGGGAGCGTTGTATCGTGCATGATAGTAGTATAGGCTGTCGAAGGCGGTAAACAACATGAAGACTGTATGCTCACGTGCTTATACGTTTTCTTGGGAGTGATGAGTATTGTACTTGGAAAGCTTGTTGGCGAGGTCGTAGCTGAAGAGAGTTTGTAGACCAGTTTTTAGCTCAGGTTCTTTGAGCATTAGGTCATAGAGGTCATTTTTTCGCCACATGACAAGACGCATGGTCGTTGCTGCTCTAACGGTAGCAGAAGCAGGGTTACCTGTGAGAAAGCTCATCTCACCAACAAAGTTGTTATCTCGTAAATATGCAATCGCTTGGTTTTGAAGATATACGACAGCGGTGCCGTCGTAGATGAGCATCAAATGTTCCACATCATCATGTTCAGTGATCAAGACCTCGCCTTTATGTACCGTTTTCCATTCGGCGATAGCCATGAGCTTCTTAAAAACAGCGTTGGGCAGACTACGGAAGGCTGTAGATTGCAAGTATCGTTCTTCGTCGCTCCACGAATCGTCATAGCGCTTGCGGTATAAGGCAATAGCTTGGGCAACATTGATAAGTAGTAGCATGCCTGCACCAGCTACGTGAATGTACTGTACCTCACGTGGAACATATACCCAATATAGAAGCTCTAGGGTGAAACCAAGAACAAGGCATGTGCGCATCCACAAGGGTGGCGTAAGAAGAAACGCCCACGCTTGCACGATATATGGGAACAGTGTTAGTATGATAGATACAATACCCATTACTAGAGAACGCGAAAGAATTCAGGACAAACAGCGCATGAAATGAGCAAATATATGTAATTTCTGCTGTGCATGAAACAGCAAGTATCCCCTGCGTGTTCAATTACTGCAACGGTTCTTGAAACTCAATATAGACAGCACGATTAAAGAAGCGCCCTTCGGGTAATGTCGCATCGCACTGCAACAGAGAAAGAATACGGTTGCGAGCTTCTGTGGAGAGCTGCAAGCGCGTGTTCTGGACACCAAGCACTGTTGACAGCTGCTGCAATACACCTGTATGAGAGTATGAGTCGAGAGCAACCTGTGATTGTGGCGTTAGCCGAGCACGGATACTTTGCAGTATAGCCTCAGTCTGCGGGTGATTATCTGAGAACACGAGAGTATAGAAAACAAGCTTTTTGTCAGGCGATTGCGTACGTTTTTTATCAGTATAGCGGCGAACTTCGACAGGCACAGAAATAATCGGTGCTTCAACTTCGCGGTTATCAACATCGGTGGCAGATAGCCGTATGTCCATACTTCCTGGAGAGAGTGGAATGGAACGCTGGTCAGCATCGATATTCCAAATATAGTTCTCAGGATACGTATTCCCGCCTATAAATCCGTGAAGAAGGCGTTCTTCTCGTCCTTCAAAGGTGTTAATTTCGAGCGACCACTGTTTGAGACCACTCCCTGCAAGAATATTCAACCCCAGTACAAGTGTTGGTGGATCGACAGTAAGCTGCATTCCTTGCACAGTCAGTGGAGCGAGAAGTTCAGGAGACGAAGAGCTTAGCTCTACTCGGCGGTTTTCTGCATGTGCTTCTTCGCTTGTGAGAGTCGAAGAAGCATGCGATGGGCGCTCCGGTAAATCGCGCTTTTGCACAATAATCCGTCGAGCAGGAATTTTCCAAACGTCCTGAAGATAATCACTGATAGCTTGTGCACGCTGCTCAGAAAGGCGTTGATTCCCTTGCTCGCTGCCGCTGGTGCAGCCAGTAACAGTCAGTATAGCAGATGGATACATTTCCATGCGCTTGCCGATAATATTCAAAATCGTGTAGTAGATTTCTATAGGTTTCATGCGCTCAAGCGCCTCGAGGCGAAAGTTTGCGCGGTCATTTGCTGTAAGGCGTTTGTAGCGTCCGGGTATAACCGAAGAGTTTTCGTTAAAGAAGATATATGGCAGAAGTTGAATAGAACGCTCTGCGCGAAATTCTTCAACGCGTACTGTGGGATTCAATACATCCGTTGCATTATGGGCAGTGATACCTTTCACTGTAGTAATTTTTGCCGAGAGCCCTGATGAACGCAGTTCGCGTAGTTCCATTTGTATGCGGCGACGCTCTTGGGCAATTTCTTTTTCTAATGCCTGAAGCCGTTGCAATTGGTATGCTTCAGCATCGAAGCGTGCGGCGCGCGCTGGATACCACCGCAGTGTCAGCTGTGCCTGTGCATTATCCAGCTTCCAGAAGGAATCACGGTCGAGGCTTGTATACCAAATAACAACATTTGTGAGTCCATACGCACCAAAAACCTCAGGTGCAAGTGTTAATGAACGCGACGCATTGATAGGGAGCTCGTAGCCGATACCAGTCATAAGTGCAAGACTAAAATTTGCTATGCCAAGCGCCCGTACAATCGGAATTTCGCCAGAAAGTTCATTCCGTGTTCGAAAGAATCCTGCAGGTAATCCGTCGACAAATCGACCATAACTTGGTTCTAAAAGTCGCTCGACTTGGTAATATTGCTTCCAAAATGTCAGGTGTGTTCGTGCTCCCAGAAAGATATTGAGATTAGCCGTAGGGGAAAGGGCCAGAAAGAACTGCATTCCCGCTGACGCGAGTTGTGCATCGAGAGTGCGTTGAAATTTCCCGATATCAGAATTCCCATCGAGCGTGCCGACAGGTACAATCTCAGGAATAGCACGGAGCGTGTGGGATTGCTGAAGAACAGTAGCACGAGCACCGAAATGTAGCCATGGTGTTACAGGTAATTCAATAAGGAATCCTAACGTTCCTCCGTAGCCATTGCCTTCGATAAATGGTGTTTTGTTGCCCGACAGGTTAAAAAGCTCGTAGAAATGAACACGGGCGCGTGTGTACGAGCCACCAAGAAATCCTCCGATCCGAATATCCATGCGTTCATCGGGTGGTGAGAGGTGGCGCACAGAGTCCTGCTGTGTCGAATCAAGCACTGCCCATGCATAGAGCGGTAGCAATGCTATGGGGAATTGTAGGGCACAGAAATACAATATGCGCGACATCGAAAGCATAAATTACGCAGAACAGTAAGAAAGAAATACAAAGAAGAGATGCTATCGTGGGAAAGAAATCTTTCCCATAGAAATAGTCGGTATACGAGCACGCATACCAAAGTCAATGTTTCCGCCACACAAAGTCTCATTAGCGAGAACAGCAAAAAGCACAGCCTCTTTAGCATCTGGAATAATGCCAAGTGCATCTGTCGTATTGATTGGCACATTCGGTAAGTATTCTTTTAGTGTTTGCACAAGTGCTGGATTATGAACACCACCCCCACTCATATACACGGCATACGATGCTGCGTCTGGCATAGTACGCTTAATGGCATCAGTGATAGTTTCTGCGGTAAATCGAACAAGTGTTGCCATCACATCTTCTGCCGGCATAGCGCTTAAAAATATGTGATGTCGTTGTGCTGCACGGTCGAGATACTCCATATTGAAGAGTTCCGGTCCGGTTGTTTTAGGGAATGGAGCATCGAAAAATGGATGGTCTTTCAATGCATGGAGCAATTGAGGACTATACCGTCCTGCGAGGGCTATGGAGCCATTTGTATCGAATACTTTACCGTACATCCGCCGTGCGTAGGCATCCAGCATAGTGTTGCCTGGTCCAGTATCA
>JANWZB010000150.1 GCA_025055035.1 Candidatus Kapaibacterium sp.
ATGCGCTCAATATCGGTGCTCCGTATGCGTGTGTTGCTGACCGTAGAATGATGTTCTACTGAGACTTTGTGTTCTACTTGAGATTCTGGCTTTTTGGTACAGCCTACAAGCAGTATAGTACACAGAGATACGAAAATGGTAAAGGTACCGTAAACGGCAGTAGCATCAAGATGCCTGCAGCGCTGGAGTAGTAGCATCTGCACTGTGCCTGTGAGCGAGAGGCGCCGATGAGACATAGTAATAAAAGGAATAATGATAATGTTCAATGATGGTGCGAGCTGCTGCACTGTACGTCACTCTCACGAGCAATGCCATTTTCAACTTCAATAATGCGGTCTGCATATGGACGAAGGCGCATGTCGTGCGTAACAACTGCAATTGCTCTGCCTGAGTTTGCGATACCACGTAACTCTTCCATAACAATTGCTACAGATGCTGCATCCAGTGATGCGGTGGGTTCGTCGCAGAGCATAAGCTTGGGTTCAGTAACAAGTGCTCGTGCGATGGCAATGCGCTGTTGTTCGCCGCCTGAGAGCATGCGAGGTAAGGACTTCGCCCGATGTATCATCCCTACGCGCAAGAGGACGTTATGGGCACGCTCTCTGGCTTCTTTGTCGTGGACACCCTGCAGACGCAAGGGAAGCATAACGTTTTGCTCTGCTGTCAGTGGAGCGATGAGATTGAAATTCTGAAAGACAAAACCAATGGTGTGCAGCCGCAGTGCTGCCATTTGTTTTGCGTTGAGTGTACTAGTGTCGGTGCCATTAATCAGTATCTTCCCACTCGAGGGATATATCACGCAGCCCAAAAGAGACAGTAAGGTTGTTTTCCCTGAACCAGAGGGACCGAGAATCAAGAGTAATTCTCCTGTTCTCACATCAAGGTGTGTTGGGTGCAAGGCAGTGATTGTCGTGTCCCCAGCTGTGTATACTTTCGATGCCCCTTCTGCACGAGCAATAACGCCGCGATGGATACTATCATTCATAGACTCAATGCTGGGAAGTGATGCTGTATGCGAGCTAGTGTTGCAACATACAGCCAGAGTGTAGATAATGTGAAGATACACGATGAGTGCTACGTCTGCCAGTGGTACAAACGATGTATTGTGTGCAATATTGTGTGTGTGATGGGGCACTGCTGCTATCTGGTGTTGCCAGTCGTCAAGGCATATAAGGTATAGCACATTGTAACAGTCAGCGTGATGCAAGGTTATGATGCGCATGAGCAACACTACTGGGTGTCTTGAGGTATACAGCAGGCAAAAACAAGTGAAGTTATGAATATGTGAGAATTCCGGACAACTGTTGTGCAGCATAAAGGAAAATGCTATTTTGCTATAGTATGTTGGCAAGCGTAGGACAATACATTGAGTAGAATTCTTGGGTATAGCAAGGCAAGCTTGTGAGGGAACTATTCATATGTCGGTGCATGTTCACCTCCTAGTGCTGTTTATTGTATGCCAGTGGCATGTTTCATTTCTTCTTTCTGTGCAACGCTATGGCAAATCGTACTGAAAACACCCGCGCTCAGCGCATGAGCTTTTGGGAACGGATTTATCTTCCTGAGATTGCAAAAGGTTTGGCGGCAACGTTCAAGCAAGCATTGCAGCCAAAGTTTACACGAAACTACCCGGAAGAGCGCTTTGAACCAACGGGCTCATATCGGGGGCGTCCAGTGCTTGTTCTAGAAGAATCAGGTGAGCGCTGTGTTGCCTGTGGATTGTGCTCGCGGGTATGCCCAGCACTTGCTATTGAAGTGCAGGCTGCCGAAACTTTCGAACGCGACAAAGAGCGCTATCCTGTTAAGTTCGAAATCAATATGCTGCGCTGCATCTTCTGCGGGTTTTGCGAAGAGGTGTGTCCTGAGGAAGCTATTGTGATGAGCAAAGATTATGAAATGGTCTATACAAACCGCGAAGATGCTATTCTAGGCAAAGATAAACTGCTTGTTCCCATTGCACAGCTACAGGATAGGTTAGAATACTTGCGTTCGCGCCAGTACTACGAGCCACAGCCATCATAGCACAGTAACTACAAGCACGATTGGGAAGTCTATGCTCAAGATGTTCAAAAAGATGATATCGCGTCTTTGGCATACCAGTAACGCAAACCATAAACTTTCTCGTTTGCTAGAAATTCACACAGAAGACTTTCTTCAGCGGTACTTATACCAAAATCCACGCTATGCATCTCCAAAGCGCCTGAACCGCTATGAGTTCAAAGTGTTCTCGCAAAATGGAGAAGACGGAATTATCGAAGAGATTTTTCGTCGCATCGGGACGACGAATACAATGTTCGTAGAGCTTGGGGTGGGCAACGGATTAGAAAACAACACTGCATACTTGCTTGTCAAGGACTGGCAAGGGGTATGGATAGAAGGAAATCCAGAAGCAGTACAGTTTATTCGTCAAGAATTTGCTCGTGAGATAGCTTCAAATAGGCTTGCTGTTCGCGAAGCCTTTATTACTGCCGAAAATATTGCTGTGCTCTTCGCGGAACAGAACATTCCACAAGAGTTCGATCTGCTCTCAATTGATATTGATGGGAATGACTATCACGTGTGGAGTGCATTGCGCGGATATCGCCCACGTGTCGTTGTTGTAGAGTACAACGCAACGTTCCCTCCTACGCTTGTGTGGGTAAAAAAGTATGACCCAGCATGGCGATGGGACGGTAGCATTGGATTTGGCGCTAGCCTGAAGGCATTCGAGCAGCTAGGTGCAGAAATAGGATATGCACTCGTTGCATGTAATTTTGCTGGAGCAAATGCATTCTTTGTCCGCAACGACCTTCTCGGCAATAATTTTCACGAGCCATTTACAGCCGAAGAACACTACGAGCCCCACAGAACCTACATCCATTATACAAGTGGGCATATACGCCGTATGCACGAGAAAGCCCCGTCACCACTATAAGTGAGAAGGTAAGATATGTCGTGTGCAGTGTGTGGTTCCACGTTACAGCGCTCGCGTGCAGCTGTACGCCACGTACACTACGTTGAGTGCCAGGGTTGTGGTGTTGTGTACCAAACAACACTGCCCGATGCCGTATCGCTAGAATCGCTGTATAATCAGTGTGAAGGGACGTACTTTACGGATAAGGCAAAAAATGCAAATGCTGTGGCAGGTGAAGAATGGATAAGGCAAACTGCACGGTTCTTTCTTGAGCAACTGCGGCTATATTATACCGATTCATTGCAGGGTGCTTGTGTGTTGGATATTGGCTGTGGAACGGGGGTGCTACTAGACGAGTTCCAGCGCTGTGGGGCTGTATGCACCGGTGTAGAAATGTCCACGTGGGCAAGCGAATATGCTCGGAACCGCTTTGGACTCAACATTCTCAATGCAGATATTCTCAGTGCTGAGTTGCCGCTGGGGCACTTCGATATCGTAGTTATGAGTCATGTGATTGAACATATGGCAAACCCGAATGCAATTCTTCACCGTGTAGCGCTTTTGCTCAAAGAAAGGGGTATGGTGATGATATGTACACCCGACAACCAGTCCTTAGGAGCGAGAATATTCGGAGCGAAATGGTTGTACTATCTACCGGATGAGCATTTGCACCTCTTTAGCATGCAATCTATACGCTTTGCATTGGAGTATAACAACCTTAGCGTTTGTGCTGTGCAGCGCTATCTCTGGCGTAAGCGTTCTGTTGTGGGAGCGTTGATGCGTCTGCCACTACATCTGCTAGTTACTGCTCTGCGCGGTTCTGTACAGTATGTTACTGCGAATGATGGGTTGATTGCTCTGGCACGTAAGGTGTGATGAGCAGTACTATCGTAGTGTGAAGCGGTGGAGTGTGTACAAAAGTTCAATAATACGAGTATCGCGCACTGTGAATGCAGAAAATGTTGCGCTCGACGTACTGCGTATAACAGTGGGGAAGGGATTTTTGCGATATACTCCTGTAAATACGTCAATATGGTTACCCTTGATGGCTCCACCAATGTCTCCTGCAAAAACATACCCGTCATGCAAAAGCGTTTTTCCCGAAGGAAGCTGGATAGCTTGTCCGCGTAATGCAGGAATATACAAGACTGAGCCTATCGGATAGAGTGTTGTATCAACAGCAATTGTGCGGAATGGCACGAGTACGAAGCCATGTACGCCATCGCCAAATTCACCTCGTGCATATGTAAAGCGTGTACGACCGATGGCTTCAGGCTTGATGAGAGCACTCTTGAAAAATGGGGCACAGTCCACTTGAATTTCCCTGCCCCGACCAGCATAGTTGTATGTACGCAGAGCGCCGCTTGTATCTTTGACAAGCACTGTGCCTTCAAGACTGCCATGACACCAATCATAGGCGCTGAGAGATACACCTAAACTCCGACCACTAGTATCAAGAAGCGCATGTCCGTTGGCAGTAGTTGCTTCGGCATAGTGTACGTAGTACTGTGTTGCCCACAGTACATGCTCTTCATCTGCTCCCAGCTGATAGTATTCGGGCAGCCCAAAGGCATACTCGTCAAGGCTTCGAGGGTCAAAGACTAATGATGAGCGCGAAGAAATGCACGACCAAAGAAACGTGAGTGTAAGGAGAATAAGAAGGGTAGCAGAGTGCTTCATAGCAAGTGCCAAAGATTAATGTGCAGTATCCAGAGCTGCGTCGTGATCAATACCTTGTGCTTGAAGTACACGCTTTGTTTGTAGAGCATAGAAAGCTAGATAGGCAAAGCACAGAACAGTAATCCAGTATGATGCGTGGATTGTTGTAACATCAGCGATAAAGCCCTGTATTGGCGGAATGATCGCACCGCCAAGAATCATCATAATGAGAAAGAGAGAGCCTTGGGATGTATATTTACCTAAGCCTGCAACAGAGAGGGAAAAAATACAAGGCCACATAATAGAACAACACAATCCACCACTAATAAAGGCAAAAATCGAGAGCTTTCCTGTTGTGAACAAGCCTATAAGCATAGCAATAACTGCAAGACCTGAAAACATCAGCATGGTGCGCACAGGTTTGTCTTGGCTGAGGAAGAAACCAATGATTTGAATGACGATACATACTGCGTACACATAAAGCTCGCTAACGTCATGACCGTTGAGAGCATTCGCACCTAGAATCACTGCAAACCCAACAAATGGAACAATAATAGTGAGCAGATGTTTCATCGTTTTGGATAGAGAAAACACAGCAATAGCGCCTGTCCAGCGACCAATCATCAGACTTCCCCAGTATAGCGATATAAAATGCGCGATTTCAGACTCTCTATATCCACCAAATTCTGGCAGTGCGAGAAGTGCGCCTAAGTTGCTTTGAATAGTCACTTCTACGCCCACATACGTAAAGATGGCTGTCATGCCGAGAACAAGCTGAGGGTACTTGAGTGCTCCGCTATCCTGCTCGATATGTTCATCATTCGTAATAGTAGGCAGAGTAGAGAAATGAAAAAAGAGCGCCACAGCAGTAAAGAGAGCTGCTAGCCCAATGTACATTTTGACAATTGCTCCAAGCTCTACGGTAACATGTTGTGCACCAACGGAACCAAAAAGAATAAAGCTAACAACAATCGGTCCGATAGTTGTTCCAAACGAATTCACACCACCGCCAAAATTAAGACGGTGTGCGCCTGTTTCGGGTGCACCAAGCGCAACAGCGAATGGCTGTGCACAGGTTTGCTGCAATGAAAAACCGAGAGCGATGGCAAAGAACGATGTAAGGATAAACCCATATGAGCCAACATTGACTGCTGCTATCATCAGCAACGAACCACAGGCAGAAATCAGGAGACCATATATGATACCGCGCTTGTATCCAATCTTATTCAAAAGATCGATACCCAGCAGACGCTCAACTCCATAAAGTAATAGCGATCCCATGAAGTAGGCAAAGTAAAACGCAAGATCG
>JANWZB010000151.1 GCA_025055035.1 Candidatus Kapaibacterium sp.
AGAAACTCAGCTTCATGATGCCTATCACGAGCACGCTCTTCAAGACCAAAGTGGTGGTCGGATACGAAGACTACCATCTACTGCTTATGCAAAGCATCGTTTGAGAAATGCAATGACTCTAGTGTATGCTTCTTGTGCCATATCGCGCTGATATCGTGGATTACTAGGGTTTGCAAAAGCATGGTCAGCATCGTACATGTTTGTCTGAACCTCCTTACCAAGAGCTTTTGCAGTGGCTTCAAACCTTGCTACTACTTCTGGTGTAATCCATCTATCATTGCGAGCAAAAATACCTAGCGTTGGAGCATTCATCGAAGTCAGTGCCGTACTATCCATTTCTGGCATTCCGTAGTATATGACACATCCAACAGCTTGCTTCCCAAGCATCAAAGCAGCCTGATGCGACCAACCACCACCAAAGCACCATCCTATCGTTGCAATCTTAGCTTCAGGTCCTACGTAGCGCTGGAATGCAGCGATAATCGTTCTCGAGCGTTCTGGCGTGCTGCTCTGCATGTATTTGGAAGCCTCTTCGCGTGAAGTAGCAACGCGACCGTCGTACAAGTCGAGTGCGATAACGCGTGCACTAAGGTCGGCGCTAAGCTTTTCGGCTTCCTGTTTGATGTAGTTGTTTAATCCCCACCATTCATGGAAAACAAACACAACGTTTCGTGTGAATTTGGAAGGCACAACCTCGTAGCCGAAGCACTGGGTTCCATCGGAAGCTTTGACTGTAATGACTGTTCCTGTGCTGTTCAGTAGGGCGTAGGACAAAGGTTCTGCGTGGTGCTGCACAAATGCTGGTTCAGATGCAAATGCAGCAAAGCGAACAATGCTGCTATTCTTTTTATTGGCTGTGCAGCATATCTCATCGGAAACACTGTGTTGAGATATTGTAGGCTGCATGCGCTGCCAAGTACAGCAGGAAGTATAGCTGTGTTTGATATAAAACTGAAATGCAATGAATGCAACGCCAATAACCATGAGTGTGAGGCTTGTGAGAATATAGCGTATCATAAGAGTAGTAGAGAATGAGGGTGCAACAAAACATGTATTGATATGGCAAGTGGTGAAGAGCAAGTCTAGTGATTATACAAATGGTAGTGCTGCAGGGAGAAGTTCGATAGATGCTGGTAATTGACCAAGAAATTCACCATCGCATTCAATCCATGTCGTTTCTTCTGCATGCAGAACGATGCGATTTCCGCGAACAACGCGCACACTGTCTTCGCTTAGGTGTTTTCCTGTATATAACGTATGAAGCTTTGCTGCTGTTTGCAGAGCATTCAGGTGTTCCACAATAATGCCATCAATAATCCCATCGCTTGGTGAGGCGTGTGGTGCAATCATCATTCCGCCGCCAAAATACCGACCGTTTGCAAGAGCAATAACACGTGCATCAATGCATTCATCGAGGACGACAGTGGCATTATGTTCAACGCGCATAGTAATTCTCACGTTCCGATAGCGCATGAGCGTGCGTAGAGATGCAAGATAAAACGCTAGCTTCCCGCCAAGCCATTTAAGAATCGAAGCATGGTTCATGTACTGCACGACTGCACTGCTCATGCCACAACTTGCTTCGTTGAGAAAGTAACGTACAGTGTGGCTATCCTGCTGTGTATAGATGATTTTTCCAACATCGAGCAGCTGTTTTCCACGCTCAGTAAGAATGCCAGCAATTCTTGCTATTGCTTGCGCATGATGAAAAGGGATACCCAGAGTTCTTGCTACATCACTTCCAGTGCCCGACGGGATAAATGACAGAACAGCCTGCGGATTGACAAGCGTATCATCGATAAAGAAGCCATTGACAACTTCATTCAGTGTACCATCACCGCCGACAGCGATAATATGATCGTATTGACCATCGCGGAGCGCTTGATGTGCTAGAATTCTTGCGTCATCTTTAGCTTGAGTAAAAGAAACTTCGTGCTGTCCAAGTATTCTCTGAAGAAGAGGCTGTAGTGCTGACCACATATTCCCCGTACGACCATGTCCAGCAGCAGGATTTACAATAACTTTATAGCGACGAATTGCCATATCCCGAAAGAACAAGAATTTATTTTGTCAAAATACTGCATATTGCGTACTTTTGAGGCTTGTATACTGCAACAGCAAGCACACACGCTTTTCTCGTATTATAAATTGCGATCGTTCATTTGTACGTAGTGCCTTAGCGAAGACAAGGCGAAATATCGTAAACAATCACATTTCGTACAACTTTTCTCACTTATTGATAAAGCATGTATGAACGAAGGTAGAATTGTGCAAGTTATCGGTCCTGTGGTGGACGTGGATTTTTCTGGAGGTACACTTCCGGGAATCTTAAATGAGCTTCGTATTCCTCGTGTATCGGTAGAAACTGGCAAAGCCGAAGAGCTTGTATGCGAGGTACAGCAGCATCTTGGCGAGTCGCGTGTTCGCGCTATTGCTATGGATTCAACTGATGGTCTCACACGTGGTATGGTTGTACGAGACCTCGGTAAGCCTATTAGCGTCCCTGTCGGACCGGCGGTGCTTGGGCGCTTGTTCAATGTTAGCGGTCAGCCAATTGATGGGAAAGGTGAAGTCCGTTCTGACAAGATGGCACAAATTCATCGCCCCGCACCAGACTTTGCCTCATACTCCACAAAAAAGGAGATGTTTGAAACGGGCATTAAGGTGATTGACTTAATTGAACCCTTTACAAAAGGCGGAAAAACAGGGTTGTTTGGTGGTGCTGGTGTTGGCAAGACAGTTATTATTCAAGAGTTGATTAACAACATTGCAAAGCAACATGGAGGATATTCGGTATTTGCAGGGGTTGGAGAGCGCACACGCGAAGGAAATGACTTGTACTTAGAGATGACGGAATCTGGCGTGATTGACAAAACCGCAATGGTATTCGGTCAAATGAATGAGCCTCCAGGAGCGCGTGCACGTGTTGCTCTGACGGCTCTCACTATGGCAGAATACTTCCGTGATGAGGAAGGGCGCGACGTCTTGCTATTTATTGATAATATCTTCCGCTTCACGCAAGCAGGCTCGGAAGTATCTGCTCTATTAGGGCGTATGCCCTCAGCTGTAGGATACCAGCCAACGCTTGCTACAGAGATGGGTGCTTTGCAAGAGCGTATTGCCTCGACTATCAAAGGTTCAATTACCTCTGTGCAAGCTGTCTATGTGCCTGCAGATGACCTGACAGACCCAGCACCAGCCAATACGTTTGCCCATCTTGATGCAACAACTGTACTATCGCGTCAAATTGCAGAAAAAGGTATTTATCCGGCGGTTGATCCTCTAGATTCTACCTCGCGCATTCTCGACCCGCTTGTTATTGGTGAGGAGCACTATCGAACAGCAGTGCGAGTCAAGCAAGTACTGCAAACGTACAAAGATCTACAGGACATCATCAATATCCTCGGCATTGATGAGCTGTCCGATGAAGACAAGCTCACAGTCGCGCGTGCTCGCAAGATTGAACGCTTTTTCTCTCAGCCGTTCTTTGTCGCTGAGCAATTTACTGGAACACCAGGTCGCTACGTTAAAATAGCTGATACTATCGCTGGCTTTAAAGCTATCCTTGATGGCGAAGTTGATGACCTGCCAGAAGCAGCATTTAGCTACGTTGGTACAATCGATGAAGCAAAAGATAAAGCAGCAAAGATGCGGCAATAAACCTTTAACGCCTTGTTTCTAGCACTATGATTACGGGAAAACCATTTAACTTGGAAATTGTTACTCCTTCGGGCGTAGTGTTCGAGGGAATGGTGGAGTCTGTTTCTCTGCCAGCAGTGGATAAACCATTCCAAGTTCTTGCCAATCACGCACCGCTTGTTGCCACGCTTGGTATTGGAGCAATTATCTTTCAGGATAGCACACAGAAAGTCAGCATCTATGCAACAAGTGGAGGCTTTGTGCAAGTTCTTCACAATAAAGTTTCCTGTGTTGTTGAGACGGCAGAAGATGCTTCTTCTATTGACGTTATACGCGCACAAGAATCGAAGCGGCGTGCAGAGGAGCGCCTTGCTAAGCGTTCGGAGTGCGATGTTGTGCGTGCAGAAGCATCCCTTGCACGTGCACTGAATCGCCTCAAAGTTGCAGGTATGCAGCGCTAAGATTCTCCATGCTCTTTTGTGTGATTCTCAAAGTCTGCCGAAACGTACCATGTATGGGCGCTTGGTGGGCTTTGCTGTTTTTCTAGCTCCCTTGTCTTGTGTAGAATATGAGCAACAAAATTCTTCCCTCCGAAGGACTAACGTTCGATGACCTTCTGCTTATACCGCGCTACTCCGATGTTCTTCCGCGCTCAGTGAGTATCAAAAGTAAACTGACACGCGGCATTACGCTCAATATTCCGATTGTGAGTGCTGCTATGGATACTGTTACCGAAGCTGATATGGCAATTGCTCTGGCGCGAGAGGGGGGAATTGGTATCATTCATAAGAATCTGAGTATCGAGGCGCAAGCTGCTGAGGTAGATAAGGTCAAACGCTCTGAAAGTGGCATGATTCGTAAGCCTATTACACTCAAGCCTACGCAGACTGTCCATGATGCACTAGAACTTATGGCACGCTACAAGATCGCTGGATTGCCCGTTGTGGACGATACTATGCGGCTTGTTGGTATTATCACCAATCGCGATCTACGTTTTCAGCCTGATAGTTGCCTCCCAATAGCTGATCTGATGATAAAAGATCACCTTATTACTGCGCCTCTCGGTACAACGTTGGAAGATGCAGAGGCAATCTTACAAAAGAATCGGATTGAAAAACTTCCTGTAGTCGATGACCATGGTATCTTGCACGGGCTGATTACGTTTAAGGACATTCAAAAGAAGAAAAAGTATCCTAACTCTTGTAAAGATGAGCAAGGGCGACTTCGTGTTGGTGCAGCGCTTGGCGTTTCGGAAGAAACACCAGAGCGCATGGCCGCACTCATTGCTGCGGGTGTTGATGTTGTGATCGTTGATACTGCACATGGGCATTCACGTGGCGTGCTCGACATGGTGCGCATGCTGAAGCGTCAATTTCCTGATTCTCAAATTATTGCTGGAAATATAGCTACTGCCGAAGCTGCGCGAGCGCTTATTGATGCCGGTGCCGATGCTGTAAAAGTCGGTATAGGTCCGGGGTCAATCTGTACAACACGCATTATTGCTGGCGTTGGTGTTCCTCAAATTACCGCTATCATGAATGTTGCTTCTGTTACAATGGCGACAGATGTCCCTTTGATTGCTGACGGGGGTATAAAACAAACAGGTGATATTGCAAAGGCTATTGCTGCTGGTGCAGATGCTGTTATGATTGGTGGCATGCTTGCTGGGCATGAAGAGTCGCCTGGAGAGAAAGTTCTGCTTGACGGTCGTGCATATAAGGTGTATCGTGGAATGGGCTCGCTTGGAGCAATGTATCAAGGCTCAGCAGACCGATACTTTCAGGACGTTGAGGAGGAAATCTCCAAGCTTGTTCCAGAAGGCATTGAAGGGCGCGTACCGTTTAAGGGGAATGTGTCGGAAACAATCTACCAGATGACCGGTGGCTTGCGTGCTGCTATGGGATATTGTGGTTGCTCA
Source organism: Candidatus Kapaibacterium sp. (assembly GCA_025055035.1). GTDB lineage: Bacteria > Bacteroidota > Ignavibacteria > Kapaibacteriales > UBA4661 > PH2015. The sequence goes on from JANWZB010000151.1 coordinate 5,558, forward strand.
ACAATTCAGGAAATGAAAGAGCGCGCGCAGTTTATCAAGATGACCTTTGCAGGGCTGAAGGAATCACACCCGCATAACATCGTCATTACCAAAGAATCTCCCAACTATTTCGCACAATAATGAGTGTATATGGCTCGATGCTTCGTATCTGCTGCAACGGTTCTCGCTGTGCTTGTAGGTGCAATAGTGGATTGCAGGTAAGTAATCTAAACGAGAACTTACGCGTGTGGTAGGTAGTATTGTGATGGAGCGTTCGTTTC
>JANWZB010000152.1 GCA_025055035.1 Candidatus Kapaibacterium sp.
AAGAAGCGCTGCGTGCTGCCGTTGCAAAGATGCCGCCTCAAGAGCAAGCACAGTATGCTGATGCATGGAGCATTGTGGAAAATACTATCGCGAAAGAGCGTACAATGCTGAATAATCCGCTGCTTTCATCGTTGGTGAGCCTGATTAAACAAGCAACGTTTGCACAGAGCTTTCTCCGTTTTGCGGCGGAAATAGCAAAACCTGATTCACTTCGTGCCGATGGATACCATGAGCGCGAGTTGAACGACCTGAAATTTACTCTGCTTTCTCCAGCGCCTGTTTATCCTGATTTAGAGGAAGCGATGCTTGCAGGATTGCTCAAAGCTGCTGTTGAAGAGGTTGGCTCAACACACCCGGTGGTATCGGCAATACTGTGTGGGCGTTCCCCGGAAGTTGCTGCACGAGATATTATCAGTAACTCGAAATTACACGACCTTGAGTATCGCACGAAGCTCTTTGAGGGACGTGATAAAGCTGTGAACGAGGCACCGGACTCAGTATTCGCAATGATGCGCCGTGTTATGCCAGCACTGCGGGCAATGAATGCTGAGTTTGCTCAAGAAGTCAGTGCACCACGTGCAGAAGCACTCCGCAAAATTGCACAAGCGCGGTTTGCTGTATATGGAAAAAGCCAGTATCCTGATGCGACTTTTACGCTTCGTCTGTCCTACGGTACGGTGAAAGGCTATGCTATGAATGGTACTATCGCACCCTGGAAGACAACTCTATATGGATTATTCGATCGTGCAGCTAGCTTTGACAATAAAGGTGAGTTCATGCTTCCAAAGCGTTTCTGGGAACGTAAAGATAAACTCAATATGGCAACCCCTGTAAATTACGTAACGACATGCGACATCATTGGTGGAAACTCTGGTTCGCCAGTTGTCAATACAAACGGTGAACTCGTTGGCCTCATTTTCGATGGAAATATCGAATCGCTACCAAATCGCTTTGTGTACAACGACGATGCTGCACGGTCAGTTGTCGTACACCCTGCATTTATGATGGAAACGCTACGCAAGGTATATGACGCAGAGAAGTTGGTGAAGGAACTAGAGGGCAAGCCAGCGAAGTAGCTGATTGGCGTACTGAATAACCGTGCAATACCAATTTCCTGATTCCTTGATTTTCTTCACAGGTGTGTATGGAGCTCTATCTTGATTCTGCAAATCTTGATGAGATTCGGCATGTTGCCTCGCTTGGTATTATCAGCGGTGTAACAACGAATCCGTCTCTGCTTGCTAAGGAAGACCCAACTGTTGATGTTCGCCAGCGCATTCTCGAAATTTACAGTCTTGTTGGCGGTCATGTATCGGTAGAGGTAGTATCGACCGATGCTGACGGTATGCTACGTGAAGCTGAAGAAATTTTATCGTGGTTTCCCGAGGCAACAATTAAAATTCCAATGATTCCGGAAGGCTTAAAAGCTGTTCGTCGCTTATCGCAGCAGGAAGTTGATACGAATGTAACACTTATCTTTACGCCCTCGCAGGCACTTGCTGCAAACAATGCTGGTGCAACATACGTAAGTGTGTTTGTTGGGCGGCTTGATGATGTCGGTTCAGACGGAATGGCCGTTGTCCGCGATGTGCGGGAAATATGGGATATCCAAGGGTTATCATCGCAGATTTTAGCCGCTTCCATTCGTCATCCGATGCACATTATCGAAGCTGCTAAAGCTGGTGCCGATATAGCAACATGTCCCTACAAAGCGTTGATGCAATCTCTTCAGCACCCTTTAACGGATAAAGGTTTATCTGCATTTCTTGCAGATCATCGCAAAATGCAGGAAGAGATTGCCAAAGCCAAAGGTGCGCTTGTCTAGTGCAATGAAGTGCGCTGTAGCGCAAGGAGCATGTAACCCCTTAGAGCAGCACACAGAATACGAAACGCTCATATGCGTTATGCGAGAAACGCACTCTGTGTCATGCACGGGAGTGCGTCAATATTTTGAGCGCAAGTGGTGTTCCTTATAAACCTGAGAGTCTCGTGCTGTGTATCAAGTCTCATAAGTTTTCGTGTTGTCATCGTAGAGGCTGCGTTTGTAGTTCAAACTAACACTCATGCCTGTCTACCTCAATGTATCCTGTAATGGTGAAGTATGGGTTTTAACTGTGGAATTGTTGGTCTGCCAAACGTTGGAAAATCGACGTTGTTTAATGCACTCACTGCCAGTGGGGTTGAAGCATCAAACTATCCGTTTTGTACAATAGACCCAAATGTCGGTATAGTGAACGTACCAGACAAACGCTTGACTAAGCTGTCTGAGCTCTATGCACCTGAACGTACAGTGCCAACAACAATTGAGTTTGTGGACATTGCTGGTTTGGTTAAAGGTGCTGCTGCCGGAGAAGGCTTAGGAAATCAGTTTTTGTCGCATATTCGGCAGGTTAGTGCTATTGCCCATGTTGTACGGTGCTTTGAGAATGAGAATATTCTGCATGTGCAAGGCGATGTGAATCCAGAGCGAGATATTGACATCATCGAGACTGAGCTTGTTCTCAAAGATCTTGAAACAGTTGAGAAGCGCATACAAGCGGTAGAGAAAAAAGCTCGTTCGGGAGATAAAGAGGCAGCTACTGAACTGAATGTGCTACAGGAGCTTCGCGCACATCTAGATTCTGGGAGATTAGCGAAAAATTTTCCACGTACTGACGACAATGCTCGTATCCTTACACAGCTATGCCTGCTAACAGATAAACCCGTTATGTTGATTGCAAACACCGATGAGCATGGTGTACGGTATGGTAATCCGTATATCGACACTGTGCGGCGCATCGCTGAGCGTAATAGTTCGGTTGTTGTGCCAATCTGTGCCGATATCGAGGCAGAAATTGCTGAGCTTGACGAAGCTGACCGAGCTGCGTTCCTTGAGGACATGGGGATGGCAGAACCGGGTCTGCATCGTGTCATTCGCGAAGGGTATGCCCTTCTCCATCTAATAACGTACTTTACTGCTGGAAAAAAAGAAGTTCGTGCGTGGACTATTAAAGCCCATACAAAAGCTCCACAAGCGGCAGGGGTAATTCATAGCGATTTTGAGAAAGGCTTTATTCGTGCAGAGGTAATGAAGTATGACGACCTGATACGTCTGGGAAGCGAAGCCGCTGTCAAAGAAGCGGGACTCTATCGTATAGAGGGCAGGGATTATACTATACACGATGGGGACATTCTCTACTTCCGTTTCAATGTGTAGACGAGCGTGAGATATAAAAAAGCCCCACGTTCTGCGGGGAACGTGGGGCCTGGAGAAATACAGATACAGCGCTTAAGCAGTTTTTCGCGCTAAGAACTGGCGCAGTACATACTGCAAGATACCACCGTGCTTGTAGTATTCAACTTCGATTTTGTTGTCAATCCGTGAATCTACCTGAAACTCAAAGCTTGTTCCGTCATCGCGTGTAGCTTTGATAGTCAGTGTTTCCAGAGGCACTAGGCCCTTGCTAATACCGAGAATGTCGAAAATTTCCCTGCCTGTTAAGCCAAGCGATGCAGCATTCTGACCGGGTTTGAACTGCAAGGGCAAAACACCCATACCAACAAGGTTAGCACGATGAATGCGCTCGTAGCTTTCAGCGAGAACTACACGAATGCCCAAGAGCGCTGTTCCTTTAGCTGCCCAGTCGCGCGATGAGCCACTACCGTATTCTTTACCTGCAATCACAATGAGTGGTGTTCCGTCAGCTTTATAGCGCATCGCCGCTTCATAGACAGTCGTTAGTTCATTACTTGGTAAGTAGGTTGTGTATCCACCTTCTCTGTCGGCAAGAGCATTCTTGATGCGAACATTTGCAAATGTGCCACGAATCATTACTTCATCGTGTCCGCGGCGTGCCCCATAGGAATTAAAGTCCTCTTTCTTTACACCACGTTCAAGGAGATATTTGCCTGCCGGACTTGTTTCCTTGAAGCTTCCTGCAGGGGAGATATGATCGGTGGTAATCATATCGCCCAAAACAAGCAATGCTCGTGCACCAAGAATGTCTTGAGGTTCACTGGGTTGAGCAGGCAAATCTTTGAAAAATGGTGATTCCTTAATATAGGTTGAGCGAGCATCCCACTCAAACAGCTTGCCCGTTGGAGCCTGTAGTTCTTGCCATTCCTTTCCTCCCGCAAAAATACTGCCATACTGCGTGATGAAGTCTTCAGTCTTCAGTGCCGCGCTGACAGCAGCATGGATTTCTTCGTTCGAGGGCCAAATATCCTTTAAAAAGACTGGCGTGCCATCATTGGCTATGCCAAGTGGCTCGGTTTCCATGTCAATATCAACACGTCCTGCAAGAGCAAATGCTACAACGAGCATTGGAGACATGAGAAAGTTCATCTTAACTTGGTTATGCACACGCGCCTCAAAGTTCCGATTACCCGATAGCGCTGCCGCTACTGCTAAATCGCCCTTGTCGATTGCTGCAGCAATTGGGGCATCGAGCGGACCTGAATTGCCAATGCATGTCGTACAGCCATACCCCGTAACATGAAAGCGAAGCTTTTCTAAATCTTCAAGGACGTTTGCGCGTTTGAGGTATTCGGTTACAACTTTCGAACCGGGAGCAAGGCTAGTTTTCACCCACGGCTTGACTTGTAATCCTTTTTCAACAGCCTTCTTCGCGAGAAGACCAGCACCAATCATCACATCCGGATTTGAGGTATTGGTACAGCTAGTAATAGCAGCAATCACAACAGAACCATCGTCGAGAGTATAGTCTGCTCCTTCAACCTTCAGGGAGCGCACATATCCATTTACCTGATCGGGTTTGCGGCTGCTGGGTTCAAGGTATTTGCGTGAGAAGGTTTTGTCGAGTGTTGTGGCAACAGTGCTTTTAAGATTGCGCATAAGAACCTTGTCTTGTGGACGCTTCGGACCAGCGACTGTCGGCTCCACGGTACTCATGTCAAGCTCCAGAACATGCGTATAGAGAATAGAATCCTCATTCTCGCGCCACAGCATATTTGCTTTTGTGTACTGCTCGACAAGGTCGACCTGTTTAGGTGAGCGACCAGACTTTCTCAGGTATTCAAGTGTCCGGTCATCAATTGGGAAGTAGGTGATTGTGCAACCAAACTCTGGCGACATATTGCTAATAGTTGCACGATCAGTAACAGCCAGGTTGTCGAGTCCGGGACCGAATACTTCAACGAACTTGTTAACAACGCCATAATCGCGCAGAAGCCGTGTAACAGTGAGCACAAGGTCTGTTGCTGTTGTGCCGATGGGTAGTTTTCCTGTAAGTCTGAGACCGATGACTTCGGGAATCAGGAAAAATGAGGGCTGACCGAGAAGCGCTGCTTCTGCCTCGATACCACCGACGCCCCACCCTACAACACCGATACCATTAACCATTGGTGTATGAGAGTCTGTGCCAACGAGGGTGTCGGGGAAGGCATAACCGTCGCGAGCAATGACGCCTTGAGCAAGATATTCTAGATTGACTTGATGGCAAATGCCCATGCCCGGAGGCACAACGGAAAAATTGCGGAAAGCATTCTGTGCCCACTTTAAGAAGCGGTAACGCTCCATGTTGCGTTCGTATTCGACTTGGACATTTTTTGCAAGTGCATCAGGTGTGCCGTAGTAATCAACCATGACAGAATGGTCAATCACAAGGTCTACAGGAATGAGCGGGTTCACATCGTCGGGATGGCCGCCCTTACGAGCATATTCGGCACGAATAGAGGCAATATCAACGACTGCCGGAACACCTGTGAAATCTTGCATGAGCACCCGTGCAG
>JANWZB010000153.1 GCA_025055035.1 Candidatus Kapaibacterium sp.
ATTATTAATCTTGATATTACGTTGCAGGAGGCATTTACCGGGGTACAGAAAGCGATTACTGTTCACGGCAAAAAGATTTTATTGAATATCAAACCCGGTATCGAACACGGAAAGAAACTAAAAATTCCCCATCCTGCTGGCACACAAACTCAGACCGCAGCTGGTTCAGGTGCAAAACCACCAGCAGATATTGTCGTGCAAGTCAATATACAGCCTGACCCTCGCTTTGAGCGGAAGGGAGACGACCTTGAAACAGAAGTGAGTGTGCCACTCTATACTGCCGTGCTGGGAGGAGATGTTGAAATTCAGACATTTTCAGGCAAAGTGAAAGTGAAAATTGCTCCTGAATCGCAAAGTGGTTCAAAACTGCGTCTGCGTGGCTTAGGAATGCCACGCTATGGTGCGCATGAACCAACATCACCAAGTGAGCGCGGCGACCTCTTCGCACGGCTTCTTGTGCAAATTCCTAAGCAGCTCACAGAAAAAGAGCGCGACCTTTTCCGACAATTAGCAAAACTTCGTCAGTTCTGACTGTTATTCCATGCTGACCAATATCTTCTGCTTCTATGCAGGCCATATTGCACTGTGTCTTGCTACTCTAATATGCCCGCTAACGCTGTTTGCGCAGCGTGGAACTCCTTCTCATACTCCTCCTACCATACAGATGCCAGCGTGGCAACCACATCCAACGCTCAAAGGTGCTGCTTCAATGACGTTAGCTGGAGACCGCATGCAACCTGGAATGTTTACAATTCGGGTAAAATATCCCGATGGGCTACATATACCGCCGCATACACACCCACTGGAGCTCCATACGACTATTTTGCAAGGAATGCTCTGTGTAGGAATAGGGAACGTTTGGGATTCAAGCAAAGTCCAGTGTTTGGCATCTGGTCAATTTATGCGCTTTGCTGCTGGTGTGCCACACTTTGAGTACACTGTTGGCGAGACAATTCTTCAGATTTCTGGTCTAGGACCGATGCAAACACAGTTTATAGACTCAACACAACAGCCGTTTATTGCACCCTCGAACACTCGCCGAACGGCACGCTAGTAACGACACGCTAGTGATGCCTCTGTGCTGAAATGTATTGTAGAATGCCAGCGTCTGTATTTGCTCGTGCTACGAAAAATCGCAGTATGGAAGTAAAACCTGTAGAGATGTAAGAACTTTTTGTAAAATTTGCATACAAAAAACGCTTCTGAACACTGCATCTTGATAGACTGTGCCGCCAATGATTGTACAGCCTCGTACACTAGGACTTACAGTGTTTGATAAGGTTTCGCTTGAGACTCTTGTTCAGTATATTGACTGGACACCATTTTTCTTGTCGTGGGAGCTGCGTGGTAAGTATCCCGCCATACTCGATGATAAGAGTGTTGGTAAAGAAGCTCGTAAGCTGTTTGACGATGCACAAACGATACTTGGGCACATTATTGCGCGACAAGCCCTTTGTGCAAAAGCAGTCTGTGGGCTCTTTCCAGCTAATAGTGTGCATGATGATGATGTAGAAATATATACCGATGAAACACGCTCGTCTGTACGTGTTACACTGAACTTCCTACGCCAGCAAGCACAGAAAGCCAGCGGTAGCCCAAATCTGTGTCTTGCTGACTATATCGCACCAAAAGAAACAGGGTTGCTAGATTACATCGGGGCATTCGTTGTTACAGCGGGTATAGGAGTAGAGGAATTGTGTGGGTTCTATGAGCGCCAGCATGATGATTATTCCTCTATTATGGTAAAGGCTCTTGCTGACCGTCTAGCGGAAGCTGCTGCTGAATGGCTACATGAGCATGTGCGTAAAGAAATTTGGGGATATGCTCCTGATGAAAACTTTACCAATGATGAGCTTATTGAGGAGTGCTATATTGGTATTCGTCCTGCTCCCGGCTATCCTGCATGTCCTGAACACACAGAAAAACGCAAACTATTCGACATTCTCAATGCTGAAGAGCACACAGGCGTTGTGTTGACGGAAAATTATGCTATGCTTCCTGCGGCATCAGTATCGGGCTGGTACTTTGCGCATCCTGAAGCAAAGTACTTCCCAGTAGGTAAAATCCTACGCGACCAAGTCGAAGACTACGCACGCCGCAAAGGAATGACTGTGGAAGAAGCAGAGCGTTGGCTAGCTCCAAATCTTGCCTATATATAGTGTCTAAACTGTAGTGCCGCACGCGTTATACTGATGTGAGCTGTTCAAAGGCTGAATATCATACTTATTACTCGCACCACATATATACTGCAACGTACAGATATGAACGCTATAGCTATCCCGCTGCGTCAATATGCAATCTATGCGTATTGCATGTGCTGTGTTGGTATGGTATTGTTCTCTCTCGCAATGAGTACAGTATGCGGAGAAGCGCAGACTATTCGTCAGGATATGGCGCAAACAAATGGTACAGTATTGTGTGTTGTAGAGCGAGCAGGGATTTTCTACATCGGTGGTACATTTACAGCAGTCATCAATCCTGACGGCTCAGTTGTGTCGCGCAACCGCATTGCGGCGATTGATGCAAGTAGCGGTTTTGCAACACCATGGAACCCTAATGCTAATGGTGATGTTGTTACTCTTGTCCCAAGTGGAAATATTTTGTATGTAGGAGGAGCATTTACCAGTATTGGTGGTCAGCTGCGCAGTCGTGCTGCTGCGTTAGATATTGAGAGTGGTCTAGCAACAGCGTGGAATCCGCAGCCAAATGGGACGGTTTTTACGATGCTGCTTGATGGCGCAACAATGTATATGGGAGGAGCATTTTTCCAAATCAATGGTGTGAATCGTTTTTTTATAGGTGCGGTGAGTGCTACAGGAACGGGTGCATTACTTCCTTGGGATCCTTCTGCAGACAATTTTGTATTTTCTCTCTCGAAAAGTGGAAATATTATTTACGCTGGTGGGCTATTTCTCAATATTGGTGGTATGGGGCGACCACGCATCGCTGCTCTTGATGCTACAACAGGCACAGCAACAGCATGGAATCCCGCATCGAATAATATTGTGCTATCAGTAGCTGCAACGCCATCGGCAATCTATGCAGGGGGCTTCTTTGCAACAATTGGCGGAGGAATGCGTCAAGGTGTTGCTGCTCTCGACCCTACAACAGGATTGCTTATTCCTTCGTGGAATGCTAACTGTGACAATGGCTTGCTTAAAGTGTTACCGCTTCCATCGCGTATTCTTGCTGGAGGAAATTACACTGCTATCGGCGGATCTACACTTAGCAATCTTGCGGCACTTGATGCATCTTCTGGGAATGTAGTGCATTGGACAAATTCTGGAACAAATGGTCAGATTGAATTTAATGCTATGACAACTGTGAACGGTGAGCCAACTGTTGCAGTTGGTGGGCAGTTTACTACTATAGGAGGAGTGCCGCGAGCATATTTTGCTGTTCTAGACCAACCAGCACCAACAGCGTCATTCTCTCAAACAGCATTTACGGAATCGAGTGCAAATGATGGTTCTATTGCTGGCACAGCAAGTATTACACTAGAACGCACCTCATGGCTTCCAACCCCATGGACAATTCTGAGTACTGGAACACATTACACTGTAAGTGGGTTGCCCAAAGGATTGTCCTTATTTTTGCGCGTCATGACGCATCGTCGGCTCGATATACAGTTTATTGGCAAAGCAGAGAATCATACATCGAGTAGCTCAGCAAATGTAGTCATTACGTTTACAAATGCTGCTGTGCAGAATGGCAATGTTGCAGGCATCAGTAACCTGAATGGGCAAACGCTCAAGATACAGTTCATTGACGAGATGAGCATAGCGCTATCCACACCTCCACCACCGCTGCCTGTAATTTCCAATATATCACCTCTTTCAGGTGGTGCAGGAACAGTTGTGACGATTCGGGGTAGTAATTTAAGCCATGTTCTCGGTATACGATTTGGCGGCGTTCTAGCACGAACAACATTTGTGATGTCGGACTCAGTTATCGTAGCAACGGTGGACTATGGCAGTTCGGGGCGTATTGACATTATACGAAGTGATACGACTATTCTCACCCCCTATACGTTCACGTTTGTCGTACCCCAAGCACAAGCTGAAATTACAGGCCTAAGCCAGTACTTTGGTAGCCCTGGAACACGTATTGTCCTTACAGGACGTGGATTTAGCAGCGCTACAGGTGTGTTATTTGGTGGTATGCCTGTACAAAGTATGAGCGTTGACTCTGACACGCAGATAACAGTTATAGTAGGTGCAGGTGCATCAGGCACCGTTACCGTCCTGCGACCAGATGGTAATCTCTTGTTGCATGATGCTTTCACTTATATTCCTGTCCCTGAGCCAGAAATAACAGCTATAAAGCCAAACCCTGTGCTCACAGGTGATAGTGATTATGACTTAGAAGTACGAGGAAATAACTTGTCATTTTGGGGACAATATACTGTTGCAGCGCTTTCTCCTGCTGCCAACGGTATATCTGTATCTGTGCGCCCGTATGATGTTAGTTCAACGCGTGCCATCCTGCGCGTACCTTTGGAATTGCGCCGAGTTGGTACGTACCGCTTGCTGCTGCGTGGAGCAGCAGTGACGCTATCAACAACATTTTCTGTTGTTGCCTCTCGCGGACCAGTCATCACAACGCAGAATATTGTTTCTACTGTTGCAAGCGGCGATGCATTTACAGTGGTATTTCATGGTCGCGGCTTCTTTGCCAAAGGACGTGCCACACTGCTCCTCAATGGCACGCTTGTGTATGGGCAGATTACAAGTGCAGAAAGCTTTTTTATCGAAGTCCCGGCTTCTCTGAACAACATCGGTCGCGTTCTTACTGTACGCTTAATAAATTTTGATGAACAATACACAGAAGCAACGATACATATACTATCCCGACCGGGTCCGTTTATCCGAACTGTTCATGCTGAATGGTATGAAAATGCTGATGGATCGCCACGCTTAGAGTTTGCCATACAAGGCTTAAATTTCCGTGCACCGGTTGATGCGTTTATTGCAAACCAACGAGTGCGTGTTGTGTACCAAGATTCTGTTCTAGTGCGTGTTGTTGTTGGTGATCACGTCCCGCGGCCGCAATACACTGAACCGCCCAGTGTTCTCATGCTGATGAATCCAGATTTTCAAAAGTATGGGTTTCGTTTGGGCGCAGCGCTGTTCTACCCTGTGCGTCCAGTGCTGAAAAGTGCTGAAAATTTTGTGTTGGAGCGTCGGAATACAGGTATATTGTTAGGATTGCCAATTATAGGTGAAGGCTTTCAGCCTGCAATGCGTGTCATGCTTGATACATTGTCTCTTGAGATACTGTCAATAACGCCTCAGCGCTGTGTTGTCCATATACCGCAGCATATTGTCTTTCCAGAGAAGCCTGAGCGGCGCTTTAGTCTTCAGTGTAGTAATCCGGGTGGTCTTCACACAACAGCAACACTGCGCATGCTAATGCAACGCCCGTTGATGGAAATCTTGGCGAAGCAATCTGATGGTGTCGAAACGAATACTATTCGTGCCGAGCTGGATACGAGCAGTAATCCTACAACTATGCCTCTGCAAATCTATGGCATAGGGGTTTCGAGCAGTAAACATGCTACAGCAGCAGAATATAGTGTACAACGTGCTCCTCAGCCAGCAGATGAGCATATTATTCTTACACTTGCAGTGAATTCTGATCAGCATTGTGTCACGGCTGTTCGTGTGTACGATATGTATGGGGTTTGCCGCTTGCAATATG
>JANWZB010000154.1 GCA_025055035.1 Candidatus Kapaibacterium sp.
ACCACGTTGAAGGAACGGCAGCATCAGGAAATCCCTGAAAAAAGTACAGTTGGGCACGCGCGAGTATAGGATTGAGCAGAAGCACTACACAGAATGCACAACGTACATAGTACTGCACCCACACGATATTCTTACGCAGAAGAGAGCATGCTGTCATGGAAGTGTTACAAGGCTGGTACTATGAGGAAATTTGACTGGGCAGATTGAGCTTCGTTGTACGCTCGAAGCTGAATCAGCTTTTTTGAAAATAGGCAAATTCTCTATCTCAACAAAACAGTCGCAAAGGCTCTAGGCACTGATTAATTGCACATACTCCTGGCCAGTATGCACACTCCACACAATCTGCGTATAAACATCACGTCGCACTGTTGTAGTTTTCCTACTTCCCGCGCTGCGTTCTATCTTTGCACAGACGGGTGGGCAAGAATAAACTGTAATGGAATGTGTAAGCGTTTCGACCATGAACGTTCAGAATGCTCTTCCCCCGGATACTCGCGGGTTTGCCATTCCGTCGGTGTATAGCCACGACGATGTATAACTTCATCAATAGCAATTTGATATGGCTTATACAGACTATCAAGACCACGTGTACCATAGTCAAAGTATATTCTGCGTTGCACAGCACCTTGACGAGGCTCTGGCAACTTAGTGAACACGTAATCCCGAAATGCACGAGGAATTATTCCATCGATCCACCGAATGTTACCCACCCAGTGCGTGGAGAGACAAGCAGCCGAACCAAACACATTTGGATATTCACACAACGCGTATAGTGAAATCAAGCCTCCCATACTTGACCCAGCGATTGCCGTGTTGCTCACGTCGGGGAATGTCGCAAAGGTGCTATCGATATACGGCTTAAGCTCTCGCACAAGAAAGGTAAGATACTTTTCCGAGCGTATTTCACTTTGCAGTGCGATAGAAAGCAGACTATCTTGCATATATCGTGGTAGTTTTTCAAATGGCTTCGCTGGAAAGTATTCTGCATGACGACGTGCACCGTTGTTCCAGATACCCACAACAATACAGGGGCGAATACTTGCGCTATCCAGTAGATAAGACAGTGTCTCATCCACACACCATTCTTGCTTGTTCCATGTTATTCTACTATCAAAAAGCATTTGCCCGTCGTGCATATACAACACAGCAAAGCGCTTCCCTGCGCGAGTATCAACCTCATATCCATCAGGCAACCAAATATCAATAGGTCGTGAGTCAACATACTGCGAAGGAAAGCGTTCAATGTGAATGATTTTCCCCCGTGACGGTATCGGCTGAAGCAATGCTACAGAGTCATGTATTTGAGCATGCAGACAAATACATACTGCACATACATGGCATTCTATTAGGACTATTATACCACATGTTTGTACTAGTGCTCGCATGATGGCCATTTATGTACTACCGCGCTATGAAGATGCCCGGGGCGCTTGTGTGTGTGTGTGTGTGTGTGTACAAAAATCAGCCGACTTATGAACATCAGGAATATCCAGAAAGAACGTTGCTCCTCGACCGTCCTCACTGATATAGCCAACACAAGCGCCGATACTATCGGCTAGTTTTTTTGCTATGAAGAGACCAAGCCCTGTAGAATTTTTGATACTATCAGGCTGTGCCGAAAGCCGCCGGTGCTCTGCGAACAGGCATTTCTTCTCCTCATCACTAAGACCCCGTCCCTCATCTTGTACTTCGATCCGGAACATTTTGCCGTTTTGCCCAGCATCACGACTGTACGCACGGATATGAATGGTTGTTCCTCGTGGTGAGTACTTCAGTGCATTCGTAATGAAATTCTCACAAATGTGCTGAACATACATTTTATCGCTCACGACAGTAGCACCATCCTCAATATGTAGGTCAAACGTAATATTGTGCTCAGCTGCTTGATATGCATATTGGCGTAGGAGTTCATACAGCACTGTATAAACCTCAAAATGCTGTTTCTGCACCAGCAACACTCCACGCTCGATAGCGTCAACGCTAAGAAGCTGAAGAACAAAAGCAAGCATTTTGTTCGATGTTGCAAGTATTGTTTCTTTCAGTTCTTTACGCATTTCGGCAGACAATCCATTGTTATATAGCAGTGCTTCAGCAATGCCCGATATGGCGCTAATAGGACTTCGCAAATCATGTGCAACAATACGTAGCAACTCATCTTTTTCTTTTAGTAGATGGCTCAGCTGCTTGTTGAGCTCTTCAAGCTCTTGATTGCGCTTTCGCAGCTGTTCTTTGACATCCTTCAGCTTAAGCTGGGTCTTAATACGAGCAAAGAGTTCATCAGGGCTATAAGGCTTTCTGATATAATCAGAACCTCCAACACTTAGTCCTTGTACGACACGTGCTGCATCGCTCAACACGGTCAAGAAGATAATGGGGATATCACAGGTTTCAGGGGAAGATTTGAGATAGCGTGCTACCTCAAAGCCATCTATATGGGGCATTGCAACATCTAGCACAATAATGTCTGGTTGTTCCTGTTGTGCAAGGGAGAGAGCATCTATACCGCCATAACAGACGGTTGTGTGCAGCCCGTAACGCTGCAGTGCAAATGCTAAAGCGCCCGCACTTTCCGCTATATCATCGACAATAAGTACGCGGTGCATATGTTTACTCGATCAAAGTAGTCGGTGCCACTACGCGAGAGAACTTACTCTCGTTATCGCATACTATAGCTTAATTGAGACCCCGCATGTTGATAGCGCTTTAATTACGTTTTAGAGCTCCAAAGACTCTCTCGACTACGCTATATACGCCTATATGTCGAACTTCAGCTACCTTTCTGTCTTTGTCATGTCAGTATTCAGTATTGCGCCGGCTACTACTTAGACAACAGTGGAGAACATACAAAAATTTTTATTACTAACCAACCATAGTACAACCACGTTCATTCAATCACAGGGTACTATTTTTTCCCTCTTGTAAGCTTGCGGATACGCTGCGCGGCTTCTTTACCAAGCTTACTTCGGGGATCATACTGCGCTGCTAGCGTATAGTATCGAAGGGCTTCTGCCACGTTATCCTGTTGCTCACACACCTTTCCTAAGCCCACAAGTGCAGCAGTATGGCGCGGTAGCACGGCAAGGGAGCGCTGGTACATAGCTATTGCTTCGGTGTAGCGTTGCTGAAGAGCATAAACATCGCCTAAACCTTGCAGCACGAACATATTCGTTGAGTCTAACTCCAATGCACGTTCATAGCACTCTGCTGCTTCATTGTAGCGTTTTTCAGCAACGTAAAATGATGCGAACTCAGATAGTACTTCAACATTTTTGCGGTCGGTCTCAAAGGCACGGCGGTACTCATCTTCAGCAGCAGCAGGTTTCTTCTGAGCGCGATATACACTTGCTAGAATGCGCCGCGCTGTTACCTCATCAAAATCCATGCACTCATATGCAAGTTTTCGTGCCTCTTTGAGGCTTCCTCCAGCATACGGTGGTGCCTGAATAAAGTACTGCGCCAAAGCGAAGCGTGCATTTCCGTGTTTTGGATTCAGCTTGAGAGCTTTTTGAAAGGCATCGCGCAAGCGACTTGCCACAGCTAGTGCATCTATCAGTTCCCCATTCAAAGCTTGCAATCCGTACACAGCACCAAGCCAGTAATAATAATCAGCATTTGTGGGCTGACTATGAACAGCTTTCAAGCATAGCTGCTCTGCATGCTCAAGATTCTTCCCTTGTACAATTTCCATTTGGCACAAGCGACAGTACGCCTCATAATTTTTGGGGTCAAGCTTAATGACTTCTTCAAATATCTTCTGTGCATGCTCGTACTTTCGAGCATTCATTTGATGTATGCCGTACTGTAGCAAAGAATCAGCAAGCTGTGTACATTGTTGATCTGGCAATCCAGCATGCACAGTATCCAGTATATGCTGTTCCGTACTCCTACTATGCTGGGCAGCACGCAGAGAATCTAAGCACAGCGTACTCATGCCCTGCACATACGCAGAAGTGCATGGCACACTAGATTGTATGACGCACAGCAGTACATACAATAGGCTCACTACAGAAGCAGTAGGTTGGTGAACGTAGCAAGACCTCCTTTCTAGCACTCTTGCACAGATTTGCAGCAATATTACGTGAAAGGCTCTGCGCGTCATAATCGTGCATCTGCATCACACAAACGGCATACTAATGATGCAAGAATTTACGAAGAGGAAACCTGTCAACAAAGCATTGCAGTCACAGAGTTTGGGGAAATTTGGAGCACACGCACAATTGCTCGAAATCATGCCAAAAATTAGGGTACGATTTTGCAACACATTCTGGCTGTTCAATCTCAACTCCGCTGATGCGTAAGCCTGCAAGAGCAAAACTCATAGCAATGCGATGGTCGTCGAATGTTGGAAGCGATGCACCATGCAATCCTGTTGTGGGCTGAATAATTAGGTCTGAGCCTTCAAGATATGCTGTACCTCCAAGACGCTCTATATTTTCGCATACCGCCTGAATGCGGTCGGATTCCTTATAGCGCAAATGCTCGATATTGCGGAACACCGAGCGTCCTTCAGCAAACAAAGCAACAACACTTACTGTTGGCACGATATCTGGACACGTATTCATATTCCATTCCACCCCTTGCAATTTTGCTGTTCCTTGAACATGCAAACCATCGTTCTTCCATGCTGCTCTTGCACCAAAGCTTTCGAGTATAGGTACGATTGCTTGATCTCCTTGCAAAGAGTGCGGGGTAAGATTTGGGATATGTATCTTGCCACCAGTAATTGTTGCTGCAGCGAGCCAGTATGATGCAGAAGAGTAGTCACCCTCGATGTTATACTCTCGCATGCAGTATCTCTGCCCCCCATCGATGCTATAGCCTACAACTCTACCATGTTCTACATGTTCTTCAACATGCACTTGTGCCTGTGCCATTTGGGCTATAGTCATGTCGGAGTATGACTGTGAAGTAATGTTGCTTACCAAGCGAATATTTATACCTCCGGGTAGCAATGGGGCTATAAGCAGCAATGCAGACAAAAATTGCGAGGACTTTGAAGCATCAATAGCAACCGTAGTCTCTAACGGCAACTCCGCTACTGGTTTGACAACGCGCAGAGGCAGAAATCCCTCGTGATGCTCTATTACCGCACCAAGCGTGGTAAGTGCAGTAATAAGCTCGTGCATTGGTCTTTGGCGCATTCGCGCTGACCCATCAATTTGAATGTACCCTCCGTTCGCTATTGGTTGAACTGCTGCAACAGCTGTCAAGAGGCGAGCACTCGTACCCGAATGGTGAATATCGATGTGTACAGGACCCTCCGGCACATTGCGTTTTCCCAGCCATTCAACTTTGTGAATGTCCCCATTATGCTCATCAACACGAGCAGGATAGCCCATCGCTTGTAGCGCCTGTAGGGTAAGCACAGTATCATCGCTGCGCAAGGGATTCATAACAACAGTAGACTCCCCTGAGGCATCAGCTGCACATGCACCAATAATCAAGGCTCTATGCGTAATACTTTTTGATGCTGGCACAGTAACTGAGCCATATACACTTGCACAACGGATGCGGCGCTTTTTCATACAATGCCGAAAGACCGTAAGAATTTCCTATGCAATTTCTGCGTGAGTGTGGGCTAGAGTATTCCAGACTGTGCGCACTGTTTCGAGCGCTATT
>JANWZB010000155.1 GCA_025055035.1 Candidatus Kapaibacterium sp.
GGCTCGATGGATAATACCATTGCCCGCGCACCATTTTCTGTCTACTATAATGTGTGGACACACATCGCTGCTGTCTTCGATGGTACAGCACAGCAAGCCCTGCTGTACATTAATGGAACTCCTGTGGCTCAACACCGTAACATGGCATATCCCGCAAACAGACTTCATACCTTACAAACACCAACTCTGCTTATGCAATTAGGAAGCACAAATGCTCTTGGGAATGTCGGTGAACGTAACACTACTTTTCGCGGGTATATGGACGAAGTACGGCTGTGGTCTAGAGCGTTGTCTCCTCGCGATATCGCATGTGGGCAATATACCTCGCTGCAAGGCACAGAGCCTAGTTTGGTGTTGTACTATCGCTGTAACGACCCTATTGGAAGTGTGCGGCTGTGCGATGCAACACCAAACAATACCCAAGCCGACCTTCGTGGGGCACGCATCACTATACCAACTCAAGCACGGAATATACCGCAGTTTCTAAGTGTTCAGCCTGAACGTGTATCAGATGTATTCCAGTGCGACCGCACCCGAAGATATCCTATACGTATTCGCAACACTTCTGCAGGATGTGTCGAACACATTGTGCTATCGCTTGTAGGTACATCAGCAGGAGCATTTGAAATTACCCCACGTCAACTTACTCTAAGCCCTGAGGCGGAAACTACAGCAACACTCACCCTCACAACACAGCTGACAGGCACAATACAAGCTGCAGTTAGCATTGCTCGGCAGAATAGCTGTGGAGACACGCTCATCATACCCATAACTATTCAGCGTACAACAGTGTTGGCAGCATCTCCGCCAAGCGTAACGTTTGGAACACTATATGCTGGTTGCCGCGAGACGCCATTTTTAGAGCGGCAACTATCCTTGCGCAATACCAGCTCACAACCTCTACAATTGCTAGGATTCCGGCAGCAGAGAGCAGGCATGTTCCGCATTGTAGGGACTCTACAGCAGACCCTTGCACCAGGTGCTGCTGTTCAAATTCCTATACGATTCTTTGCCACCGATACTGCACAAATATATCGGGATACACTCTTCATTCGCACCAATGACACTTGTCAGCCAGAGCTTGCTCTGCCACTTAGTGGAACAATTGAGGAAGCAGTGATTGTACGGCGAGGATACGGACTAGCACGGCTCGACAGCGTTCAGTTTGGTCGGGAATGCCCGCAAACGGGAATTTCCGATCCTATCGAATTTACATGGGAAAGTACTGTCCGGGGCGCTAACATACAGATTGACACTGTTATTGCTCCCAGATTTGTTCGTGTTCGTTCTGTGCGCTATCCGGTTCTTCTTCGTTCTGGTGTTCTCGCTGAACCAAGTTTTCTGCGCTTTGCACCTCTGCGCGAGGGTATAGTCCGAGACTCAGTGATTATCCGATCGCGCATCGTTGGAAGCACAGTAGCACAGTGTACCTTCGAGACCATTATTCACGTATCAGGCATTGGGAGCGCCACGAATGTTCTTCTCAATCCGTCTAGGCTCAACTTTGGCACTGTTGTCATCGGGCAGCAAGGAAATGCATCGATGCAAGTAACAAATCCTAGTACGCAGGACACACTACAGCTTCTTGCATTGTTGCGGCGTGGCGAGCATTTCTTTCTTAGTGCTGGACGTTCATTTACTCTAGCACCGAGAGCTTCGATTACAATTCCCGTAGACTTTCGTCCTAGTGCTGATTCCACATACACCGATGAGCTTTGCATTATAGAGCAGCAATGCTTTGCCACTACATGTGCTACACTGCTAGGTCAGGGCATGCGCGGTATTTTTCAGTTCGATTCTGCCGTTATGCGCCTTGATGGTGTTCTTGGCTGCACATCAAGGATAGATACCCTAACAATTACGAATATTTCCGACACCGACCAAACTCTTACAAATATTAGCTTTACCGACCAGAGCGGCGGTAGAATCCAGATTTTGTCGGGACTAAACAATCCTGCAATCGTTTCTGTAGTAATTCGACGTGGCGAAAAACTTGTGATCACTTTTCGCTACACACCCAATGACACCACTCAAGACCGCACAGATGCTGCATTTTTGCGTTTTCGTGCTGGCAATCAAGACTGGACGCTCAATATCCGTGCAACATCGATTGTACCCAAGCTATTTGTAACACCTCTGACTGCATTCGGTGTTGTTGAGATTGGTGATAGACGCCTCGACACCATCACGGTAGAAAATATTTCCCCCGTTGAGGTTGAGCTGACAACACTCGCTCTACCCAGTGGATACACTCTGCACTGGTCTGAATACACTATACCACGACGATTACGTCCACGAGAACGTGTGCGCTTTGGCGTAACATTCTCTCCACAAGAAGACCGCCGCTACAACGGCATCGTTACAGTAAGCTCTTTATCACCGTGCCTAGCAAGAACAACGGGACGCTTCGAAGGGCGAGGTTCACGAGCAGAGATTGAAATAGGAGCAAACCCTGTGAATGTTGGCTTTACACGCCCGTGCGACTGCCGCACAGCACAAACAACACTCTACAACACATCATTTGCGCACACATTTACAATTGAAAGCATTACCATTGGTGCTTCAGAACCTGATTCAGCATTCAGCAGACCAGAACTGTTTTCATGGATATCACGATTCTCGCCGCGAGGAACTGTACCGTATAATCTTCCTCCTCAGGAAATTGATACACTTACTATACGCTTTTGTCCGCGCTCTCCTGCTACTCCACAGCATGTTCTCAATGCTGCAACAATGCGCATTACCGCACGTAGCCCTGTACGACGTCAGGAGTTTTCAATCGACCTCACAGGGCGAAGAACCCTTGTTATGCTTCCAACACCACGTATCCTGACATTTGCACCAACACTTGTCAATACCGATGCGACGCCTCTAATGTTTGCACTAGGCATTCCTACTAGTACATCACAGAATCCTTCACCACAGCCTGTTGTTGTAGATTCTATTGGGTTTATGAGCACCGATGGTATATCGAACTCAATCTCTGCATTCCGTATCCTATCCCCAGCTCGCCCGATTGTATTACAACCCAATCAGCCACCTGTCTCAATACAGCTTGGGTTTCGTCCAACCGAGGCACGCCCCTACGCAGCACGTCTGGTCCTCTATCAATCGCAGCCATGCCTCGACATCGACACCACTATTCTCATCAGCGGTATTGGATTTGTTGGAGCGCTAGGACTACCCTTCCGTTTCAATAGCACTGAGTTTCGGCTCGACACTTTTCGGCTCACAACGTGCGGTACAGTTACTATTCCCATCTTTTCAGCACGTAATGACGTTACCGATACATTGAGCATTCGTTTGCATCTGCTGTTTGATACAACAAGGCTCAGCGTGCTGCGTGTTTCCTCCGATATAGTACCAACCGAACGGATTATCGCACGTTCAACGGCAGAAGGAATAGAAGTGCAGCTGAGCAATGTACGATTAGATTCACTACGAGCAGTATTACGCATCGAACTTGCATCACGTACACAGCGCCGTGCTGTGTTTCCAATACGCGTCGATAGCATCGACATTCGTAGAACACAAGGAGGCACATTCCAACTTATTCCTGCTGGAACATTCGCATACGTCGTTGTCGAAGAAACACGTATTGCAATTGCACCTGCAAGTGTCCCTACAGTACAATTCGATAGTGTACAAGTTCTCGCTTGTTCTCGCAGAACGTTGAGTGTGCGTAATGTGGGAGACCGAGCAGTACAAGCACTATCTCTCGTACACATACCGCGCGATGTACGTATTGTGTCATCATCTCCTGCACTGAGCGATACAATACAAGTTGGAGCATCCCTCGCAATTACTCTGGAGTACTGTCCACGTTCGGAGCAGCGCATAGATACCACGCTCAGCATCCGCACTGCTGTGCCCTGCCCAAGTATAACACACGCTACAATTGCAGGACGTGGATTCCGACCTGAGCTCCCACTCATTTTTTCCTTTACCACCGCCACATTACGTGGCACGATCGGCGATACCGTTGTTCTTCCGCTACGCATCAATCGCGATATTGCTGTACGGATTGATACCACACAGTACTGGTTGCGCAATTTTCGCTTCACAGTAAACCTAGCATACAGTCCTTACTCTCTGAAATTTCTCAGTGCAGAGACGCCTTTGCGTGGTGGGGTGCTGCGTGCACAGAATACATTTCCACAAAATGCATCAATGCGCGGTTTGCTAACAATCTCCTTTTCATCACTAGATTCAGTGCGCGCTGGAACAATAGCATTGCTACGTTTTATTGTTGCTGTGCCCGATACCCTCATAACACCCCTATTCATAAACGCCGACAGCACATCGTTCCAAACAGATAGCCTAATGTTTGTAAAGATACGCACTATCCCAACAACAGCAACGTGGACAACAGACGGCATTTGTAATCTTACGTTTTTACCTCGTACGGCTTCGTCTGCTGGTGGCAACCTTGCCACACGCACACCTCTATCAGTACTTAAAACATATCCGAATCCTGCTTCCGAACGAGTTATTCTTGAGTTCGACATCCACGACGCCCAGCCTGTTGCTCTTGCAATCTATGACTATACTGGCAATCTTGTCCAGATGCTGCTGAAAGGCCAGACACTTGTACCGGGGCACTACATCATAGAACTTGCAACTCACACACTTCCTCAAGGTACATATTGGTGGCGTATGCGAACACAAGCAACACCGTCCCAGACTCTCGTACAACCGTTTGTCATCATTCGATAAACAAAAAGCGGCTTACACTGAAGCGTATAAGCCGCATGTTGAGGGAGCGGTGTGTATTTGAAAAAATCCGAACCGATTTTATTAACGGGCTCGGCGGGCGGAATTCCCCCCGAACCCCTTTCCGCCCGCCTCGCCCTAAAGCGGAAGCGAAAAGGACGATTTCAAGTTTTTCTAATCCCGCCTTGCGGGATTGATCGGCTTCGCCTAGCTTGGCGGCAAATTCTTTTATTTAAAAATTCCTCTGAAGATTATTTCTAGTTTTTTATCAATATTTTGCGGTAGTTTTCCGTGTGGAATTTTTAAATTATTTAACACAGTCTCAAATCGTTGAAATCCACCATCACTCCTTAATTCTACCCATTCAACGCTTAAACTATCAAGTTGTCTCTTATTGGTTTCTGAAAGTTTATCAGCTACGAACACCTTACTATCTCTTGCTATTACAGCATCGGCACTTTCCGGATTACCTCTGCCCATTAGTTTGACTTCACATTTATATTGATTATTACCCTCAACTAAATAAAAATCTACTTCTCTTTCAAAATCTGCATCTTCAACAACACGGCCTTTTATTTTTACAGCATAGTTATTATCCGGTACGTCATATAGTTTACAAAGCGTTTGCATCAATGGCTTTTCTACCCTTTTACCAGCAGTGCTCCAAAGACCGCCTCTTAATTCTGCTCTTTTTACTGCAAGAGTATTTATTACTATCAAACTTTCACTCACATTTAAATCAACACTTACCCCTTTAAATTTAATAGTCAATGTAAGATCAAGTTCATGTTCTGTTTCT
>JANWZB010000156.1 GCA_025055035.1 Candidatus Kapaibacterium sp.
AGTGCTCTGAACCCATTGAACATCAACATTAATGCACGGTACAAAGGACTCGATATTCGCTTCATTCATGACAACTATCGGGTTGATAACAGAGATAAATACGTAAGCATTCTTCCCTTCATTGAACAGAAGAACCATATCAACACGATTGTCGATGTCAAATACGATATACCACTTGTTCCCGGGGTTCTGATCACGCCACAATTAACCCATCGCATTCAGTACCCATGGTATGGCACAAAAGACACCAGCGACCCCGTGACAAACCGCACTTACCGCACAACAGCTCGCCTTACAGCACAGTATGAGCCGACTAATTCTTTTGTGATTACAGCTGGTGTTCAGCACTTTTGGGAAGGCATTGAAAATATTAGTGGCGGAAGCTTTCTCTACAATGGGAAGTCGTCATTTGGTTTCACAAACCTTGCACTCTTTGCGCAGGGCTTTCTCAAAACTGACATTGTGAATGTTACTGCTGGCGCGCGCTTTGAGCGGCACAGCCGCTACGCACCTGTGTTTGTACCACGTATAGCACTCACTAAGGTTCTCGACCGCTTTCATATCAAGGGCTTATATAGTCGAGCATTTCGTGCCCCTGCTCTCTTGAACATCAACTTGAACCCCGACATTCGACCCGAAATTTCGACTGTTATTGAGTTGGAAACTGGCTATCAACTTTCTGAAACTATGATTCTCACCGCAAACATCTTCAATATTGATATCTACGATGCAATTGTCTATGCTGCTATCAACAATGAAGAAAAATACTTTAATTTCGACATTGTCGAAACACGAGGCTTTGAGCTTGAATATCGCATACGCAATACATGGGGCTACGTTACGCTCAATTACGCTTTCTATCTCGCAGGTCGGAACTCTGCAAATCTCTATCGAGTAACAGAGAATAATAACGTTTTAGTTGGCTTCGCTCCGCACGTTATTAATCTTCAAGCTTCTTTCGATATTACTGACCGCCTTAGCATTTCGCCTACAGTACGCTTTCTGTCACCACGCTACGGACAAATTGGTGTTAATGCAGCAACTACTACAGCCCGACACAAGATCTATGATGCTATGGTACTGCTTAACTGTGCGCTTCTGTACGACAATATTCTTCCCGGGCTGTCCGCAAGCCTTACAGCTCATGATATTCTCGGTGCAAATTATGCTTTTATACAACCGTACAACAGCTTACATTTTCCACTCCCCGGTCCATCGCGAGAAATTGTTCTACAGCTCTCGTACAGATTCACTTTGTAAGGGCTGTAGTTCTACATTATGGCACATGATCAGCGGGCACAGACTCATACGCTAGTATTTATGCATACCGTCAGACGTTAATGGAGTTTCAATGGTAATGAGTACTGTCCGAGAGTACATGCGCCCTTCGGGTAGGCGTTCATCGTAAATAGAACGCTGTGAGCCATACCCATAGACTTCTATCTGCGCGCCACGTGCTAACGCCTTCAGCGACTGCGCTACTGATTGAGCACGTGCACGCGAAAGACGGCGATTCGACTCATCATCATCGGGTAGCTTATCCATAAAACCCTCTACAAGCACTTTCGAGCGCGATGTAATACGAGTGTTTAGGGATTTCAGCGTCAATGCCTGCGACTGTGTCATTGAACTCTTTGTAGCATCGAATAGAATAAGGTTGAACTTCTCCATCAGGATATTTGCACAGTATTCATCGTCTGTAGCCCGGAACACATGCTCTTCAATCGGAAGAGAACGTACTGGAGAATGAACCCATTCTTCGCTCCCGTCGAAACGCACTGCTAGGCGTACCCTAAGACTCTTGGATAGTACCAATCCCACACTATCCGTATTCTGAACAACCCATTGCAGAGTATCCGGTAGCGCACTATCACTATGCCATTCCTTGAGAATATGGCCGTCCTGCTCCAGTGTTATACGCCACTCGCGCACAGCACCACGGAATGCACTATTCACACGCGGTACTACACGACAAGAATAGGGAAATGTACGATAGACAGTATCAGCTACCTGAATAGGCTCAAGCAATGCTGTTGTATCGCTCGATAATTCAACACGGCGATTTTCAGCTTGTCGGTCTTGTTCATTGATACTGCGCCGTGCTTTTGTCAGTAACCGTGCTTCGCCTATCACCAACCGTGCTGAGTCAATGCCCCATACTGTACGTAAATACGAGGCTACCGCAAGTGCGCGCTGGCGGGCAATTTTAAGATTATCACGCTCGGTACTTGCCCCATCGACACATCCTAAAATGTTCAACTTTGCCTGCGGTATGCGTCTCATACGCTGTCCAACAATATTCAGCACGTGATAGTACGGATGCTCTCTACTGTTGAGCGATGATATAGAACGCAATCTGTCAGTTGAAAAATTCTCAGCTTCTTCTGGAGTTAATCGAACGTAGCGCTGCGGTAGTGTTGTGGAGCGCTCCGCATCAAAAAAGACATACGGCAGAAGAGAATAGTTATAGCGAACAACAAGCTCTTGTTTCGGTATGAGCACTCGCCGCTCTCGACGCTCCTCCCAGCCTTTTTCTTCTATTGCCGTAGAGCCTGCTGTATCCTTCAATCGCTGAGTTTCCAAAAAACGATGCCCAACCCGGACAGCCCCCCAGGCTTCCACATCGAGCATTGGTATCATCCGACGTTCCCTTTTCTTCAACACCAGTGCTCCATCGTCATCTGTGTGCTCGCCTTGTTCACGAACAATTACACTATCATTTGCAAGGCTTTCTTCAGGCGCTACGCGACGCATACGATTGCTCTCTATCTCGTCAAACATCTCATCGGACAGTTGAACAACACCATCGGCAAGAGTCTGCAAGGTGAGAATTGCTGATATACCAGCACGAATTTGGCGCACATGCCATTGCTCAGTGTTGTTGAAGACATTCGTCAGTCCATACACAAATCCGCATTCTGGGACAAGGCGCATAATGCCAATCGGGATTTCATATCCACAGGACAATTCTCCAAACAGCTGCACTGGAGCAATATTTGGCACTATTCCACGCTGCTGATTGCGCACCTTTGAGAATGTATCGGGCGTAAACCCACCAAGAATAGTCGATGGGCTTGTTGGAGACTCCACTAAACGCTCTTCTTGCGAGAACGAAGGATTATACAACCATGCAGCATGCAGAGAACCTGCAATATACACACTTCCTACAGGATACCATTTGACACCAGTACCTACTCCTATGCTTGGAATACTTGTACTGATATGGTACTGATGTAGCGCTTCAACTACATTCCCTTGCCTATCTCCTAGCAATGCTGGTTCCGACGTTGTGAACAGCCCGTGATATTCTGCATAGAATAAGCGCATAGCAAGCGATACTCTTGAGAAAAGAGGTGCTTCATAGAGTACTCCGCAGTACATTCCCCTACCTGCACCATCGCGAAAATTCTCTGGACCTGGAATACTAGGAGTACGAGGCACAAATACCGGATAGCCAGCAAACTCTGCAAAATTGGCTACATGGCGATTAACACCGTATCCGCCCGTTATACCAAAACGGAAGGGGAATCCCCTCTGCCCCTGTGTTTCCTGACCCAAAATTAACGAGCATGCACCTACAACACCAAGTATAGCACGTACGAGTGCTCTTATCGTGCAGCTTACAAGAGCAGCCTTGCTAGTACGAAACCAATGCTGAGCATATGAAGAGTATGGAAAACCCATAGAGTACATCGTTCTTTCATAGCGCTCTCTAGCGCAGAATATTGATAAGTTGCACCGTGCGCTCTGGTGGTGCTGCAGGAAATTGCTGACGGGTGCTCCACACTTCCAATGCATATACCCCAGCAGGCATGCTGCCTAACGGTACAACAATGTCCGATTGCCCTGCCTCTACCGTTCTCTCAATGATGTGCACAGAGTGACCAAGTATGCTCACAAGACGTAGTGTTACATAGGCTGTTTCTAGGGCTTCCATACGTATAGCAAGGCGCTCATATGCAGGATTTTGAACCACAACACGTACCGCTGGAGTATAGTACAATCGTGGACTACCCCCAGCATAATTGATACCTCGTATTCGAATATATGCTGTAGCACCATGAATAGGTATGCCTTGAAGAGCAGCGCTATCAATGCGCAACGTTGTAAGCGAATCGCTCCCTAACAACCCACGTAAGCGTATCACTACAACTGTATCAGAGATTGCCGAAACAGTATGCTGAAAAGACAAGTGCCGAGCACCATCCACAACACGGTTTTCTCTCAGCCCTTGTTCCATAATGCTTGGAGAAACTACTTGCACAAGCGACGTATTTGCGATGCGCACAACAAATTTGAGTGTTTGCCCTGCTTGTACACCATAGCGGCGGTGTAACACAATCGGAACCGCTACCTCCTCACGTGGAGCAAGCACAATAGAATCAGGTAGAGACAGTGCTGCATCGAGCGGTAACGCGCGAAACTCTACACTGCTTTCACGACGGCAAGAATCCTGAACGCTGAGAATTCCAGCTACTACTCCATTGACTGCGTTCGACGTTGTTGGTATCATATGCACGTATATGTCTGCACTTCTGCCAGCAGGAATGGGGTGAGGAATGATAGAGTCAAGATATAACCCACTCGTGCGTAGCGTTGCGATAGCATGCTGCTCTACAGTACCACGATTGAACAAACGTACTCTACCATGCATGCGCTCGCCGAATCGCACAATACCAAGCTCCACACGCGACGTCTCAAATTGCAGCAATGATGAATCTTTTGTTACTGTTACTAGTACTTCTCTGCGTGGTCTGAGATTATCATTGCTTACTATCACGAGTCTAAATACCCTTGTTCCTACCTGTAATGGGCGAATATGAAGCTGTAGCACCTGTCGTTCTCCGGGAGCAACGCTTACCGGGACATCAAGAATACGCACCTCATTTGCTGTATCGTTCAGCACACGTGGTGGTTCCATAAATTGCAATGGAGCTGTACCAACATTGTGAAGTGGAATAAGAATTGTACGCTCTGCTTCACACAATAGGCGCACTCGCACTTCCTCTGCAGGTTCAAGAATCGCTTGAGGCATAGCTCCGGCAGAAAAGCTCAGTGTTTGTGCGATTGCACATAAAGAGTTCCTCAGTGTATAGGAATTCGTTGTCGTTTCACTCGTACGAATACCTGCAAAGCGAAGAAGTAGGCGCGAACTATCTCCTGGCAGCGTTACTATAGGCTCTATGCGCTCAATTCTGAACAAAGGGTCTATAAATACTGGTGTTCTATACTCTTGCCATTGCAGGGGCTGTGTTCCAACGTTCCTGATAATCACAACGTGTGTATCGGCAGCAAAATTGCTCCGAACATGGAAATGTACAACAGAAGGCGAAAGTACAAATGATGCTGTCTCTCGTATCCCGTGTAGCGGCACACGCAAGATTCCC
>JANWZB010000157.1 GCA_025055035.1 Candidatus Kapaibacterium sp.
ACCAATCGTTATCGTACCATTTGTCAAAATAAACAGACTATTTCTTGGGCTAAGCCCTCCTCGACCGATGACCAAACGTCCGTTGAATGGGGAGGCTAGAACAGAAGCATCAAGCTGCGCGATACCGGAGATAGAGGTAGCAGATAGATTGTTATAGAAAGGTCCTGCCCCATTTGCATAAAAGTCTACAAATCTCAGCTCTCCTGTACCAACTGCTTGTATTTTGCCTGTACCGGTCAGAGCTGGCGCGGTTGCATTCGAAACGATAAGAAATGCACCATCGCTTATCGTCAAGTCGCCCCCTAGTCTTAAAAAGCCTGATGACAATATCCTATTCCCTGGGTACAAACCGTCTTCCGTATAATTATCTTGTCTGAGGTTGGTGCTTGCACCTATACTCAAGGTTCCAGTCAAAGTCATTGCTGATACTGTTGCTAGCGTTCCACGATAAGGATTCGCAAACTTGCTTCCGTCTATCACACCACCGTTAAAGCCAGAGCCCAGAACAATTGTATTAGAAGTATTTGCTTGAATAAACCCAGGTCCTATCAAAGCATTAGGACCTTGACCGTTTATTGTGAGAGTTAGCCCGGGACCATTTGAAAGAAATCTATGAGGTGGGGGAGGGGGGGTTACACGCAGTTCTTGAGGTATCATATATGTGGTGTTCGTTGCCAAAGCAACAGGGGCGTTGAGCGTAATACCACCATTCACACCAATCGTGAGCGATGTACAGATAATTGATGGTCCTTCGAACACAAGCTGTCCGTTGAATGGCGAAGAGACAAAGTTACCATTCGTTGTCAATGCATAGGGCTGACCGTTAAGTGCAGGAATATCAAATAAATTAACTACATCAAAGATTTGTGCAGTACCATTGATATGATTTCTACCATGCCCAGGACCAATGACTAGACGAGAGCTTGATCCAGAGCCTTGGAATGTACCAGGTAAGTTTGGACCTGGGGGCGAAGAACGAGGCGATCCCCACAGTGAGCAATGATGGACACCGTTCAAGGTAACTGAGGAGTTTGGAGCAATTGTCACTACACAGGCATTTTCAGGTCGTTGTGGCAATCCAGCTCCTCCTAGTGCTCCTGATGCCAATCCAGCTGGATTTATAGCTGTTGGGTCGTCATAGCCGACACGTGAGCCACCTATGACAAAGAAAGATCCTTGACCTACAATACCAATAGTAAGATCCCCTTGAACAGTTATCGTTCCAGCACTTGAAACATCCATGATACCAGTAAATGGATTAGCAAAGCGCGCAGCTGGTAAAATGCCACCATTCATACCCGGACCTATCATAACAGAGCTTCCGCAGTCAAGGGTGTGCACATGCGGGAAGGGTACATATCCAACGCCTCCTGGGACATACGGAAGCGCCCCTGTTGGTGGTGCGGTACACTGAATAAAGCCACTACCTGTCAGTGAGTTTGGCGCCTGATTAAACAGTTGTAAAAAGCGCCTGTTTTGCATCACAAGATTACCGCCTTGCAGATCTAGGACGCCGTTTGGACCTATCTGAATATCGCGATTACATTGCAGCGTACCTTTCAGCACTAAACGACCATTAAACCCAGCGCGATATGTACCGTCGGTGTTCGCTGGAAACACTGGGCGCGGCAAGAATGCTACATTGACATTATTTGGAGCCGCCGCTCCTGTTGTATATCCAGCACTTGGTATATTACCACCATTAAAGCCTACACCGAGCTCCAGCACAGACGATGCGCCAACACCTTGAAAGTAAGAAGAGTAGCTAATACCTATAGCGTGCATAGGTGGGGTTCCCATCGCGCCTGCTACTGGAATATTCTGTATCGTACCTGCAGCTGTCTGGTTTAGGGATACTACAGCATTAGGACCAATAGTAAATACCGAACCCCACGAAGCAAAATAAATTTGACCAGCGTTGGGTGAAAAATTCAGAGAGTCTTGCAGAGTAATGGGAGAACCAATATACCAACCTCCTAGCCATGGATTTGCGAAGAACTTACCAGGAATAATACCGCCATTAGCGGCTGGCAAGAACCGTATGAATTGTTGGGGATTCGTAGCAATAATGCGAGCTCCGCTAGGTGATTTCAGAGTATTAGGCTGGGTATTCGCAAAGTTGAGCGTACCCGACCCTGTTAGAGTTAGATCACCTCCCAAGCTAATAGACCCAGACGTTACAAGAAGTGAGACATTACCAAAATCGGTAATACCACCCATTCCTATTGTGATACCAGGCAATGCAATACTGAGAGGACCAGAGGTACGAAGTTCGCCTCCAATTGATGCAATTCCACCAACTGGTATAAAGCCATTACTGAATCCCGGACCAAGCACAAGAACACCCCCTGTTGTTGCTGTCACGAAGCCTCTCTGTGCTGGGACGAGCTGGGTAATTGCTGTAGGAAGCGTTCCGTTAAGCGTGATTGTGGTACCAGCTCCAGCTCTGAGGATTGACGTTTGGAGTGCTACAATTCCTTGCTCTATGGTGCTTGTCGGATTAGCCTTTCCAATTGTTAGGTCACCACCAGATACTACGAGAATCTGACCGTTGCCTGTTGCATCACCAATTTGCAAAGTTCCAGTGAAAGGACTTGCGAAATTTTGAGCTGGTAGGATGCCGAAGTTATATGGCGCAGCCAGCGTACCTCTCAGCACTACTGTTCCGCCTTCAGCCCCAATTTTACCACTACCTACTAGGCTACCAATAGCAGTCTGCGCTAAAGTAAGCGTAGCACCTGCAAGCACAGTGATATTAGCATTAAGCACAAGCGGTCCTGCATTTGCGGGACGGGTATGGTTTACTGATAGCTTTGTATTACCGTTAATTATAACCGAGCCTGTATAGGTATTTGTGATAGCATCAGCTGGATATATGCCTCCGTTGGCATCTGGTCCTATTACTACAGAGGATACATTGCTACTACCCGCTGCTATCCGAGGACCGAGATCCAGACTGTTAGGAGCTTTTGCATTCATCGTCAGCGTGCACCCGGGATTGAGAGATATAGAAGCAGCAGGGTTGCCTTCAAGAACCGAGTCGATGATAACGTTCAAGCTACCACCAATGGTTAGAGTAATATTGTTTTGAATTCTTAGCGCCCCAATGCGTAACGTTCCGTTACCGTTTAGTGTTACACCAACTGCTCCTAAAATATTCAGCGCCCGCACACGATTTGGTGGGGTACAGTTGTTGAAGGTTACCGCTGCTGTAGGATTGATCGTAGCAACGTTATTGTCATTAGCTGGTAAGCCAGGGAAGTAGTCTGGTATACCCCATGTTGTTGGGTCGTCCCAGTTAACTGGACCTGCACCACCGCTATACGTCTGCGCATGAAGACTCACTGCTAGCGCTAGCAGCATTATAGCGGTTACAGAAAGTATAGAGGGAAATTTTTTCATAAAAGCTTCTAGAAATTTGTTGAGCAATGTAATGTTAGATACTTAGACAGCGCTTTCGGTACTTTATATAGGGCTTAGTCTTTTGTAGAGATTTAGCTATCACCAAACCGTGCAGGACACAACGGGGGTCGTTATGGGAGTGTTGTTATGCTTGTGTATCCTGCGCTGAACGTTATCACCGTATCTGTAGCAATATGCATCGAGATGATAAAGCGCTACGATATGTTGGGGAAGTACGATGTACCAATGTTGGCACAATGCTTGCTTGCTTTGTTATACTTTGCTTTCGCACTGTATCATGCTGTAGCATACGACATACCGATTACATACAACCTCCCAATTCGAATATTGACACATAACCGTTATACATGTGAAAGCTTGCTGTTGCAGGGTCGAAGCAAAGATGCTATGCTATGCAGTATATGGCAGTATATGCTATGCAGTAGTAGTATACAGACTTGCAATATACAAAAGTGCTACCGCGTATAAAAGTTCAAATTTTTACATACTTGTGATAAGACTTCTACCGTCAATTTACAAAAAGTGATGGCGTTCGAGTAGTGGAGGAAAGTAAGATTCTTTTATGACGAAAAGTCATTGTGCATAAATGTAAGGTTTGTTGGAAAGACGCACAAGAATGCTTGCGGAGAACTATGCTGCTGTATGGGGTATGCAAATATACACACGATTCGCACATAAGTAAAGGTACTTTTTGTCACATTATCATATGACCAAAAGTCATACTGCTTATTTTGTGGCTACTGCATTTCGCCTACCACATTTAATACGCAACAGCAAACAACACACGCCTACGCGAAGGTTTCCCTGAGTATATGCACCGCCCTTCCTCGTCAGGCGCATCGAATGGAATACAGCGAATTGTTGCTTTGGTTTCTTCCTTAATTTTCAGCTCAGTTTCTGTTGTGCCGTCCCAATGTGCTAGCACAAAACCTCCCTTATTCTCCATAATGTCCTGAAACTCTTCGTATGCATCCACAGTATATGTATGTGCTGTGCGAAAGCTCAGTGCTTTAGTGTAGAGGTTTTGCTGAATGCTCTCTAACAGCGCTGGAATAGTATGGTCGACACTATGCATTGGCATAACAGTCTTTGCACCCTCTTCTCCACGCGCTTTATCACGACGCGATACTTCGACTGTACCATGCTGCAGGTCGCGTTCTCCAAGAGCTATGCGTATAGGCACGCCACGAAGCTCCCAGTCAGCAAACTTGAATCCGGGAGTTAGGCCATCACGCATGTCACACTTTACAGAAACACCACGCGCTCGCAATCCATTTGCGAGTGTTTCTGCTGCTGCTGCTATCATCTGAAGCTGCTCATCGCTTTTATAGATGGGAACAATCACCACCTGAATTGGCGCTAAACGCGGGGGAAGAACTAACCCATTATCATCAGAATGTGCCATGATGAGTGCCCCCATAAGGCGCGTACTTACACCCCATGACGTACCCCATACATATTCCAGCTGATTATTCTTGTTGGAAAATTGAACATCAAACGCTTTTGCAAAATTCTGTCCCAGAAAGTGCGATGTACCCGCTTGAAGGGCTTTCCCATCTTGCATCATTGCTTCGATACAGTAGGTTTCTTCAGCACCCGCAAAGCGTTCATTTGGTGTTTTAATGCCTTTGACGACAGGTAGCGCCATTATCTCTTCTGCAAATTTTGCATAGATATCAAGCATTTGCTTTGTTTCTGCCAGAGCTTCTTCGGCGCTTGCGTGGGCAGTATGTCCTTCTTGCCACAAAAACTCTGTTGTACGCAAAAACAGCCGCGTACGCATTTCCCAGCGCACAACATTTGCCCACTGATTGATAAGCAGTGGCAAATCGCGATAGGATTGAATCCAGTTCTTGTAGGTGTTCCAAATCACTGCTTCT
>JANWZB010000158.1 GCA_025055035.1 Candidatus Kapaibacterium sp.
CAGAGTGTTTGGCAGGCAGTGATATTGCTATACATTTGTACAAGCAAATTCTGCACGAGCTGGAAATTGCCAATTTCCTTACCAAATTGTTTTCGCGTCTGTGCATACTTTAAGCAATTTTCATATGCTCCAAGCGAACATCCCACAGCCATCCATGCAACGCCTGCACGCGTCATACGTAATACCTTTGCACAGTCAGCAAACGTATTGGCATTTTGCAGGCGATGTTCTTCGGAAACTCGAACATTTTCTAGCTTCAGAATCGCATTTTGAACAATCCGTAGCGCAATTTTCCCTTCGATTTTTTTTGCGCTAAAACCAGGCGTTCCCTTCTCTACCAAAAATCCTTTTACTTGATTAGTCTCCTCATCGCGAGCCCAAATAATAGCGACATCTGCAAACGTACCGTTGCCAATCCACTTTTTCTTTCCATTTAGTACCCATGTATCGCCCTCGCGACGGCAGGTTGTCTTCATACCACCAGCAGTCCCCGAGCCAACTTCCGGCTCCGTCAATCCAAAACAGCCTATTTTTTCGAGCTTCTGCATCGGTGGTAGCCATTTCTGTTTCTGCTCTTCCGATCCGCAAAGATAGATTGACCCCATCGCTAGACCACTATGCACACCAAAAAAGGTCGCAAAAGACGAATCTATACGCGCCATCTCCATAGCACAAATACCTTCCAGTAAAGTCGTCTGCCCAAGACATCCATAGCCTTTGTATGATAAGCCAATAAGACCAAGCTCTGCAACTTTTGGCAGCAAATGGTGAGGGAACTCATCCTTTGCCCAATATTCGTTGGCTATAGGATGAACTTCAGTTTCCATAAAGGTGCGAACTTTCCTCACAATAGCTTTTTGTTCATCGTCGAGAAAGTCTTGAACGCTATAAAAGTCGAGATTTGGCGGTGGAAGCTCTTTCTTTTTGCCACTGCCGTTTTTAGCATCGCCCCCCATCTGCATCATAAGCATTTGCATCATTTTGGGGTCCATATTCAGCACAAAGTCCATCAGAAGATTCAAATCCACCTTCTCTGCAACTTTAGCTGCTTTTGCAAGGTCAATTTTATCGAGCATATGCGACTCCTATACAAAGAAAGGAAGTGAGAGAACAATTGGGGATAGCACTTGCGATGTGCAACGTCTTACTGCGTCATTGTATTAATTGTTGGTAGCAAGAATTTAGGCTCTCGAACGCTGCTCTACTGAATACACTTTTAGACACACAAACTATCCAAACGACAACGTGCTGCAAGTCGAGCAAATATAGTAAAAAATACAGTGTTCGTACTGTCTGCAAAAGGGTTCTGCAAAAAATTTTTGATGCTCTCGAGTATACAGTCCAAACTAGTTGAGGTGTGGAAAATTTTTGTGCTAAAGTTTTTACGAAAGTTTGTATGTTTATGGCTCCTCTTGCAGCATAAAGCACAGCACATTCTCTACAGCATGCGCGCGCTGCTTGGCATAAGTAAACTCTCCTTCGTTTTCCCTTATCTTGGAGCTTCGGGCATGAAGATTCAACGCCGTTTTACGCAAGCGGGTGTCAATGTCTACGACATGTTTGAGTACACCCAACGCACCTCAACTCTGCGCAATCCCGACGGTTCGGTGGTGTTTCAGATGAGCAACATTGAAGTACCAAAGCATTGGTCACAGGTTGCTACAGATATTCTTGCACAAAAGTACTTCCGTAAAGCAGGTGTTCCACAAACTGACGCTGACGGTCGCCCAATCAAGGACGAAAGTGGACGTCAGTGTACAGGCTCAGAACATTCTATCAAACAAGTAGTACACCGCCTTGCAGGATGTTGGCGCTCTTGGGGTGAAAAGTATGGCTACTTCACAACACATGATGATGCCCAAGCATTTTACGACGAAACGGCGTATATGCTCTTACGCCAGATGGCAGCACCTAACTCTCCTCAATGGTTCAACACAGGACTCTACTATGCGTATGGTATTGCAGGTAAGTCGCAAGGGCACTTCTACGTTGACCCCGACACGCGAACTCTCACCGCTTCCGAAGATGCCTACTCTCACCCCCAGCCCCATGCCTGTTTCATTCAGTCTGTCGAAGATGATTTGGTGAATGAAGGCGGCATATTTGACCTTGTTACTCGCGAGGCCCGCATCTTCAAATATGGTTCAGGAACAGGAACAAATTTTTCCTCTCTGCGAGCTACCGGCGAAAAGCTTTCTGGTGGTGGCTCATCATCGGGGCTTATGAGCTTTCTAAAAATCTATGACCGCGCCGCTGGTGCAATCAAGTCAGGTGGAACGACACGCCGTGCTGCAAAAATGGTGATTGTGAATGCTGATCATCCTGACATCGAGGAGTTTATTGAGTGGAAGGCAAAAGAAGAAGAAAAAGTCGCTTCGCTCGTTGCCGGATCACGAGCTATGGCAAAAGCCTTGCAAAAAGTTGTTGATGCCGCTCTCGACGGTGGCACTGACATCAAGTCGAATCCTACTCTTGCTCATGCAGTTCGTGCAGCAGTTGCCGCCGAAGTGCCACACAGCTACATCTTCCGCACTCTCGCTCTAGTTGAACAGGGCTTTACCTCCCTAGACTTCGATGTCTTCGACACACACTACGAATCCGAAGCCTATAACACCGTCAGCGGTCAAAACTCCAACAATTCTGTGCGCGTTACAGCAGAGTTTATGCAAGCAGTACTTGAAGACAAAGAATGGAAACTGCTGCGGCGCACAGATGGGGGTGTTGCAAAAATAGTTCGTGCTCGCGATCTATGGAATAAGATTGCCGTTAGCGCATGGAAATCTGCTGATCCTGGGTTGCAATTCGATACTACCATCAATGAGTGGCATACGTGTCCGGCTGATGGACGCATTAATGGCTCTAACCCTTGCAGCGAATATATGTTCCTTGACGATACGGCATGTAATCTTGCGAGTATCAATCTTGCTCATTTTGTCGAAGACAATGGCACATTTAAAGTCGAAGACTTTACACATGCAGTCCGTATTTGGACAATTATTCTTGAAATTTCTGTTCTCATGGCTCAATTCCCATCGCGGCGCATTGCTGAGCTAAGCTACAGATTCCGTACGCTAGGTCTTGGGTATGCAAATCTTGGTACAATCCTTATGATTCAAGGTGTTCCGTATGACTCTCCACGAGCACTTGCAATTGCTGGAGCTATATCCGCTTTGATGACAGGCGAAGCGTATGCAACGTCGGCAGAGATGGCACAAGAGCACGGTGCATTTCCGGGCTTTGCCGCCAATAGAGAAGCAATGCTTCGTGTTATGCGAAACCACCGTCGCGCCGCATACAATGTTTCTGAGCATCAGTACGAAGACTTGAGCATAAAACCTTTGGGTATCAATCCAGAATTTTGTCCTCCGTACCTTCTTAACGCAGCACGGGAAGCATGGGATAGAGCACTCCAGTTGGGAGAAAAATACGGATATCGAAATGCTCAAACAACGGTGATTGCTCCTACAGGAACAATCGGACTTGTCATGGACTGTGATACAACGGGTATAGAGCCAGACTTTGCTATCGTCAAGTTCAAAAAGCTTGCAGGAGGCGGGTATTTTAAAATTGTTAACCAGTCTGTTCAGCTTGCTCTCACGCAACTTGGCTATACGCCCCAGCAAATCGAAGCGATTGAAAAGTATTGTAAAGGACATGGAACACTGCGAGGCTGTCCTCACATCAATCGCCAAAGCCTCAAGGAAAAAGGATTTACACAAGAAGCTCTCGATGCTATTGAAAAGCAGCTCGATACAGTGTTCGACATCAATTTCGCCTTCAACAAATGGTCTCTGGGCGAAGATTTCTGCACGAAGGTTTTAGGCTTTACAGATGATCAACTTAACGACCCCTCGTTCAGCATGCTCGAAGCACTGGGCTTCACCAAACGACAAATAGAAGAAGCCAACGAATACGTGTGCGGCACAATGACTATTGAAGGTGCACCGTACCTTCAAGAGGAGCATTTGCCGATTTTTGACTGCGCAAACAAATGTGGTTCGAAAGGACAACGCTATATCCCATACATGGCACATGTACGTATGATGGCAGCTGTCCAGCCGTTTATTTCGGGAGCAATATCCAAAACGGTAAACATGCCTGCAGAAGCGACTATTCGAGACATTGAAGAAGTCTACATGGAGTCATGGAAACTTGGGGTCAAGGCGATTGCTTTGTATCGCGATGGTTCCAAGCTTTCACAGCCACTCAATAGCACTGCAGCAAGCCAACTTGATGAAATACTCATGCTCGGAGACGAAAACACTCTCGACGAAACAAAAGGACCGCGGGAGGTTCAAGTACAAATTATCGAGAAAGTCTATCACCGTGCACAGCGCCGACGCTTGCCCAAAAAGCGTACCGGACATATCCGCGAAGCAAGCGTTGGTGGTCATAAGGTGTTCTTGCGCACAGGAGAGTTTGAGGACGGAACCCTCGGAGAAATTTTCATCGATATGTACAAGGAAGGTGCTTCATTTAAAGGTTTACTCAACTGCTTTGCCGTGCTTGCTTCTAAGGCATTGCAATACGGCATGCCACTCGAGGAATTAGTTGAAACCTTCACCTTTACTCGATTTGAGCCAGCTGGTGTTGTCGAGGGACATGAGGCTATTAAACATGCTACGTCTATCCTTGACTACGTATTTCGTTCTATTGGGTACGACTATCTCAAGCGTACGGACTTCGTCCACGTCAAAGCCGTTGATGAAGCTCCCGTAGGAAAAGCCGCCACACCTGAGCTCACCTCAACCTCTTCGCTCTCTATGCTGCCTAAACACGATGAGCAAATCTCAAGTCCAGCGCTTCGCGGGGAACTACAACATAGTGCAGGACTATATGGTAGTTCCTCTGAGGCTAGTAATCGCACTGCTCGTATCGTAGAAGCTAAAGCAAAAGGATATACGGGTGAACAATGCTTTAACTGTGGCTCGATGCGTGTCAAGCGCAATGGCTCGTGTACCGTATGCGAAGATTGTGGAGCAACAAGTGGGTGCTCATAGAAGATTTGAATTACTATCCTTCAGTGTAGCTTCCCATTAAGCCCGAATACCTCGTATTGAGTTCGGGCTTTATATTTTTTCACTTTTCATTTGCGTGGAGTGTGTCAGGGTGTTAATTTTGTAGTCCATCTCTGCTCGACTAGCCCTAGTGT
>JANWZB010000159.1 GCA_025055035.1 Candidatus Kapaibacterium sp.
TGGAACCCAAATGGTGTTAGCGAGCGATTATACGCACCACTACACGCTATACCAGCAGCAAAGAGGTTTGTGTGAGCGAGAAGGTTTGCTGTCATAAATGCTCCATAGCTGTGTCCGGCAACACCCACACGCTGACGGTCGATGATGCCGAGAGAATCGAGATAGTCAATAGCAGCCTGTGCTGAAGCAGTGATTTGCTCAATAAATGTATCGTTTGCAGTTTCTGGTGAGCCTACAATAGGCATTGTTGCATCGTATAAAACAGCATACCCTTGCAAAGCAAGATATATTGTGGAGTATGAACGCGAACGTTGAGTGTAGCGATTAGGTTGCGAGCGAATCTGTCCTGCTGTTGCAGCATCGCTGTATTCAAGTGGATATGCCCAAATAATAAGTGGCAGGCGTTCGCCTGCTTTGTAGGACGGAGGTAAATACAGTGTTCCAGAAAGCGGTACACCATCGGCGCGGCGATACTTGATAAGTTCTTTTTTCAAAGAGGCAAGCGCTGGTGCTGGGTCTGTGAACGTTGTAATGTATGTGCGTGCAATACCATTTTCTGTAGATGCTGTTGGTTGTGAGGA
The DNA here is from genome assembly GCA_025055035.1 of Candidatus Kapaibacterium sp. Classification (GTDB taxonomy): domain Bacteria; phylum Bacteroidota; class Ignavibacteria; order Kapaibacteriales; family UBA4661; genus PH2015. The sequence goes on from JANWZB010000159.1 coordinate 582, forward strand.
AATATCCACAAGTGCAAGGTTTGGATATTCTGTCGTGCTTTCGGCGCGAGTAAGAATCCGAGTACGCGATGTTCCGACAAAACATATGAAGGTTTCATATCGCTGTTCTGATGCACGAAATAGTCGTTGTTTTTCGCGTGTTTTAAGATGAAACTTGTCGAGAAATGGTCGGTCGCCTTGAGGAGTTGCTCCTGTACCGCTGAGATATATCCAATCCCCGTCCTGTGCGAAAACGCGTTCGCCTGTAGGGCGATGTTCATACACGGGGGTACCTGGGTCATTGTAGCTGTTGTGAATACTAAGGTCAAAGAGTATGGTTGCAGAGTCTGGTTTTGTAAGGTCTTTGAGGTATGTAGTACGCCAGCGTCGGTCTCGGTCAAATTCTGTGTAGGTAATAAGGTTGGGTGTTGCTGTCCAGCCAAACCCTGCAAAGCGATGCCTGATATCGAAGAGTATGCGAGCCTCACCGGTAAACGGTGCAGAAAGTGTGTAAACGCGGTCGCGTGCATCGGCTTTGACAGTAGGATCGCCGCCGTCGAGTGCTTCCACCCAAAGAAGCGTTGCTGGTTGCAGAGCTTGCCATACAACGTTTCGTACACCTGTTGGAACGCCCTGTCGAGGTATTTGGTCTTGAACAGGTAAGCTTGCTATGAGGCGTACTAATGTACCTTTTGAATCCCACAGTTCGATAGTTTTAGCAAATTCGGTCCATGGAACGCGGTATGAGAATGGCTTTGTGAGCTTGGTAACAAGTAGGTATTTCTTATCGGGAGAGTACTCTGCAGACGTAATCAGACCGGGTTTCCCAATAGGTGTACGCTTCCCTGTGGGAAGGTGTACTGCGAGAAGTTGCACCGTGCAGTAGTACTCGAACAGGCGCTCGTCATCTGGATTTTGGAGCAAATCTTGATATGTACGCACTTGCATTCGCTTACCGATGGACTCTTCCACGATAGGACCGCGCGGTACTGGCGAAAGTGCAGGTGGAGCACCACGTTCAGCAGGAATGGCTTTGACAAGCACGGTAGAGTTGTCTATCCAAGAATATGGCATGCCGAAAATATCCACAGGGCGTATAGAGGGAATCTTTGAGGCTTTACCTGTTCGTGCATCAGCAATCCATAATTCCATGCCTCCTGGAGCATCACGCGTGAATGCTATCAATGAACCATCATGTGACCAGAGGGGATTCCCAAGACGAGATTGTGCCGGTACACCGATACGTATCGAGGTTGCTGCAGGGTTAGTAGGTTGAATTGTCATGCTATATACTTCCGAACGCCGCTGTAGAGCATGAGTCCTTGTGCTAATGCGCTCTCCGGCAAGTTTCACGATAGGCTCGGCAAGAAGCTCTATGCTAGGATTCGGTTTAGTTTCTATCAGTAACACTGCTGTGCCTGTTGGGCTAGGCAATACAGTAGGAAAGACGGGCGAGTCAATGATTTGGGCAATTGTTGCCGGTGGAAGCTTGTAAGTAGGCTGCTGTGCAGGGGCGTTCTGAAATGGCGTACATATACAAGCGATGTATAGCAGCAATTGGCGTATGATGCAAGGTTTCTTCATATTGGTAAGGCGTGTGTAGTATGTGAAACATGTAGGAAGAGTGTGTGATGCAGATAGTTAAGTCATCCTCAAAAAGAGTGCTTTTGTGATTCGTTATAGGAATGCTGTTGCTGCTGCTTCAACAGCAGCTGTTGCCTGAACAACGCCGTATCCTTGAGGTTCTGAAGGATAGTGAGGAAGACGCTTTGCTGTAAGGGTGAGAATTTCTTTGATTTTGGCAGGGGTAAGTCTGTCATTCGCTTCCAGCATCTGAGCAATAACAGAGCAAACAATGGGAGCGGCGAACGATGTTCCATCGACATGCTTATAATTTGGGGAAATGATTTTCTCTTGGGTAAGACGTTCACTAATTTTCTGGCGGATTTCTTCAGGATTATCGGAGCGCAGGAGTTCGAGGGGTAAGCTTGTTTTGGTAATAAGCAGAGGCAACGTTTTCATCATCATATCATCGAGCATACTATCAAGCGCTGTAAGCGCTGCAGCTTCTTCGTGTGTAGGTGTGCCAGGCAAAATAGGAGCGGGCAGCCAAATAGCAGGAGCGATAACTTCAGGCTTGATGAGCCCTTCGATGGTACGACCAAAACTAGAGTGGTACAAGCTATCGTCCTCTAGCATGCTATTCTTGTCGTCGAGTCCTCCAACCGTGATTGCTGAAGGCGCACAAGCGGGAGGATACAATGGTACACGGGGATTATTCCCTGAAGCTGCAACGACTACAATTCCTTGCTGCACTGCTTCTTCGACAAGCCTGGTAACGGGATGTTCGAGCGATGTGTCAAGTTCATCGGCATATACCGAAAGATTGATAATATTGATACCGTACTTTCGAGCGTTCTGCAAGCACCATTCTAATGCATGGACAATGCGTGCTGTAGGGATAGAGCCATGCTCATCCATTGTGCGAATAAGAACAACGTGAGCGTTGTAGGCGAGGGAGGAATAAAGCCTGCGCGAGAGTATGCCGTTGCCAGCAGCGGTACATGCCGTCATTGTACCATGCCACGAGTAAAATTCAGGTTTTGAGGGGGGAAGATCACTTTCTATGCAGTCAACAGCATCATAGTATCGCAGAATGCGGTTCTCAGGCTTTGTAAGGTCTGGGTGTGGTACAAATCCTGAGTCTATCATAGCGATGCAAACGCCCTTGCCTGAATACGGTGATGCTGAGCGCATGCGTGTTGGAATAGAAAGCGCGGGGAATAGGGAAATAGCATAGGCTTGCCATGATTCTTGTGCTGTGTGCCTGTGTGCAGATTCGGACACGGACATAGAATATCACCCTCCAAAACCGTATTGTTATCACATACTCAAATGCTCTGCGTTGTTCTGTGATGACAGTTACTGCAGAGCTTATACGCGTACTCTGCAACAGAAAGAGGAAACGAATGCTGAATACGATATCATAGCCTGATGAAATATACGGCATTTGACGGCAAAATAGAATTTTTTTATGCTTTTCACGTGAATTTGTGCTATTTTTCAAATACAGAAATTACAGAGGCGCTGGTGCTATGAAAAGGTCTGAAGGGTATCACGTATCGGCGGCTGCATTGTTTGGTTAAGCACTATGATAATCGACAACGAATCAATCGAGATAATACGAGCGTTTGTGAATGAATCTTTGGATGTTCTCGATAAGCACGAACGTACAATCCACACACTCGAAACTGTGCCGTCGAAAGAATCTATTAGTGCAGTATTTCGTGGGATACACACCATCAAAGGATTAGCTGGCTTTTTGAACTTTCACACTATTCACTCAGTTACGCACGAAGCTGAAATGTTGCTCGATGCACTGCGTATCTATCCAAATGCTGTAGGAAAGGAGACAGTACTTCTTATGCGCGAAACATTTGATGTTCTGCGAGTACTGCTCAATACAGTTGCATCAACGATGAGAGATACTGGCAGCGAGGAGATGGCTCAACACCTTATAACACATTTGCGTCGGAGAATCCGCACGATACAACAAGAGTATCCAAAGAAGCAAGAGCATTTACAACTGCAGGCAGCCCGTAGTGCAAGCGCTAGTAGGATTGAAAACCTACACGATGCGTCCACAATAGAATCTCACGACAAAGTTGCGATGCCTGTGCCGAGGATGACGCCATACGAACAGCCTCAGGTGCTAGATTCTAAATCTGACACTGAGAAGTCTAATAGAGAGAAAATACAAGGCAGCATGTCGCACAATCAATTTACGCGCAGATATGATGCTTCATCAGATGTGGTGAAGCGTTACGTCACAGAAGCGCTTGAGCTAGTGAGCATTGCAGAGCAGGCGTGTTTAAGTTTAGAGCGTCAGCCATCAGATATGGAGGCTGCACGCGCAATATTCGCTGCTGTTCATAGCCTCAAGGGAAACTCAGGATTTATGGGATTTACGGATATCGAGGAAATAAGCACAGATATAGAAAACATTCTTGATGCGCTTCGAGAGAAAAAGCTTGAGGTATATCCGGGCTTGATTTCTATGCTCTTGACAAACCTTGATACTATCAGAATAAGAATTGACAAGATTGCTCAAGAGTGTGATGCACATATGTACTCTCACATTATTCCAGAATCGTTACATACAGTAGAACACAATTCCAGTGCTCCAAACAATCGAGTTGTTGATGATAGAGTGCAGAGTACGATTGTAGAACACGAGCAGTCGAGCAGCACAGAACATTCCGTATCTTCTTTGCTTGCAAGCCAAGAACATAGCTCGCAAAAAACATCACAGCATCTTAGCGAGGTCTCTTCTATGCAGCGTCGTGATATTCGCGTAGATACTGAGAAGTTAGACAAACTGTTTGATCTTGTTGGAGAACTTATTACGATCGAAGCAATGGTTATCCATAATCCTGATGCTCAGATGCTGCAATCAGAAAGCTTCACGAAAGCTTTGAGAATGCTCAGTAAAGTGACACGCGAGCTTCAGGAAGTAACAATGTCCATTC
>JANWZB010000015.1 GCA_025055035.1 Candidatus Kapaibacterium sp.
GATCGATAGACATGCTTTGTACGACGGGATTTGTTACACCAAGGTTAAGCACGGCAAACGCGTCACCTGGATGATTTAACGCATACGCCACTTCGATACCAGCATCTGGAAGCCTACTCACAGCAAACGTCCCGCGCGAGAGAGCGGTTATCGAGGCATTCCAGCCTCCACGTATTGCAATATGCGCACCAAGACTGAGCTTGCTGGACACTTGTGCTTGCAACACATTGCCTACTGCCGAGAAGACCACTACAATAATAGCGAGCGCATAATCTCCTGCGTGAAGCATTTTCATGGTATTGCCTCGAAGTAATTCAAGCGGAAAAAGCAAGCGCTCTGCTATTGATGCTACAGAGCGCTCACGACATAGTGCCTTCAGTAATTCCCAAAAAACGGGCGTCTAGTCTCGCTCTTGATGTAATCGTGCTGCTATCACAGACTCTACATGCTCGCGCAGTGGTTCAAGGTCAATTTTCTCTGTCATCTCTCCTGCAAATGCGTAGAGCAGAAGTGCTTGTGCTCGTTCTTGTCCCAATCCGCGCGCTCGAAGGTAAAAGAGTGCTTCATCATCAAGCTGACCTGATGTACAGCCATGGCTACACTTGACATCATCAGCAAAGATTTCGAGCTGAGGTTTGGTATGAATACTTGCCGCACGCGACAGCAAAATATTACGATTCGACTGATATGCCAACGTTTTTTGTGCATGTGGACGTACAATAATTTTACCGTTAAATACCCCCGTTGCACTGCCATCAAGGACACCTTTATATAGCTCATTACTTGTACAATGAGCAACAGCATGCTCGACACAAGTATGATTATCCACAAGTGTCTTGTCTTCTACGAGATACAATCCATACAAATGGGCATCTGCACCGTGTCCTGCAAGGACAGTGTTCAAAGTATTGCGCACAAGCCCACCTGATAGCGTTATCACGATACTCCGAAATGTACTGTGTGCTTCCTGATACACGTGGGTATTGTGCACACAATGTGCATGTTCGCGGTCATTCTGCAGCATATAGAGATGAAGCGATGCATTGTGTGCAAGAAGAATCTCGCTGACACTATGTGTCAAACTAGCATATTGCTCTGCACAAAACGTAGAAGTAGTCTCTACAATGCTAACTTCGGCACCTGCGCCAATTGTTATAAGATGACGCATCGGAATAAATGTGTGGCATCGCTGAGCGTCATTGACAGATATAAGGTGTATGGGTTCTTCGATGACGGCTTTGGGAGCAACCTCAATATACACACCTTGGACCGAAAATGCCGTATTTAGCGCAACCATTGCGTCATCTTGCCACGCTGCATAACGTGCAAAGTGCTGTTCAATAAGCATGGGTTTTCTCTTGAGCGCTTCAGCAAGCGGCATAACTTGCAGAGCGTCCGAAGATGATACTAATCTTGACAAGGCTTGCACATATACGCCGTTTACCAACACTATGATGTTGGCGTCAGTATGTGGCAGAAGGAATGGCTCTATATCTGCTTGTGTAAGCTGTGAGGGGCTTTGAAGCATAATCTCGTATTCATGCTGCAACACAGGAAAGAGATTTGTGTATCGCCACTCTTCATGGCGTATTGTCGGAAAGCCAAGCTCGACAAAGCGCTTCATTGCTTGCTGGCGCAGCATATGAATAGAAGACTGAGCCTGACCGTTGAGGTTTCCCTCAAAAGTATTGAATTCTCGTGTAAGTTTTTCTTGAAAGCTTAGAACACCGCTCATATTGCGCCCTCCTCTTGGAGAAGAGAGTCTCGAACCCAGTCATAACCCTTTGCTTCTAGCTCCAATGCTAATTCTTTACCACCAGACTTGATAATGCGCCCTCTGTATAACACGTGCACGACGTCGGGGATAATATAGTTAAGCAATCGCTGATAATGCGTAATGACAATCGTTGCATTCTCTGGGGAACGGAGTTTATTGACACCGTGAGCAACGATTTTGAGAGCATCAATGTCGAGTCCAGAATCCGTCTCATCAAGAATAGCGAGTTTTGGCTCAAGCATCGCCATTTGGAAAATTTCATTGCGTTTCTTTTCCCCACCCGAAAATCCTTCATTCACAGAGCGACTGACCATTGTTGGATCCATTTCGACAAGCGCCATTTTCTCGCGCATCATCGTGAGAAAGCTTCTTGGTTCTAAAGGTTCTAAGCCGCGGTGCTTACGAATTTCATTCACTGCTGCCTTGAGAAAATTGGTGTTGCTCACACCGGGTATCTCTACAGGATATTGAAATGCTAAGAAAATACCTTCGCGAGCGCGTTCTTCAGGTGGCATCGCAAGAAGATCCTTCCCTTCGAACTCTACTGAACCGCTTGTTACCTCATATTGTTCGCGACCAGCCAACACAGCGGCAAGTGTACTTTTTCCTGAGCCGTTAGGACCCATAATTGCGTGAATCTCTCCCTTGTTGACAGTCAGGTTGATACCTCTGAGGATTTCTTTCCCGTCAATAGAAGCATGGAGATTTGTAATAGTGAGCATTGTACAATATCCAAAAACGGTGAAACAAATGCTATTTCGTTATTCGTTATCTGCGTCTGTGTATCATCTTAATCTCGCTGTGTGTAGAAAGTACGCATGCTACTACTTTTTGCACACTGCGCCTGTATGGTGGTGGAATCAATCAGACGAAGTGGGGAGACACTTTCCATCACTTGCATCGCCGGCGACGTGCATCACATGAATAAACACATCAATCCCATGTAGATAGGCGTAGCGTTCAACCGTTGTACGAAACTTGCGGAAGTTAAACCACTTGCAGTCGCGCACTTTGAACGATACAACAGAGTCATCGTTGAGGTAGAGCGCTACTTCTGTGGAATTGGCAATAACCTTCCAAACATTCGACCATGCATACCATCGCGCCTGACCAAATATTGTTGGCTTATAGTCAATACCTTCTTCATTAACGATAACGAAGCGCTGTCCGCGCAATACGAGGAGAAGGAGGATTGCAGCATATATTGCTGTAGCTATTATCCACAGATTAGTTGCACCGAATCGCGACGCGTACAGTACAAGCACCGCTGCACCGAGCGCTAGTCCGAGTCGCTCACCACGATTGATTTTACGACTTCCTAAAACAACTTCTTGCATTGCAGTGAGAACAGAAGGTATCGTGAAATTCTATGCACTACGTGTTTGTTTCTACTAGCCAACACTTCCTTCAAGAGACACAGCAAGCAACTTTTGTGCTTCCACAGCGAATTCCATGGGGAGCTGATTCATTACTTCTTTTGCATATCCATTAACAATCATTGCAATTGCTTGCTCGGTATCAATACCTCGCTGATTGAAGTAAAAGAGCATATCTTCACCGATTTTTGAGGTCGTTGCTTCATGCTCGACAATCCCTGTGGGATTTTCTACATCAATGTATGGGAAGGTATGAGCACCGCACATATCACCAATCAATAGCGAATCGCATTGCGAGAAGTTCCGTGCATTTTGTGCCGTCTTTCCTATGCGCACCTGCCCACGATAGCTATTCTGGCTTCTTCCTGCTGAAATGCCTTTCGATACAATGCGGCTTTTTGTGTTCTTACCGATGTGTATCATTTTTGTTCCTGTATCTGCCTGCTGCATATTATTTGTTACAGCTACAGAATAAAACTCCCCGACAGCATAGTCTCCCTTAAGAATGACACTGGGATACTTCCACGTAATCGCCGAGCCTGTTTCTACTTGTGTCCAAGAAATTTTCGCATGAGCATGAGCAATACCGCGCTTTGTAACAAAATTATAGATACCCCCTTTGCCTTCCTTATCGCCCGGATACCAATTCTGCACAGTAGAGTACTTAATTTCTGCGTTATCCAGAGCAATAAGCTCAACGACAGCAGCATGGAGTTGATTCTCATCCCGCATTGGGGCTGTGCATCCTTCTAGGTAGCTTACATAGCTTCCTTCATCAGCAATGATAAGTGTCCGTTCAAACTGCCCCGTATTTTCTGCGTTAATGCGAAAGTACGTAGAGAGCTCCATAGGACAGCGCACTCCCTTGGGAATATAACAGAACGAGCCATCAGAAAACACTGCAGAGTTGAGTGCAGCAAAATAGTTATCGCCTTGCGGCACTACTGTTCCGAGGTAACGCCGCACAAGGGCGCTATGCTCGTGAATAGCTTCGCTCATCGAGCAAAAGATAATTCCAAGTGATGCAAGCTTTTCCTTGAAGGACGTCGCAACTGATACACTATCCATCACAAAATCCACTGCGACGCCACCTGTCAGACCATCGTGCACACCAGTAATGCGTTCCTGTTCGCGCAATGAGATGCCAAGCTTATCGAGCGTTCTACGAAGTTCAGGGTCAATGTCATCAAGGCTTTTTGGCTTGGCTTTTTGCTTTGGAGCAGCATAGTAGCTGATAGCTTGGTAATCAATAGGTGGATATCGCACATTCTGCCATTCTGGTTCTTTCATTGTAAGCCACTGGCGATACGCCTTGAGACGCCACTCCAAGAGCCACTCCGGCTCATTCTTTTTTGCCGAAATCAGGCGTATTGTATCCTCGCTCAGCCCTCGTGGGGCAATATCCTGCTCAATCTGCGTTACAAAGCCGTATTTGTACTCGCTAGAGACAACGTCATCGAGAATGTCAATCTGTTCTTTAGCCATAGTGTTCGTATGGTGATAAGATGTGTTGAAGGAAACGACTATACGATTTTTGAGACTACACCTCCTGCTCTCGCTCTACATCGTTGTTGCGAGCGGTGCAATCGTGCGCTTCCGAGACATTCAGACATCATTTATTCTGCATTGTCTGGCGATACAATACGCTCAAAAATTAGTTCGTAGTATTGCTCGCTGGCATTGAGTCTCGGAGCAAAAATCTGCACAAGCTTCCAGCCCATAGCAGCATGTTCTTGAATAACGTGGTGATAATCATCACGAGCGATATCACCGTCTTGTATCCATTGCTCACCAAAGCGCACAAATGTGTATTCGTATCGAGCTTGCTGTGCCATAGCTTTATCCTTACACACTGAACGATGAGCCACACCCACATGTTCTCGTCGCATTTGGGTTGCGGAACGTAAAGCCGCGCCCCTGTAGGCCATCGGTATAGTCTAGTTCGACGCCCATCAGGTAAAATAGGCTTTTTTTATCTACAAAAATTCTCAACGAATCTCCCAGTGTTAGGATTTTATCATTGTCGCGCGGTTCGGCATCAAAGCCAAGTGTGTATGAAAGCCCTGAGCACCCGCCACCTTTAACACCAACTCGCAACCCATAGGTTTCAGGAATACCATTTTGTTCGCGAATTTTTTTGATTTCGTTGATAGCTTTCTGCGTTATTTTGATGTCATCATCGGCTGTTGTGCCGGCAATTCCTGTGGAGATAGTTTCGACCATAGTATTTGCACAAGTTTATGAAACAAACAGCAACACTGGAACTCTTCAATGAAACTGATATTGCCTAAGAGATAAGCTGATTGGAGTGTTGTTCATGACTGTGTATTCGCGGCTTGTGAACAACATGATATTGGCTTGTATCGGAAAGCGTAATATGTTGGAGCGTCGTAGAAGCAAGAACCTCTTCGATACGGCGCTGAAGAATAGCCATTGGCATTTGAATGGTGCAGCGACCATTCATACTGCACATATCACCATTACCTTCGCCACAGCATTGTACAATGCGTGGCTTTCCTTCCACCGCCTCAATGACCTCTGCAACTGAAATCTGCGTTGGCAGACGCATTAGAACGTAGCCACCAGCTGCTCCTTGATGCGACGCAATAAGCTTGCGTCGTGTCAAAAGCTGCAGGGTCTTCGCAATGAACTCGAACGATAATCCGTAGTGCTCGGCGATTTCTTTTGCAGATACTACACGCCCTTGATGCATTGCAATGTATTGGAGTGCTATGAGTGCGTACTCGCACTTTTTCGACAGTCGTAGCATAAGAGCAGCTAGTCTGTATGATTTGCGTACTTAAAGCATGCAAGTCTAAATACGACGCTTTTAGTCGTAGTTTAAGGTAAAAAACGAGCCAGTGTTAATATTATTGTACGTAGTGCATACAGCTTAGTGGCTAGGTAATGTCTCTTTGGTATTTCGGGGGCAAACCATAGTACAACGCTTGCTGCACCAACTCGACCATCGTGGTGAATGCCAGTTGGTACGCCCATCGGGGGGTTGAAAGCTGCACCTCCGAGTATGTGAACATCGTCGGAGGATATGGTGGTAGAAGCTTTATACCCTAATTCCGCTCGCTCAACTTACTATTGAGCAAACCCTACTACAAAGTGCAAAAACGGAGTATTGAGATTTTGCGGGAGAGTAAGTTTGTGAAGAGCAGGACCGTGTTAATTGCTATCTTGACTGTGTTTCCAAATCAGAAACTGTGTTTGAGTAAATTGATTTGTTGTACTCGAAAGTCGGCGTGCAAGGGAGACAATAAGTTCCTTTGCTGTTTCTGGGTAGGAACGGATTACTTCATCTAGTCCCTGCGTGATGTGTGTAACAGTGCACGGTGTTTTCGCCACAATAGTGCATGAGCGCGCTTGACCTAGAATATCGGACATCTCACCGAAAATCGTACCGGCAATGATGACTTCTCGAATCTTGACACCCTGCTTAATCACTTCAAATGAGCCGCTCTCAAGGATATAAAAGCCATCACCACCTCTATCGCCTTCGCGCATAATAATATCGCCCGGCTTGAACGTCAAGGTTTTACCCATAGCTACACTCCTTTATCAGCATGAAGTATTGTCACAGCGTTAGTAGAAAATAAGGTTATGTGTGGATAGTCCCGAACAGTTTACCCGAACAGTTTACCGCCGAGTGAGCTCCAAAAATGCCAGCTTGCCCTGGGTAAGAGCATCAGTTGTCGTAGAAATACGCTCTGCTAAAGCAATGACGAGCTGCTTGGCAACATCGGGATGCTGACGAATGATCTCATCGAGGCTGTACGGATAGTACGAAACCTGCACATTTGTTTCTGCTGTTGCTGTGCACGTTCGTGGTTCGTCGAGAATATCGCTCATTTCGCCAAAAATTGTACCTGCCCCGCTGAGCTCAGAAATCTTTACTCCTTGCTTGCTCAGGCTAATCGTGCCTGATTCAAGAACGTAATACCCTTTCCCACGTTCTCCCTCGCGAATAATAACTTCGCCAGGACGAAAGGTCAGCACTTTTTGCGACATTAGCGTTTCTCCTCGTGAATAGTTAGAACGACTGCACTATAGGTGTAAAAGTTAGCCTTAGCAAATGCTGCTCTACGTTTGTGCTCACTATCAAGCCGTGAAAATACATAAAGCGACGCTAATTACAAACTTTTTTCTCACCATTGTGTACACACGCACCATACGCAGAACATAGTCTTTATAAGACCTTACGACTAGCACCAATAACTCCGCATACCCAATTTCTAGACACAAGCGTTTCGGCAATCTGTACAGCATTTGTCGCCGCACCTTTGCGAATATTATCTGCAACAACCCACAAACATGCACCATGCTCTACTGAACTATCACGTCGAATCCGACCAACAAATACCTCATCACGCCCATTACTGATGCGCGGTGTGGGATAGATAGCACGGTGTGGCTCGTCCATCACAACAATACCTGGAGCAGATTGCAGCACGCTGGTTACTGCCTCAGGTGTGATAGATTTTTCTGTCTCGATATTCACAGACTCTGCATGTCCGCCAAGCGTCGGAACGCGGACACACGTAACAGCAATACCTAACAGCGGCAACTCCATAATTTTCCGAATTTCATTCAGCATTTTCGCCTCTTCTTCCGAAAAGCCATACTGCTCCTTTATCGTGTGAAATACTGTATTGTAAGCAATAGGCGCAGAGAACGGCGATTGTACATGCTTACCTTGAAGCTCAGCCTGCAACGCTTCTATCCCCTGCTGTCCAGCACCACTAGGCGACTGATACGTGGATACAACAACACGCTTCAAGCCAAAAGCCTCATGAAGGGGTTTGAGAGCAACAACAAGTTGAATCGTTGAGCAATTAGGATTAGCAATGATACCATGATGCCGCTCAAGAGCATGAGCGTTAACCTCGGGCACAACAAGTGGCACATCATCGTGCATGCGCCATGCGCTACTGTTATCAATCACGACACACCCTGCCCGTGCCGCCGATGGCGCAAATTCTCTACTCGCAGCTCCACCTGCAGAAAATAGCGCAATATCTACGCCATCGAAGCATTTATGCGTTACTTCCTCCACAGTGTACACTCCACCTTTCCACTCTAGCGTCGTTCCCGCTGAGCGCCGAGAAGCAAAAAGCTTGAGCGACCGAACAGGAAACGAACGTTCTTCTAATACTTTCAGCATTGTTCGACCAACGAGTCCTGTTGCGCCAACAACAGCAACGGTATATCCTTGCATATGCCGCCTGTAATACGTACAACAAACACTTAGAGTACAATTGGAATGTACGATGGATTGCCCACACTATACGGAGAAATCGTATAGAGGAAATCGCTCTGTACTATGTCGCCATATGTTCTTTGTAAAAGCACCCGCACCGGCGCCTGCATAAGCATTGAAGGAGCAGTAAACTCTACACGAATATAGTTCTCTGTCCAGCCTTCCCACAGACCAGTCTTAGGGTTGCGCTGTTCAGGAATAACTATGCGCTCAGTGCCACACTGCGATTGGTAAAACTGACGCTTTTTCTCAGCCGATAGGAGCCGGAGCTGTCGTGAACGCTCTGCTCGTTGCCGCATTGGAACACCACCAGTGCGCACTGAATATTCTGCAGCAGGGGTATTGTCACGCTCTGAATAGCTAAAAACATGAAGATACGATATAGGCAAGGTTTCCACAAACGTATATGTTTCTTCAAAGTGTACGTTAGTCTCAGTCGGGAAGCCTACTATCACATCTGCGCCAATTGCTGCATGTGGCATTGACGCTTTAATGCGGAAGATAAGGTCGCGATATTGCTCCACGTTGTAACGGCGGCGCATATGGCGTAGCACCTCTGGCGAACCACTTTGCAGAGGAATGTGAAATGATGGGCATAATACTGATGACTGTGCTATAGTCTCAATAATTTCTTGCGTTAGCAGATTCGGCTCAATCGAAGAAATACGAATTCTCAAACGCGGCTGCATCTGCTCAATAAGATGGATAACGTCAGTAAATGTCTCACCCGACGGTGCCCTATAATCACCAATATTGATACCCGATAGCACGATCTCATGGTATCCTGCTGCTTCTAAGGCACGTATTTTCTCAGGAATACGCTGAAAGTCTATAGCACGACTTCTCCCGCGTGCGCGTGGAATAGTGCAAAAACTACATTTGTAATTGCATCCGTCTTGAATCTTTAGAAATGCGCGTGTGCGGCTGTCGTATTCGTAGGATTGGGCTTCTGCAAAATCTATTACACCACCAATGTCGCTTACAAAGCAACGCGGCGTATCAACTTTCTGAAAATCTCCAATAAGCTCTGTAATGCGAAATTTCTCCTGTGCACCAAACACCGCATCAACACCGTCAATCGAAGCAATTTCTTCTGGTTGCAGCTGCGCATAGCACCCTGTAACACCAATAAACGCCTTGGGCGATATACGTAGCGCGCGCCGAATAATTTGACGGCATTCCCTATCGGCATTTTCTGTTACAGTGCATGTGTTGATAATGACAACGTCAGCGGGCTGACCGAATGGAACAACGGTATGCCCTTCGCGTTCAAACATACTCTGTAGTTGCGAGGTTTCAGCGTAATTTAGTTTACAGCCCAATGTATATAATGCAACGGTCATGCACGCTTTGAGTCAGTATACTGCAACGCTATGGATTTGCGGACATCTGAGGATGTCGGAATGTTCTACACACCGCAGTGTATTATTGCTGATAGATGATAGAAGCCAATAAGAGTACCCTTGTCATTGAATACGCAGTTATTACAAATGCTTTTTCGACAAGAGACGCAAACAATTTATATCGTTCATCATACTGCAGCAAGATTGTGTACATTATAGCACTACATTATAGCACTATATGACGTGCTTATCGGTTTGCTGCCGCCATTTTTACTTTAGACTTGGCTTGTATTCTCATCAAAGTTCCACGTTCATCAAAGTAGGCAGTGCCGTAGATATAGGGATTTGGGACACTGTATGGCTCTTTGTCGAGAGTCAGTGCAAGTGCATAGTTGCTATCAACCGATTTTTTGAAGATTTCACACTCGTACCATGTGAGAACAGGTGTAGAAATGCGCCATACAGCAATCCCACCACCGACCTCGCACACACCGATACGATATCCCTTAGCATCAAGCTGCGCAGCAAACCTCTGAACAAGTCTTCCAAGCCCTGTTGCAGAATCAGCCTCGACACTGAAAAACTCTTCTGTGGACAACCACGTATTCCGTGCATCGAAGTACATATCGGCATACGGAGTACAGTTTGTCAGATTATTTTCTGTCGAGGTAAAGGCGATGCGCCGTAGCCCTCGTTTATCTCGTAGCGATACAAGAGCTTCATCGAGTCCACGTTCTGTACGCAGCTTCAGCGCTTTGTCGGCAATCTCACGCGGAGGTGGGACAACTGTTGCCGTTGCATTGTCGAACATAAACACAGGCTTTACAAAAGTAGAAAGTGTAGGCTTGCTCTTCAGACTACTATTATGCTGAGCAAATACTTGAGAGTTACTCAGGAGCATGCTTATTGCTATCACAGCACACAGACAACGCATCATAAACCACCACACATACAACAAGGTTAGGGTCGGGCTGCTTGAATAGCATCTATGCGACGCTGAGCAGCCTGTACAAGTGCCATTTTTGAAAGTTCGTCGTGCAATTCGCGGCTTGTTGCCGTATCGCTTAGGGCAAGCTTGTGCCGCAAAGCAAAGCGCACATTGAAGGCAATATATGTACGCAGAAATTCTCTGTCGTCGGCAATCGTCATAAGCGTTGTGAGGGAATCCTCGAGCTCATGCACCATAGCTTGCGTTTCAGGACGCAAATGCGTCGTACATCGGCAGAACACCCATACTGCTACTACTCCAGCGACGCAAATGGCCGCGCGGCACAGCAGGGGGAATACAGCATAGTGCTGCATGTGCAATGACCTTCTAGTTCAAATGTTTGTACGTTGTGTGTATACGGAATACCGGCTACAACGCCGCTTCAATAGCCTTGACAAGCTCGGAGCTCTCAGGCTTGACACCCGGTTCAAAACGAGCGAGAATGCGACCATCCTTGCCAATAAGGAATTTCCCAAAGTTCCATTGTACATCGCCTGGCGGCTGAGCATTCTTTGTCAGATACTGATACAAGGGATGCATATCGTTCCCCTTGACAGAAATCTTAGAGAACATGGGGAATGTTACGTTGTACTTTGTCGTGCAGAACTGTTTAATTTCTGCATTAGTACCGGGCTCTTGGCCAAGAAAGTTATTTGCTGGAAACCCTAGTACAACAAATCCTTTATCTTTATAACGTCTGTACAAGGCTTCCAGTCCCTCATACTGTGGAGTATATCCGCATCTACTCGCAACATTCACAATAAGCAGTACTTTCCCTCTATATATATCAAGCTTGACAGCGTTACCGTCAATATCTTTCATAGTGAAGTCGTAAATAGACGATACAGTAGATACAGTAGTAGTCATAGCAGCGGCCTCCTTGCTTGGTGTTGCCGTAGCAAATACCACGATTGCTGCACTAATCAGTATTATCAACAGGGCAGCAGTGGCACGGCGAATAAACTTCAGTGAAACATCCATGGTGATGTAGTGATGGTGTGAGACATAACAAAGAAGAATATTGCTGCACGGCTGCAGACTGCGCTGTTGTTTACTTGCAGCTAAGCACACCGTGCTGCAGACATGGCTTTTTGCTCTGCGTGCCCGGAACAGGATTTGAACCTGCACGACCATGCGGTCACTACACCCTGAATATAGCGCGTCTGCCAGTTCCGCCATCCGGGCTCATCATGTGCTCGAGTGCACAGCGGAGAGGGAGGGATTCGAACCCTCGATAGGATTGCTCCTATAACGGTTTTCGAGACCGTCCTATTCAACCACTCTAGCACCTCTCCACACTACTTCCAGCATTTTCCAGCATTATCTTCTGCTACTCCATGAACTACTAGGACATGCGATGCTCGCGTTCTGTTGGCGCCAACTAAAGGCCTTAAATATAGCTTGTTCTTGCTTGCTACGCAAGCTTTTTCGCTTATGTGCTATGACGAAGAAGGCTTATTAACTCCTCGTTCTTGGCGATACTGCTGAATCTGCTGCCGATGGCGCAACCGCATCTCGCGTCGTAGTCCGGCTTCTTCGAAACGGCGCTGCTCTTCGGGAGTCTCTGGCACAAGAGGTGGTACAGGACAAGGCTTACGATGTTCATCAAGTGCAACGAACGTTAAATACGCTGTATTTACAGGAAACTCCTCACCTGCTGCGTTCATGCGCACAGTCTTTACGCCTACTTCCATCGAAGTTCGGAATGCACGATTCACCGATGCATACAGTTTCACAACATCGCCTAGGCGGATAGGTGCGTCAAAGTTAATTTCATCGACCGATGCTGTTACGCAAATCTGACCAGCATGCTTCATTGCTGCAAGTGCTGCAGCAATATCGATCCAATGCATCAAGCGTCCACCGAGCAGGTTGCCAAGCATGTTTGTATCGTTCGGGAGCACAAGCTCTGTCATCACTATTTCCGAGCTTTTGGGAGTTTTGGGCGTCTGCGCACTCATAAAGCGACATATTGTACAGTTATGGAGTAGTAGTCTGGGCTAATGCTTGTTTGAGTTGCTCAGCAATATCGTACACCTCAGATTGAAGTTTCCCTTGTGGAAAGCGCTGTCGATACAAGCGTAGCGTTTCTTCTGCTTCCTGAAAACGCTTCAGGCGCAGCAGCATACGCGCTTTCCCAAGAAATGCAGGCTCGAAAAATTCTGTATCGGGATAATTATTCAGCACAAGATCGTAGTAGATAAGCGACGCACGGGGAGCATTGAGTTTAATATATAGCTCGGCTGTACGATAGTCATGCTCAGCAAGCTTTGTTCGCAGTTCAATAATACGCTTCCCTGCTTCTATGGCAAGCGAATCTTTAGGGTAGAGCGCCTGAAACTCTGCAAATGCCTTGATAGCCTGCCGAGTATAGTCTTGGTCACGGTCGTACTTGGGGGACTGACGGTATTGACTCATAGCTGCTTTGTATGCAGCAATTTTTGCATATTCACTGTTCGGGAAGGTACGGCGAAGCTGGTTATAGTTGTAGGCAGCAAGGATATGTTCGTTTTTCTTAACATTAATTTCCGCCAGGTAATACTGCGCATCATCAGCGTACTTGCTAGCCGGATATTGAAGCTTAATGATATCAAAGTATTTTTGGGCTGTTGCAAGATTGTCATTTTTGAATGCTTCGAGCGCTTGTTCAAAGTACTCGTCAACATTGCGAGGAGGAAGAAAGCTCATTTTAGGTGCACAGCTACTCACTGCAAGAAGCAGCACCAAAAAAGCATAACATAACAATCGAATCATGATTGGCAACAACGGTGAAACGACATTAAAATTAAACATGCATTTTATGAAGCATAAACTTACGCTATTTTTTGCGCAGAACCAGCATTTTTCTTTCGGACACCCAATTCAAGGACATTACCATACTTCATGTCTGTACACATCAATACCAGGCGTTTTTGCATGCCAAAAACGCTACTCATCAGAAAAACATTCTAGGAAGTACTCCTACATGCGAACAATACGAGAGTGTACTATCAATACTTTCACAGTATGCCGCGACAAGCATGATAATTGTTCAGGCAGTTTTTCTGGCATAGAAGACCAACATATACCATAAGAGAACAATTGGAGACACGCAAACGGGTTCGAACACGCCTGCGCTTCAAACGACTTGACAACAAAATTCCCCACCTCATAATGTTAGGTGAGGAACCATCAAGCATGCTTGTTTCTTTGGTATGAGCAGCTCTATGCTTGTACAGGATAACCACTTACCGCCAATACTTTCTGTGCAACAGCACGGCGCAGACCAATCGTACTAACAGTTGCATGACGTGTAAACCGCTTCAACGCACCCATAAATACAGCCAGTTCTTGCTCATCATTTGTCATACGGCAGATAGCTTCACGCCCTGCAATCGCCGAGCGCTCAACAGCATCATGGGTGTAGAGCATCGTCATTTCTTCCATAACACTCGTATCTAGCCCGCGCGCATTGAGCTTGCGCGTACGCAGAATAGCAGACTCAGAAGCATATAGATTGATAATAATATCGGCAATACGTGCCATAAGCTCTTGTTCCGTTTCTAGCTTCGGACCANACTTCATTGCTGCTGTCCCGGCAAGCATAAGCACAATATTTTTGAGATTACGCACAGCACGCAGTTCTTCGCCCAGCACCCCACCATCATGCATTTCCTCGAGGCTAGCATCCATCACTTTGCTTTGGACGTTCTGTGCAGCTTGGAGCAAAGGCAATTGCCCTTTCATAGCACGCTTCAACAGCATACCCGGAATCAACATACGGTTTATCTCATTTGTGCCTTCGTAGAGACGCATAATCCGTGCATCACGGTATGCACGCTCAATAGCGTACTCCTGCGAGAAGCCGTATCCTCCGTGAATTTGTACGCCTTCATCAACAACGTAGCTTAGCACCTCACTACCAAGCACCTTAATCATCGAGCACTCAACAGCATATTCCTCAATGCATTTGAGCTTGAACGCACCATCCTTGCTCTCACCAATAGCAGCATCAATCAACCCTGCTGTGCGGTAAATTACAGACTCACAAGCAAAGATACGTGCTGCCATCTCACCAAGCTTTTCTTGCATCATACCGAAGTTCGCAATCGGCTGACCGAACTGCTTACGCTCTTGGGCATATTTTGCGGCAATAGCTAAGGCATGCTTTGCCCCACCAAGTCCCCCAGCACCAAGCTTAAAGCGTCCAGTATTCAAAATATTGAATGCAATCTTCGCTCCTTGACCAACTTCACCCAGCAGATTTTCTACAGGTACTTTAACCTTGTCCAGAATAAGCATGCGTGTTGAGGAAGACTTAATGCCCATTTTGCGTTCTTCTGCACCCGTCGAAACCCCTTCCATCGAGCGTTCGACAAGAAACGCACTAAACTTCTCTTTTTCGCCATCTACACGAGCAAATACTGTGAAAAGGTCAGCAAAGCCAGCGTTCGTAATCCACATCTTGGTACCTTCGAGAATGTAGTACTTCCCATCGTCCGATAGCGTTGCTTTGCACTGCCCTCCAAGTGCATCCGAACCTGCATTTGGTTCAGTTAATGCATATGCTGCAATAAGCTCCGCAGTATTGAGCTTTGGCAAATACTTGGCTTTTTGTTCTGCATTGCCAAAGTACACTATGGGGAGTGTGCCAATGCTCTGATGCGCACCGTATGTCGTGCTAAAGCCACCCAGCACAGCAAGCTCTTCAGCAACCAGCATTGCTGCAGTTTTAGGCAAGTCCGTACCACCATACTCTTCAGGAATTTCAATGCCTAACAGACCAATCTCACCAAGCTTCCGCAATAGCTCTTCGTTCAAATTAGGCTCAAGTTTTTCTAAGCGCTCGATGTTCGGGATAATCTCCTTCTGACAAAAGTCTCGTGTTGTTTGACCAATCATTTTCAGCTCATCGCTGAAGTCCTCAGGCGAGAAGACTGTTTCAGGCGATGTTTCTTCGATAAGAAAAGCACCACCCTTCTGCAGTTTTTGAATATCTGTTGCTGTCATAGCTAACACCACACAAAAAACGGTGAAAGAATCAAGTAAATTAGAAAGCACTCTGAGCAAAGACAACGCATCAGAAACGTACCGAAAAATACAAAAAAAGTTGATATATCAACCAAACAAAAATGTTACACTCCAAAAAAATGACAGCCTGATTTGTCCATGCGCCTCAGCCACCAATATCTTCCATGCTGCGAGAGCACGCGTGCATCGCGCTAGCGCAAATGCACTGTAGATTCAATAGTACACAGGCTTGCTGACCCTGCTAGACACCCTAAAAATTTTCGACAAACACGTGGAAATATCACCTATGTTCTATAAGTTTGTAAGGTCTTTCTGCACTACACTATGCGTTACACTCTTCCCAATATCTTCAGCCTTTCGCGTGTTATCATTGCACCAATTTTCCTTGTACTGTTCCTACAGAGTGGGCACATAGAACGGATTGTCGCTGTCGTGCTCTTCATCGTTGCGGCTCTTACTGATTATGTTGATGGCTGGCTGGCTCGCAAATATAGCCAGAGCTCTACATGCGGAACAATTATTGACCCTTTGGCAGACAAGATTCTGACAAGCACAGCATTTGTAGGGTTTGCATTGTTGAGTCTTATTGCGTGGTGGATGGTGTTTGTTGTCCTCGTTAGAGATGTTGCAACAACAGCGCTGCGCTCATATGCAGACAGTATTGGGAGACCGCTTATAACGTCGTGGGGCGCAAAAGCCAAAACATTCGCCCAAATGACATTTATTATTGCCGTACTTGTCTTTCGGACAGCTCAAGCACTACCTCTATCGGCACAGTTCTATGACTACACTGCTTTTGCGCTTCAGCCTCTGGTTGTGCAAAGTCTCATGCTCCTTGTTACTTTCATTACAGTATGGACAGGAATTGAATATTTCCTTGACAATCGCGATATTTTGCGCCCTTGTTACTTGCGTATTCTACGCTTAGCTCGCCGTCGCGCACGTCGAACGCTCTCTTAGCAAGACTCTTTAGTTTAGGTTACAAACTCAACGCCCAATTCCAAACATTGCTTTCACAATATGACCGGCTACCTCAGGGTTTTCTTGCAAGCGTCGTATAGAATATCCGTACCAATCGTGACCAAAAGGCACATAAATCCGTACCTTATGACCAGCACGAATGAGCTCATCACGCTTATGTTCACGCACTCCGAGTAGCATCTGAAACTCATACTGTTCTCTGCGCAAGCCACGCCGAATAATTTCTTCCTGAGCAAAGTCGAGGAGTACATCATCATGGGTTGCAATCGCAACATACATACCGTTATCGAACAGCATACACAAGAGGCGCTTATAGTGTTCTTGAATCTCTTCACGCTTACGAAAGGCAATCTCTTCGGGCTCAATATAGATCCCCTTGCAAAGCCGCACAGACGCTCTATCGCTGGCAAGCAACCGGATGTCGTCCTCACTACGCCGCATGTACGCCTGAATGACAACCCCCGTATTAGCAAATCCTTCGCTCCGCAGGCGCCTGTATATATCAAGCGTTTTTGTTGTGTAGGGTGAGTTTTCCATGTCTAATCGAACAAAGCGTCCTATCTCCGCTGCTCGTGCAACAATATTCCGCACATTTGTATAGCACAACGCGTCATCAATATCCAGTCCTAAGGATGTAAGCTTTACGGACACCCCCGACCTCAGGTCGTGCTGATGAATGGCATCGAGAACATGAAGCGACATACCAGCTTCTTGCTGAGCCTGCTCGCGCGAGCGAACAAATTCCCCCAGCACATCAATAGTAGCAACGGCACCTCGTTGCTGCAGGCGCTGTACAGCCTGAACAGCATCGTTAATCGTTTCCCCCGCAATGTAGCGTTGAGATACACGCCGAACAATAGGCTTGGGAACTATGGGTAAAGTTCGGGCAATAAGTTGATTGAACATTCACGTTTCCTCCGCATTCCATATAACAATTCGAAAATTGCATACACTAGAGTTTCAGGGAAGCTTTAAAGCTCGAAGAGCTCAGGGATTTCTTGACATACCTCTTGCACACCTGCACCGCGCCGTAGCAGCACGAAATCATCCGATGTCATGTCAATGAGCGTTGATTCACCGTCAAACTGATAGTCTGATGCTGTTACTACAACATCAACGAGTGGGGCAAAGGTTTCCACGATATCCTCGGGCGTGGTATATTCTCCATCATCACTGCGCGCTGTAATTGATATGATTGGGCTTCCGAGCTCGTGCAGCAGACTCTGCACAAGAGCATTTCTAGGCACTCGGATGCCTGTTGTTTTACGCTTTGGGTCGAGAACATAGTGAGGAACAGCTTTGGTCGCAGGCAAAATAAACGTAAACGGACCAGGTACTAAGCGCTTCATAGCACGGTATGCCCGATTACTCACTTTTGCATATTCAGCAACATGCGACAAAGAATCACACAGAAACGTCAGGTGCTTGTTCTTTGGTAATTGGCGAATCTGCCGAATACGCTCAATGGCGTTTTTTTGCATCAGTGCACATCCAAGAGCAAAGCCTGTATCAGCGGGGTACAGCACTACTGCACCATCGTTCAGCTCACTAACGATTTTACTCAATTTATAGCGTTCTGGAGTATCTGCATGAAGTTCTAACGACAATGAAGCCATACTGCAAACGCCCATTAAAGCAAAACGTATATCGCAAGCAGAACCAGCAGTGCCGCTATAGAACGCATAATTAGAAGGAGCGATCGATGGTCGAGAGCATAATCGCGAATACGGTATAGCAAATACTGCGTACTATTCATAAAGGTAAATTCCAACCGCCCATTCGATACAGATAGATTGCTGATGTATTTTGCCTCATATGGAGTATTGAGCAATATACTTAACCACAGCAGTGCAGCAGCAACCAGTAGCAATGCAAATCCGGTGAATCGGAATGCAAGGGATTTACCTTGTCCAGCAATGCTAATTGTACCTTCTACAGGCTTGCTTTCTATACCGTACTCGTCAATACTTGCGAGGCGATAGTAATAATCACCAGAATCAAGTGGCATAATCACAGAATCACTCGATTGAAATGTTTGGCGGTACACAAGCGCCGTAAACGATGGGTCGCTTGCAACTTCTAAGCGCGTGAAAGGAGCACGCCGCACCCACTGAAAAACCACGGGAGAAGGTATAGACAATAGGCTTGCAAACGTTTTGTCTGGAGAAAGAAGTTCAGGTTGTTCAGGAATTTTGCGCAGTGTGCCAACACCGTCAGAACCCTGTATTGTGAATCCGAAACCACTCTTGACTTCTACTGCAGAGTCTGTGCCTTGAGCAGAACTAATCTTGACACGTGCACTTGCCCCTTCGAATACTGATACTGTAGCTTTCTTGTTGCTATCAACGCTGATTCTACCAGAATTGCTGCGGTCGAATTCAATAGCAGACTCTTCAGTTCTCACTGTAAACTTATCGTTGGAATTACTGTACCCATTGAGCTTCACGAATAGGTTTCCTCTGAGGAGGCGTACATTTTCTTGGGGTTTTTCAGCAGCGCGATTACGGCTCGGGCTAAGGATAAGCATCGATGTATTCTCGCTGATTTGGATCTTGCTGTTATCGTTGAAGGTAATTTCAGCACGAGAATTTTCTCCGGTGTTAATACGGTGATACTCATGGATTTCATCGTTTTTTCGTGCATTGTGGAAGGCTAATTCCCATGGAGCACGAAGCTGCACCTTGTTTTCGAGGTCTGTTAGTTTGCCAATACCCTCAGCAGCCTTGCCAGTTTCTGTTGTCAGCGCCTGCTGACTAATAGAAGAAACACCAACTATCTCCACACGGCGGTTCTGTGCGCGACCTTTTTCATCGGCATTGGATTTAATTGGTCGCGTATCGCCAAACCCACGCGTTCTGATACGCGATGGCAGAATACCGAAGTTCTTCACAAGATACTCTTTTGCCGACATTGCTCGCTCGATAGAAAGCTGCATATTCTTTGCAGGGTCGCCTTCAGAAGAAGCATGACCACGTATTTCAATTTCTAGGTCAGGACGAGCAAGGAGGTATTCGCCTAATGCGTTAAAAAACGGGAGGCTTGTTGGCTCAAGAGCCGCACTACCAACTTTGAATGCAGAATCTTGTACCGATAATTTTCCACCAGGACCTAAATCAAATACAATCGGTCGCGGAACAAGCGAAGGCTGACGCGCTAATGAAGGGCGTACACGAGCAGAGTCGAATCCTTGCCTACTATTTTGCACATTTGTAGCTGACGATGAAGATTGTCCTCGTGAGAGGCCTTGCATTCTAGTCTCTCGTTGTACCGTGCTAGAAAACTGCGCATATCCATACGTACTCCACATCGCCATGCACAGAAGAATGGCGGGGTACTGGAGTCGGCGTACGCAAGTAGAACGTTGCATATTGTAACAGGAATTACGTCATACAAGCATGGGCTTTGCAGCATGCGCTACATCCAGAGCATAGAGCCCTTTTGACTGTAACACACAAGAACCATGCAGTAGACTTAATAACGTACATTGCACACTTAGTAACGTATGCTACACAATTTACAACGTGCAGAATAAAATTGCACATATTTTCACGCTGTGGCCAGTGTTTTTGTAATTACGCCGTCAAAGGTTTTCCTCTAAGCGTTGCGTAGTTTACTAAATCTCCGTAGCTTTGTAGCTCGCGTACTTCTATTTATACAGTATGTACCGCGAATACCGGCACAGTGACCATTTGCCGCACTTTATTTAAGCTCAGATGGAATTTAAGCTCAGATGGAAGCTCTACAGCCTTTTCTTGACATTTTTCTGCATCTTGATAATCATCTCGGTGAGATTATCAGTCAGTATGGTACGATGACCTACGCTATTCTTTTTCTCATTATTTTTGCCGAAACTGGTCTTGTTATCGCACCGTTCTTACCGGGAGATTCTCTGCTCTTTGCTGCTGGAGCACTTGCTGCTGCTACAGGGGCACTTCATACAACACTTCTAGTACTTCTGCTATGGGTTGCAGCAGTGTTGGGCGATACAGTAAATTATTCCGTTGGCGCGACTCTTGGTCTCAGCGTATTACAGCGGTTTCCATTTGTCAAACGCGAGCACATTACCTACACCGAACGCTTTTACGAGCGGCATGGTGGAAAAACCATTATTCTTGCACGGTTTTTACCTATCGTTCGCACATTTGCCCCATTTGTTGCTGGTATCGGAGCGATGAACTACGCACGGTTCGTGATTTACAATATTCTTGGCGGATTGCTCTGGGTGGCAGTATTCATCTACTTGGGCTTCTACTTTGGCAATATTCCCATCATCAAACAGAACTTCTCGTTAGTTATTGTGGGTATTATCATTGCTTCCGTGATGCCGGGTGTTATAGAGTTCATACGGCACAGAATAAGTAAAGCAAAAGTATAGACTCCAGCGTTATGTCAATGCAACTGTGATTGCACGCGTTTCTTTGCGAGGAATTCGCTATGATTGAACTTCCTATTGTCCAGCTACCTTTGTCTTCTCCTTCATCTCACACCCCTGTCTCTTTGCATACACATCGGGGGATTGATACTCAGCATCACATTGGTGGAACAGCACCAAAAGTGTATGTTGAAACTTATGGCTGTCAAATGAATGTCAGCGACTCAGAAATTGTCAGGGGCATTATGCAAGCCAGCGGCTATGCACTAACGAATACGATTGATGACGCTGACGTTATCTTTCTGAATACCTGTGCTATTCGTGATAATGCTGAGCGCAAGATTCACGAGCGCCTTATGCATCTCAAATACTACAAGAAACGCAACCGTGCGCTTGTTGTCGGAGTACTAGGCTGCATGGCAGAGCGCATGCGCCAGGAGCTTATCGAGACTAAGCAGATTGTTGATATTGTCGTCGGACCCGATGAATATCGCAAACTTCCTGAGCTTGTTCGCCGTGCTTCTTTTGGAGAAAAAGGTATTGCTGTTAAGCTTTCGCGCGTTGAAACATACGACGATATTGAACCGCTACGCACTGATGGTATAAGCGCATGGATTACTATCATGCGTGGCTGCGATAAGTTTTGTACCTTTTGTGTTGTTCCATTCACACGTGGGCGCGAACGTTCACGCTCCGCTCGCCTTATTGTGGACGAAGCACAACGACTCTGGGACTCTGGATTTAAAGAAATTACCTTGCTTGGACAAAACGTCAATAGCTACTACGACCCATCGTCCGACACTGACTTTGCCGACTTGCTGCGCATGACCGCCCGTGCCGTACCGCAAATGCGTATTCGCTATACGACATCGCACCCCTACGACATGAGCAACAAGCTCATCGCAACTATGGCAGAGCACAACAACATTTGTAAGTATATTCATTTGCCTGTGCAGTCGGGTTCAGACCGCATCCTACAGGCAATGAATCGGCACTATAGCGTTGAGCATTATAAAGAGCGCATTCGGACAATCCGCACATACATGCCGCACTGTGCTCTGTCCACCGATATTATTGTTGGCTTTCCCACAGAAACTCTCGAAGATCATCGCATGACTGTGGAATTGATGGAAGAAATTCGCTATGATGGCGCGTACATGTTTCTTTACTCTCCACGCGAGCGTACAAAAGCATGGAAAATGCCTGATGATGTTCCTCACGAAGAAAAGGTACGCCGTTTGAACGAGATTATTGACCAACAGCAGCGCATTTCCCACGAAATCAATCAGCAAAGCATTGGCACAATTGAGCAAGTTCTTGTTGAGGGTCCAAGCCGACGTAATCCTCACACCGAATGGCAAGGGCGCACTGATACAAACAAAGTCGTCATTTTCCCACATCGCACTGATGCAGCTGCTCATACTCGGCTGGGCTATGCCGTAGGGAATATTGTCCATGTGCAGATTGAGCGTGCTTCCTCAGCTTCCTTATTTGGGCAGGTTGTAGGATAACCTTTCACAGGAGATGCAACATACACGCCATATCCCTCCATATTCTGCATCTTCCGTAGTCTGTCCAGTCCGCATGGTATCGCTGAGTGCACTCTCGGCGTTTTCTCACTACATCCGAACCTCATTGCAGACAAGCTTCTGTACCCATACATACTCCGACAGAGTTTGTAGCTCTTGCATATCTCTACTATTTGTGTGCTTTCTATCGGCATATTGTCAGCCATTGTACGCACAAACGAAGCTACCAAGCGTCAGCACCTCCCAGACTGTTACAACCTCTGCTTTCACTCCACTCTCCACTCGTGAGCGCACATCGTTGCCTCGCTTGATATTTTCACCATTACGCGAGCATGGTCGCATGATGCTACGCTCCAGTGCAGCATATATTACTATCAGCAAGCATGATATCCAATGGCAAGATTACACAGGCATGCCAGAAATCCTCGTTGAACGCTTGCCAACAGCATTACCATTATTTCTAGGACTTCAAGGTGCATACAATCACTTACGCCTTCTGGGTAGTGGTACACGCGATATTGCTGTGATGATCAATGGTCGTCCACTACTGAATAGTGCTCTTGGAGCAACATTTCTTGACCAACTGCCGCCAGAAATGATAGAAAGCATAGAAGTTTTCCTTGGATCAGACGCTGTAATTCTTGCGCGGAATGCTTCTGGAGCAGCGTTGAACGTTCAGGAAATTCGTCATGATACACGCACGCTCTTTACACGTCTTTGGTATCAGCAGTTTGGCGATCAATATACCGCCGCCGATGTTGATATAAGCTTAAATGTCGCTCCGAATGTCAACTGCACAGTTGGAGCACGCACACAACAAGCTACACGCATCTATAACAACACAGGTAACCGCTCATGGAATGCACGTGCCTTGCTGCGCTGGAACTTGTCTTCGACAGCAAGCCTGTCGTGCATGTACTTGCTTACTCAGCAACAGCTTGCAGCAAACGGTGGATTGCTTACTAGCACCACAGCGAACACTGTGTTTTCGCTCACACAGTTTAATGAACTACAAGAGCATACCTTTCGCCATGATATCACACTTACAGGTAGCGCCTTTCTCACAGCAGATTCCAGCGTAGCAGCTACACTATCGCTCTTTACGAGCATCGATCAGCGGGCGCTTGTGAGAGCAAGCCTTCAAGGAACAAGTATTCTTAGCGGTGGAACGGTTCTTGCTCCCGACGAAACAATTATCCAAGCAACATCATCAAACGTCACACTTGGTGCTACAGGACGCTTTGAGACACAGCTCAGACTATTCCCTGCAGCAACAGCAACACTGCTTATTGGAGGAACAATGGCACTCCATACCATTCCAGAAAGTCCGTATTGGAGCGCTGCAGCACGACGCGGATTACAAAGAACACAGACATACGGAGAAGTCACCGCATTCGCACGACTTGGATGCACCTTTGTGAATGTTCTGGAGGTAAGTGGCGGTGTACACATAGGAGTCATCGGAGAGCGTCCTATTCTAGCACTTGGCGCGAAATCTCTGCTGTCGTTGCACCCAAGCTCTTCGGCTCACCTTACACTGTGGGCAGATCTTTCTCAGAGCTTGCGATTACCGTCACCTGCCGAAGATGGTGCTGCAGCACCGTTTCCCTACACTCAAACTACCTTACTTCCTGAGTCTCATGTTCTTGGGATAGCAGGACTACGCTTTCATGAGCATATAGCACGACAGCACGATTTTGCAACAGAACTCCTTGCGTTTGCACGACTCATAGCTCATCCCATTCTATATGCTCCTGTTCAACTTCCATATGCCTTCGTCGATGGAATTATATCTGCCCACAATACCTCTATCTCAGCTATTTTCGCATATAATGGCAGCTTGCCGCGCGTTGTAGCTGGTCTTTCGATACTCACAACATGGCATGCACATCGTTTGCTTGGCGATATGGGAGCTGTGTGCAACGGCTTTGCACATGTTACTACTGAATCCGACAACACAGTTTACAAGCGTTTCCCTCTATTGTATGCAGGAGCAACAGTACAAGTTGAATACATGTTCGGTCGTGATATCTTGCGTGCTGGTGTGCGGCTGCGCCTTAGCACTCCTTTCACGGGGGAGCGTTTTTCGCCACTCTTATGGACATACCTACCATCAGCAGAAGAACAATCAATAGCAGGCAATGGCATAGATATTGTCGCTGGCGCAGAAATTTTTGGCAACCTCTTTATCCGCGCAACTTACCAAAATGTTCTGAATTCTCCAGCATTTACTGTTGCGGGGTATCCACAGTATCCTTCTGCTCTACGCCTGACAGTTTCTGCGCCAATACTTGGACGCTAATGCAATGCCAGATATTGACAAGACAGAACGTTGCTGTTCAATCTGATATACGTCAATCACGTTGTTTTCGTCTTGCGTGTTTGGCAATGAAGTGCGATATTGCGCGCGCCAGTGCAGCACTCAGCATCAAACCTGCTCGAGAGGCTACAGATGCCAATGATACTCTTCGTTTCACTATTCTATTTGGCACAATGATTACTGAATTGCTTAGTTCTCCATCTACGTGGCTGAGCCTCGTCGTCCTTTCCGCTATGGAAATCGTTCTTGGCATAGATAACGTGATTTTTATTTCGATAGTTGTCAACCGCCTACCCGAATCCCAGCGTTCTCAAGCAAGAATTATCGGTTTAGGGCTAGCACTCCTCTTCCGTTTGCTACTTCTCTCGCTACTTTCGTACATTGCGAGCATGACAGCACCTCTCGTTTATGTTGCACATCATGGCATTACAGGACGCGACATTATTTTGTTTGGTGGTGGATTGTTTCTTATGGCAAAAACAACACGTGAGATTCACGACAGTATGACACATCACGACACACTTGCCACAATGAAGCAGCATTCAGCATTTGCGGGAGTTGTTATTCAGATTGTGCTCTTGGATATTGTTTTTTCGTTCGACTCAGTACTTACAGCAATTGGTCTTTCGAACCAAATACCTATCATGGTCGCAGCAATTATCATCTCTCTTGCAGTTATGCTTATATTTTCAGGTGCTATCAGTGATTTCATCGATAAGAATCCCACGATGAAAATGCTTGCGCTCTCTTTTTTAATGCTTGTTGGATTCCTGCTGGTTACAGAGAGCTTCCATATTGAGGTACCCAAAGGGTACATCTACTTTGCTATGGCATTTTCGTTTGTTGTGGAACTTCTGAATATGCGTATCCGCAAGCAGTCTTTACCAACGTCATAGTTTCAACACTGTTTCTTTTGCACACCCTTTTACCATACATGCCACCTATGGACACAGCAATTATTCGCCTAGTAGAGAATGAGCGAGACCGCATGCGCTTTATCAAGTGTCAGTGGAACTTCTACAAGCACGATGTACACTGGGTGCCGCCACTTATTGCGGAGCGAAAGAAGCTTCTCAGTACAACGCAGAATCCGTTCTATCAGCATGCTCAGCTGCGCATGTTTCTCGCTGAACGCAACGGACAAGTTGTTGGGCGCATTGCCGCAATTACCAATGAAAACCACAACCAACGCTATCACGACAATGTAGGATTTATTGGATTCTTTGAATGTGAGGATAAGCAAGACACAGCAAATGCCCTATTTCATGCGGCAGAATCATGGCTACGCTCTCAAGGCAAAGATACAGCACGCGGTCCTGTTAACCCTTCTATGAATGATGAAGCTGCTCTGCTCGTGGAAGGTTTTGACTCACCACCAGTTATTCTCACAACCTACAACCCTCCGTACTATCCAGTGCTGTTCGAACGCGCCGGATATACCAAAGCCAAAGATAACTACGCATACCTCCTGCGACATGAAGACTATCAAACAGAGAAGATGCGCCGCCTGCAACAAGCAATCCGCGACCGATATAAAATTACTATTCGTGGGGTGAACTTTAAGGACAAGGCACAGTTCAAGAAAGATACTGACACGATCAAGCATATCTATAACATTGCATGGCGCAACAATTGGGGCATGGTGGAATTCACCGATGCTGAATGGGAAGCCCTTGTCAAGGATCTTAAGCCAGTTGCAGACCCTGATATTATCCTGATTGCTGACATCAATAATACTCCTGCAGGATTCCTCTTAGCACTACCGGACATTAACCGCGTGATGATTCACAACAAGTCTGGTTCCACAGTTGGTGCATTATGGCATCTACTAACGAAACGTCATTCTATCAATTTTTGCCGCATCATCATTATGGGCGTATTACCTGAGTACCGTAAAACGGGCGTCGATGCAGTGATGTACTACGAGATTGGTCAGCGTGCTGCTCGCAAATACACCGCTGGTGGAGAGGCATCGTGGATTGACGAAGCAAATGTAGATATGAATCTCGCCCTCACCAAAACAATTCGTGCTCGGCGCTATAAAACTTACCGTATCTACGACAAAGCACTAGCATAAGCACTAGCATAGAATCAGATATTTGTTTCGCTACAACTACTGAGTTTTGTATTTTTGCGCTCGCATATAGTTTGTGTTTTCCTCTAAATTACGATGTATCCACAATTTTCTGGGAGAATACGTTCGTGGCAACGCTTAACATTGCACCTCCAAATTCCTATGCATTGATTCTTGGTGTCTCTAGCGGCTTTGGTGGTCATACAGCAATTGAATTAGCAAAAGCAGGATATCACATTGTTGGTGTTCACCTCGACCGTGCTGCAACAATGCCAATTGCCGAAGCTACCAAAGCAGACATCGAACGAACAGGGGCAAAAGCTATCTTTTTTAATGTAAATGCTGCTGATGAAGCGCGCCGCAAGGAGGTTATTGCTGCTATCCAACAGGAGTTTGCTTCTGTATACAATGAGGAACATCCACCATCGATCAGGGTACTGCTGCATTCCCTAGCATTTGGTTCGCTCAAAATGCTTGTTTCGGAAAATCCCGCCGAGATGCTCACGCAGAAGCAAATCGAAATGACAATGGACGTCATGGCAAATAGTCTTGTCTATTGGGTTCAAGATGTCTTTCAAGCTAAGCTTTTCGCTCGTGGTGCACGTATTTTTGCAATGACTAGCGGCGGCAGCTCTCGTGTTCTACCAATGTACGGCAGTGTATCTGCAGCAAAGGCAGCTCTTGAGTCGTACATTCGGCAACTAGCACTCGAATTAGCTCCGTGGGATATTACTGCTAATTCTATCTTGGCTGGTGTTACTGATACAGCTGCTCTCCGCAAAATTCCCGGCAACGACATTCTCATTGACAATGCTATGATGCGTAATCCTTTCCATCGGCTTACAACCCCTGAGAACGTCGCTAAAATCATTACCCTGCTCACCCACGAGTACGCATCATGGATTAATGGTGATGTGATTCGCGCAGACGGCGGTGAAAATGCAGTGGACGTAACGTGGTGGAAGAAAGAAGCATAACCACCCTTTCCCTTCAGCTTCTCGGTTTTCTTCACCACTAGCGTAGAAAACAACACTCCTAATATTTTCTCTTTCTGCTCGTCGGCGAATAACAAGGCAGCGTTGATGCGCAATGCTGCCCACCATATTTTCATTCTATGGATTTGGCTAGCATCAGCTTTATTATTCCCGTCCTCAACGAACAGCGTCTCATTATGCGACTCCTTGAGCAGTTTACACCAGAGCGCCGTAAGCGCTACGGAATCGAAGTTATTGTAAGCGATGGTGGAAGCACAGACGGCACGCAGGACATTATTGCTCAAGCATATTCTCAGGGTCTGGTGAGCGTAATTGTACACCATACCGATACAACACGACGACAAACCATTGCCGAAGGGCGCAATGTAGGGGCACAACGGGCAACAGCACCTATTCTTGTGTTTATCAACGCCGACACACTTCCTCAGAACCTCGACGCGCTCTGCCACAGCATCCTTACATGGGCGCATTCCCCTGCTACGCAATCATCGCCTGCAGCTGCTACACCCGTCCATATCGCACCAGAAGAACGCCGCTGTTCTGACAGTATATTTCATACCTCGATGAACTTCTATGTTCGCTTATTAAACGCAATAGGAATCGGCATGGGGCGTGGCGAGTGCCACATTATTCGCCGTACTGCCTTTGAAGCAGTTGGTGGATACAATCCCAATATCGTTGCTGGTGAGGACTTTGATTTATACCGTCGCCTACGCCAGTATGGCAAAATTGCATGGTTGCCACAGGCTCTCGTCTATGAGTCTCCTCGGCGCTTCCGTAAGTATGGGTATATGCGCATTATGTGGCGTTGGTCGTTGAATGCTTTGTCCGTTTTCATATTCGGGCACTCAGTGTCGAAAGAGTGGGAACTTATTCGTGAGTAAACGCTATAGCAAGAGCACGTATGGAGCACGAGTTATACGTTGATTCTATAGGCTTCGAGGGGAAAGCTATTGCCCGCGATGATAGTGGTTTTGTCTATTTCGTACACGGTGCTGTACCTGGAGATCATGTTATTGCTGAAGTCCGTGCGCGTAGAAAGCGTTACGCTGAGGCGCGCATCCGAACTCTCCTTCATCCATCGCCCCTGCGCGAATATCCCCATTGCTCGCACTTCGGAGTGTGCGGTGGCTGCGTTTGGCAACACCTACGCTACGAAGAGCAATGCGCATGGAAAACGCAGCATGTGCGCGATGCATTTGAGCGCATTGGGAAAGTATCCTTTGGTGTACTGCACAATACACTGCCTTCTGAGACACGCTTCTACTATCGCAATAAAATGGAATTCTCCTTTGCTCCGTCGCGCTGGATTCTCCCCGAAGAAATTACTCGGGGTGAGACTATCACCCCAAAACTTGCCCTAGGGTTACACATTCCTGGTCGATTCGACAAAGTACTGGACCTCGACGCATGCTTTCTTCAAAGTGCTATTTCCAATCGCATTCTCCACACTATACGCACAGCAGCATGTGAGCACGCTCTCACCGCTTTTCAAACTCGTACTCACCAAGGCTTTCTGCGTAATCTTGTTATTCGGAATTCTACAGCAACAAACGAGTACATGGTGATACTAGTTACTTCTCCTGTACGCTCTCATGCAGAAGAAACCTTTATTCGCTGGTTTGAACGTGACTTTATCGCACAAGTTCCTGAAATTAGCACTGCTATTCATGCTGTCAGCACCTCCAAATCAACAGTTGCTGTGGGTGAACCACGGATTGTTTATGGACAAGGCTTCATTACAGAAACACTGCTTGGCATACGATATCGGATTTCTCCCTTTTCTTTTTTTCAAACCAACACACGCCAAGCAGAACACTTACTACGCATTGCACTCGAGTATGCTGGAGATATTGATGGTAAGACAGTATGGGATTTGTACTGCGGTACAGGCTCTATCACACTTGCAGCAGCGCGCAGAGCACAAGTTGCTGTAGGGATTGAGCTTGTAGAAAGTGCTGTTCACGATGCATGGTATAATGCGCACTCCAATGGCATTTCCAATGTTGCTTTTCATACTGCGGATATACACTCTACTGCAGGTGCTCAAATATTGTCGCATCTTCCTCCACCCGATGTTGTGATTCTCGACCCACCGCGTGCGGGACTTCATTCACGCGTCATTGCCTGCTTGCTTGAAATCGCACCTGCTCGCATTGTATATGTAAGCTGCAATCCTACTACGCAAGCGCGTGATTGTGCGCTTCTTGCTACACAATATCGTATTGACGCTATCCAACCCGTCGATATGTTTCCCCACACATATCACATCGAGTCTGTTGCACAACTTACTCGTATAGCTCCTGAGATATCGCTCCCGTAATAAGCTGTTCGTAGAAGTCTAGTTGGCGGCGCACAACAGCCTCCCATGTATACTGCTCTTCGACGAGCGTACGCGCAGCCTGCACTATACGCCGTCGCATCGAAGCATCAAAGCACAATTGCTGTATTGCGCGGACAAATTCTTCAGGCGTTTCAGCAAGCACAACGTGTTCACCGTCGCAGGCAGCGATTCCTTCTACCCCAACACGCGTAGAAATGACTGGTACTCCGAGCGCCATTGCTTCAATGATTTTCAGCCGCATTCCGCCTCCACTCAGGAGTGGAACAACAAGAATGTCCCGCGCCTGCAAAAATTCTTTTGCTGAAGGAACATCCTCATAGGCAAAAACATCAGGATACTTCCGAGCGAAATGGAGAATTTCGTCGTTCATGTGTTTGCCAGCAATATGGAGCGTGCAGTTCGGCAGAGCTTGTCGCACACAAGGCATCACCTTTTCAACAAAGTATCGCATAGCCTCCACATTAGGTATCCAGTCCATACCGCCAATATAGCACAATTGCACAGAGTGCAACGGGGAATCGCTGAGCACAGCGTTCTGTATAGTGTAGAGTGTCGTATTCACCCCTGCTGGCACAACCGCAAGAGGTTTTGCGTAGCCTAGGCGACGAATGCGTTCAGCATCGCGCGATGTAATGGCAATCACACCATCACAATATTCCATCGCACGCTGTTCAAATTCTCGCAGAAGCGATGCTTCATAACGACGATACCATCGCTTCAGCATTATCGTTTCACGCTCTGCGAGGCGCTCTTGTATGATGTATTCGACGTTATGTGTACGCAGAACAACTTTTGGCAAAATACAGCTTGCACTACGACGGTATGCTGCTACTACAGCAGCATACCAGCTCATCAATGTATGGTCAAGGTGAACAATATCGAATCGATGCGATGATAGCATTGCGTTTAGCAGCATACCACACTCATGATGGTCGAAGCGAGAGGCTATGTACGACCTACGCATCAGTAGGCTCTGAAGTGCATCCAGAACGTGTATATCGGTATCAACATCTACCGTTTGCACCGAGCATGCAATATCCTGCAAGACATCGGGTGATTGATAGTGCTTCTTTGTATTCAACGACAGTATGTGGAGTTCGTGTCCAGCATTATGGAGCTGAACAAGCGTGTTGTAGCTAAGAAGCGCCCCCCCATCATTGAGTGGAAACGGGATGCGGGATAAAACGGCAAGAATACGCATACGATGAACCCCTTGCAAGCACTTCTACGCATCATAGAACAGCATTAGTCGCGATACTCAATTGTACGTGGTATGCAGACAGCAAACTCAATATCTGCTCTTAGTTTGCTTCTATTCAACGTTTTGAATTTGCTCGCGCAAGCGTTCAATGTCCTCCTTCACTGCAACAACAAGTTGGGTAAGCGCTGCATCATTTGCTTTTGCTCCCATTGTATTAGCTTCGCGATTCATTTCTTGTAGCAGGAAATTGATTGTCCGACCGGCTTGTTCTTTGCCTTTCAGCGCTTCATAAGCAAACTTGATGTGGCTCTGCATACGAATGCATTCCTCAGAAATGTCGTATTTATCAGCAAGCAGAACAATTTCCATTTCAAGGCGCTGCATATCGAGCTCATCACTCTCAAAGATTCGTGCAATTTTTTCTCGCAGCCGCTGGCGTTCTTGTGGAATACGTTCTTGTGCCATCTGTTCAATCTTTGCTACAGTGCGCTCGATATTCTTTATACGGTTGTGTAGGTCTCGGCTTAATTCACGACCTTCTTGCTGCCGCATCTGATTTAGCTTGTCCAGCGCAGTATGCAGTGCCTTGGCAATGAGCTTCCATTCCTGCTCGTTTGCTTCGGTGTCATCATTGCTTTTAAAGATATCGGTATAGCGCAGTATGTCCTCAAGCTTGATAGCATCTTTAATTTTCAGGCGCTTGCGAATCTCCTGGAGTTGATGGTAATACGCTTCTGCAAGGTCGAGATTCGCTTTGACAGGGCTTACCGCCGCCTCAGGACTATACTCAACAGCAATGGTAATATTGATTTTACCACGCGAAAGCTTGCTTTTGACAATTTCTCGAAGCTCAAACTCTTTGAAGTATAGCTTTTTGGGCAGATTGGAAACAATCTCAAGAAATCGGCTGTTAAGACTCCGAGCTTCTACTTTTACACTTATCCCATGTCCAGAGGCTTCCCCTGAACCAAAGCCTGTCATGCTTGTAATCATTGGATACCTTGTGCGCTGTTACCAAAACTGTTCTCAGCAATCGAGGGCGAAAATACAAATCTTCCTATGATTGGGAAAGAGATTTCCTCTTCGTCCTTAGCAACGAAGATGCACATGCCGCTTTGCATGATACGTCTTGGCAACCATGCGCAGTACAGATTGTTCCTGAGTAAGCTTCGAGACATCCTCCAGTGCAACCCACTGTATATCCCGTACTTCCGAGTTATGCGACAGAGGGAATGTATCGTCGGCAATAACAATAAACCGAACATCATAGTGTAGATGAGCAGGTTCAAGGCCTTCCGCAGTGCGACACTCAGGAACTGTGTATATGTCGATGTCGAAAATCTCAGGGGAGAACGGTACAATATCAAATATTCCCGATTCCTCAACAACTTCTCGCAGCGCCACACGCAAAACATCATTGTCTCCATCGCAATGCCCTCCTATTTGTACCCACTTGTTAAGCTTGCGATGCTGAATAAGCAGCACTTTGCTCAGCGTTGCATTCAATACCCATGCAGACGCAGTAATATGCCCTACTTGCAACTCTCGCATGAAGCAGTCATGATGCTCATGAATAAACTGTATCATTACTTCCCGGATTCTTTGCTCGTCGTCGTTTGTGGGCTGGTATTCCTCCAGAAGGCGTAGAAGCATTTGCCGGTGCATAGTGCCATAGAGCATTTATGAAAGAATGTGCACTATTAGCAAAATACCACTCTACGCTAGAGAATGCAAGTCTGAATGCTTTTTACGCTGTATTTTCTCACTAGACACCAATGGGGATATTTTTGTTGATATATCAACTTTTTCTTTTGTAGACGCTTGCTTGTTTTTTAACTTGTAACTGATGTAACCACACGTATTCTCTCTCACCAAATACCGTTTCATCCACCATATTCCTTACAGTATGCAGTACGACAATATTCTTCTTACCAGTCCAGCCGAGGGGGTTGGAGCAATTCAAATACATCGCCCCAAAGTGCTGAATGCACTTGATACAAAAACCATGAGTGAAATCCTTAACGCCATGCGCTCGTATGACACTGACCCAACAATTCGTTGTATCGTCTTGCATGGCGACGAACGTGCCTTCGCTGCTGGGGCAGATATTCGTGAACTGAGTACATCCTCAGCAGTTCAGATGATGATGCGTAATCCTTTTTCTGCATGGGAAGATTTACGTGGCATCAAAAAGCCGATTATAGCAGCCGTTAGTGGCTTTGCGCTGGGAGGAGGCTGCGAGCTTGCAATGCTGTGTGATATTATCATCGCATCAGAAACCGCGCAATTTGGGCAGCCAGAAATCAAGATTGGCTTAATTCCGGGAGCAGGAGGAACTCAACGCATGACGAAAGCGATTGGCAAGGCACGAACAATGGATATGGTTCTGACAGGTCGTACTATGAGTGCCCAAGAAGCTTTCGAAGCTGGTCTTATTTCCCGCGTTGTGCCAGCAGCCGAATGGTTCAATGCTGCTGTCACTCTGGCACAGGAGATTGCTAGCATGCCCCCGATTGCTGTTCGTGAAGCAAAAGAGGCAGTGCTCAAATCTTTCGACCTCAGCATTGAACTCGGTCTTGAGTATGAACGCAAAAGCTTTTATCTTCTACTCACAACCGATGATGCTCGTGAAGGTATGACAGCGTTCAAAGAAAAGCGTCCGCCTGTCTGGAAAGGGCAATAACTATTGCTGCTTGTTACTTTATCTTGCCTTCAATACGCGAACGCCCGCCTCTATTCCCAGAGGGGGCGCTTCTCGTTGTGGCGAGAAACCACTATTATTTCTTTGTTACCGAGACTATCTCGAAATCCTTGCCGGATAGCTGCCCAAATGGTGTTTGTTCCTTCCCTTTAAGCAGTTGTCTTGTTAGCTCTGGTACTTGATCTTCCACATAATTCTTGAGTGCGCTGACCGTTACTTTACCCCTTTCGTTGCGTACATCGCCTGATAGGGCTTTCAGCAGCGCGTAGGAAAATACACCGTGCTGGAGTGATGTTATCTGGTTTGCAGCCTGTTCAGAAGAAGCAGAAGCGATAACACCACTACCAGTTTTACGCGCCATACCTTTCATTGCTTTTGACTGCATAAAATCCTCGAGTGCAGCACCAGATTGACACGCATCAAACAGCACAAGCTGGCGTGCTGCTGGAACATTCGTCAGAAAAACGCTAAGTTCTTTTGCCGATATACCGCGTGTTTCTAAATCCTGCTCGCTCCTGACATCGTGCATGACAAGATAAAATGTGGACTGCTCATCGCTCACAACAGCCTTACCATGCCCAGAATAGAAAAACACGAAGACATCTTGACGTTGCGAACTTTCAGTAATCTTTTTGAATATCTCTTGCACTTTTTCGCGCCGAGCCTCTGCATCATATAACTCATATTTGAACACTTTGTCATACCCGCTCTGCAAGGCATTCGTAGCTATTGTCTTGAGAACATCTTGTGCATCAACACGAGCATATGGCAGGTTGTACTCTTTGTTCAGATAGTCATTGATTCCAATCGCGAAGATATGCAAATTTGTTGTTTGCACAGGTACAGTGCACACAACATTTACCTCTGTTGGATTCGACTCTGTGCGG
The DNA here is from genome assembly GCA_025055035.1 of Candidatus Kapaibacterium sp. Taxonomy (GTDB): domain Bacteria; phylum Bacteroidota; class Ignavibacteria; order Kapaibacteriales; family UBA4661; genus PH2015. Next base: position 35,165 of record JANWZB010000015.1, read on the forward strand.
TCGACATTGATTGCTATTACTTTCAGCTCGTTCCTCCCCGGCAGCAATTGAATTGCATAGTCGCGCAGGATAGTGAAGCCTTGTGCCGACGGCAGATTGCGAAACTCCTCAGGATATACTAGCTTGCCATTCTGAAAAATACGCACCTCAACAATCTGCGAGCCTCTGTCTTTCACACCAACTGTGAGATTGATACGCGCTGATGTTAGTGTATCCCCAGAACGTGGCGCAAGAATTTCTACAAGTGGTGGAAGCTTGAAGTCTCGCGTTATATCTGGGGCAGTCTGTACACCAGCTACCGGTATAACAGCTTCTTCTACCGCTTTCCGAGCGGCTTCTTCTTGCTTTTGTTTGAGTTCGGCCTGCTTACGTGCAAGCTCCTCCGCTTCACGCTTCGCTCGTGCTTCCGCTTCCGCACGCGCTCGTGCTTCCGCCTCCGCCTTCGCCTTCGCCTCCGCTTGCTTACGCGCAAGCTCCTCCGCTTCACGCTTCGCTTGTAATTCAGCTTCGCGCTTTGCCTTTTCCGCAGCAAGTTTTGCAGCGCGTTCCTGCTCCGCCTTGAAAGCTAGAGCAGCAGGAGAAGCAGGAAATATACGCGCGAGCAATTTTGGCGAGTAGTACCGCTCAAAAAAGGCGTCAAGCTGTACTGGCTGCCCATCAACGACCCAATGCAGCAGCTTCGTTCCTTCTTCTGATCCATCGAACTGTCCATCTGGCGTAATAACGACCCAATCTCCTTTGTCTAATCCTACAAGCGTTGCGTGTTGCTTTCCTTCTAGAATATCCCAAACCATAACTTTAGCATCAGCACTCGCACTTGCCAGGGTACGATTGTTGGGATGAAACGCAAGTGCTAATACCCAGTTTGCATGCCCGCGTAGCGTTTTAAGCTCTTTGCCACTTGCTATATCCCAAACTTTGACGTCATCGTCGGTTGCACCACTAGCGGCGTATTTTCCGTCGCTACTGAGCGCTACTGTCATTACTTCGCCTTTATGCCCTGAGAACGTTTTGATAGCTTGACCCGACGCAATATCCCACAAACGCGCAGTACGGTCGGCACTTCCCGAAATCAGCTGTTTGCCACTTGCAGAAAATGCAATGCTATTTATTAGCTCTGTATGCCCTACCAACACTTTCATTTCTTTGCCTGTAGCTACGTCCCACAGGCGTATCGTTTTATCCGATGATGCACTTGCAAGTACCTTTCCATCAGGACTAAACGCCACAGAATAGACACTCTTTTTATGCCCGCGAAGTTTTTTATCAAGCTTCCCTGCTGCAACATTCCATAAACTTATCACAGAATCGATGCTACCACTAGCAATCACACTTCCATCGGGTGAAATTGCAACCGTCTGGATTGGGCTGTCGTCGGTAGAAATTGTTTTAAGCAACTTTCCATTCTCAGCATTCCACAGAGCAATGCTTTTGTTATCCAGTGATGTACCACCGGCTACAAGCGTTTTGCCATCGGTAGTGTAGGCAAGACTTGCTACTTGAATGAGTGGAGCTTTCAGGTCAAGTGGTTCCGTACCTTTTTCTAAATCCCAAAGGCGGATATTGTTGCCATCTTTGTCTGAGTGCGCTGTTGCGAGATGATTGCCAATCTTGTCGAATGCCACTGCTTTGATAACCTTCCGATATCCGTTCAAATCAGCAATATCACGTCCTGTTGCAACATCATATGTGCGGAGCGCACGATCAGCTCCTCCTGTTGTGAGGCGTGAGCCATCAGGCGAAAAAGCAAAGCATAAAACACGAGGTGAGTTTCCGATAAATGTCCGAATTTTCTTACCGTTAAATACATTCCACAGGGCTACAGTACGGCGAATATCCATTTGATCATCATCTGGAGTTGATTGGTCAACACTCGCAACGATACGACCATTAGGACTAATAGCTGCCTGCTTTGCAACGCCTACTACTTCGCGTAGGAGGCTACGTTTTGCTGCATCGTATATTTTGACGGTTTGATTATCACATTGGGCAATGAGCACTGAGCCATCGGCACTGTATGCCACATGTGTTATACCAGCACCGGCATCAATCGTTGTAACAGTGTTTTGTTGAATATTGAATAAACGAATAGTATTATCGTCCCCTCCTACAGCAAGGGTCTGCCCATCA
>JANWZB010000160.1 GCA_025055035.1 Candidatus Kapaibacterium sp.
TGCCGCAGCAGCTTGCTACGGCGAGGTGAGCTTGATGCCAAAATAAGCGGTGCATGAAGTTCCAAAAGACTACTACCCATACTGTACTAGCCAATGCTCCGTCGTAACATACCAATTGCAATCATACTGCTGATGACTGTTACCAGACTTATCCATGCCCCTACCTGAAAAGCAGACGACCTATATGCCATGACAAGTACATGCTTTCCTTTCGGAATCACTATACCGCGCAAGCTATAGTTCACTCGCAAAATATCTGTTGGCTGACCATCTATTGTAGCTTTCCATGCTGGATACCATATCTCGCTCAGCACGAGCATACCATTCTCAGCAGTTTCTATCTCGTACTCTATTTGGTTTGCTGTGTAGCGAGTACAACGTACTCTGTGAAGAACATATTCTGGGGCTTTCTGTGGCAGAGGAAGCGGTATGGGTTGTTCAACAAGTACTTGTGTTGAAAACTGTATTGCCCCAGCACGTGCCACTGTTTCTGCTTGCTCCGGTGTTGTCTGCACAGCATCATACAGCATACGCGCGCGGGGGAAAGCTGTTGTGCGCTCTTGAAAGTATGCTCTTCCTTCAGCGCTGTCAACTGCTACAGCATACCGAACATTGAGTAAATCCAGTGTTTGCTCACTCGTTGGCGCAGCAGGCAAGCGCCTACCGATAAGAAGCGGCATGTATCCCTCATACAGCATAATAGGTGTGTACAGACCTTGATTACGCGGCATCAACATAACACCTTGCGCCCTCATGCTCACACGGTACAGCGAATCAGGGTTCATCATATGAGCACGCATTGCAGAGGGAATTGCTGCATCAGCACGCATGTATTGCTCAGCAGGATTAAGCATACTTTGGTTAAAGTTCTTGCCAACAGCATATAAATCTACGAACACCAGTATCGGAATCGCAGTAGCACAGGCATTCGCAAAGCTACCAGAACCCTCTAGAATAAGCCACAAAAGAACGAATGTTACGCCTGCAAGGAGAAAGGCTACACCAGCATACTCACGTATTGTACCATGAGCCATCACTGGTGCCTCTGAGGGAATAGCTACCATCAATGTTAGCGTACAAACAATCACGCTACTACTTGCCACTACAAGTACCTTCCTGATAGCAACCCGATGCCGCACAATTTCGTCGAAGCCAAGACCGGCCATCACTGTTAACCCTAAAACAAGATACACGAGCATTCGCGAGGGAATACGAAAGCGATTGAACAGTGGTAGCTGAAACATATACTCAAATATGAATCCATTCGTACCAAGCGCAAAGAGCACAGCAAAGACGGACACACATGCAAGCATACCTGCTATGTTCTCATATTCGTGGCGATGTATCAAACGCGCGAACCCGATACTAGCAAGAATGAGAGTAGGAACACCAACGTACATTGCTGTTTCCCAATAGTAAAAGTTACTTCCCCCCGACAAGTAAAATGGAACTACGACAGGTTCTGGGGACTGTGGTGAGGCAGTATATCCAAACAGTTTAGGAATAATTAACGTGAGAAGCTGTTGTATTTGCAGCCCCCCTACTGCTGCTTGCTCCAGCGTGAAAGCCGTACGCTCGGAATACGCTGCAAATTCTTGTGAGTGCAGCAGCTGCACTGCAAACACTCCCGCACCAACAAGCATTGCAAGCAAAGTAGCTGTAGGTATCAACGTTAGCCAAGAACCCCGAAAAGACACTCCGCTTTTCAGCTGCACTACCCATACCCACACAGCGTAAAGTATAAGTAGTATGACAAGGTATAATGTTGTTTGCGGATGACCCGACAACATCATCACTCCGAGCACTATCCCTGCCCACAACGCATAATACAGGCATTTGCGTGCAGAGCCTGCCGCAAGAAGGGCACGTCGTAGCAACATCCACACAAGCGGAAACCACGCACAATGCTGCACAATCATCGGATGGAACACATGACATACTATATACGATGAAAAACCATACGATAATGCTGAAATAAGTGCCCCAACACTGCTTACACCGAGACTTCTCACAAAGAGAAACATAGTGTACTGTGCGAGCAGAATATGTGCGATAATGCTTATTTGCACAACCCAAACAGAAATCACACCATTGTGTACACCAAGCGCTAGTAGTACATTTGGCGGGTAGAAAAATCCGACAGCAACGTCAGCAAGAAATGGTGTCCCAGCAAACGTGTAGGGATTCCAGAAAGGCAGCTCTCCTGCATGAATATATCGTGCAGCGAACACACGTATCGGATAGATGTATTCAGCAAAATCTTCCCAGAAGTATGTACGTCCAAGCACTTGGGAATGAAAAAACGCCAGTGTTGTTGCTACGAATATCAGAAGTACCAGCCACGATGGCAATGAGTAGAGCTTATGAGGCTGTATGAAGCTGTTCCGACGGCGTTTGCGCGACTGTGCCATTGCCATACAATTTATGCAGATTTACCACGCTACACGGATACAAAAACAAGGAGTTTGAGCCAGAGTTATTTCCCCTAATGGCGCAGACGAATAGTATCAATCGAGTTCAGATATGCTACTTTTGCTTCGAGCTGCTCTCTTGTCTCAACATTATTAGGGTCAGGTAAACAACAGTCCACAGGACAAACAGCTGCACACTGCGGTTCATCGTGAAAGCCAACGCATTCTGTGCACTTATCAGGTACGATGTAGTACACCTCTGTAGAGTAAAAATCGCCCTTGTATCCACCCGGCGACGTCGAATCGTGATACTCCCTTCCTGCAAGCTTCCAAGGTACAGCAGGCTCGTAGATGGCATTATTAGGGCATTCTGGTTCACATGCTCCGCAGTTGATACAGTCTGACGTAATACGAATAGCCATAGTGTGTAAATGTGTAGAAGTTTAGTAGAAGATAGTTGCGGTGTAGAGAAAACAATGCTAATCGGTGAACAATGTGTTTTGGTTAGGAGTTCCGTTGTGTTCATGACCATTGCTTATATACTTGTCCGCCACGTGAATGATACCTGCGTCGTGCACAGCATCTGCAATATCATCAATTGATGGCTCTTGTGCACTTGATTCTGAAGGCTCATCTTCGCTTTCATCTTCATGATTCACAATAGCAATATCAGCAATTGTATCATCGTCATCAAGCTTTATAAGTCGTACTCCCTGTGTATTTCTCCCTATAACGCGAATATCCCTTGCTGCTTGACGAATCACAACTCCTTTTGCTGTCATGACAACAACATCCTGCGTATCATTGACTTCTAGAATTGCACAGACATCACCAGTCTTTTCGGTAAGATTCATCGAAATGACACCCTTTGCACCGCGACTTGTACGGCGAAAGTCTTCAAATCGGCTACGCTTTCCATATCCTTTTGTTCCAACCACAATCACTGTTGTATCCGCCCGACGAATGGCATCCATCGAGACTACCTCATCACCATCATTCAAACTAATGCCACGAACACCAGCAGCTGCCCGTCCCATAGGGCGCACATCACTTTCAATGAACCGACATGCCATGCCTTTCTTCGTGGCGATAAGGATTTCACAATTTCCATCAGTCAGCTTTGCAGAAACAAGGCGGTCGTCTTCATTCAAATGAAGTGCTATGATACCATTAGAGCGCACATGCTCGAACTCATGCAGAGGTGTCTTTTTGCATGTGCCGTTTTTTGTAGTCATCATAATAAATTGCTTATCGTTGAAATCCCGCACGGGCAGATACGCTGTGATCTTTTCATCACTGTCTTTCTGGATAATATTGGCTATGGAGCGTCCGCGTGATGAGCGATTCCCCTCAGGAACATCATAAACTTTCACACGGAAGCACCGCCCCTTGTCGGTAAACATAAGTAAATAGTGATGCGTAGCTGCTTGAAAGACTGTTTCTACGAAATCATCATCGCGTGTATGTACTCCGGCTAAGCCACGTCCTCCGCGCCCTTGGCGGCGATAGCTTGACACCGATGTACGCTTGATATAGCCCTGATGCGTAATTGTAACAATCACATCCTCATTTGCTATCATGTCTTCGACAGTGAATTCACGTGCATCGCGAATAATTTCCGTGCGGCGTGCATCGCCGTATTTATCACGGAGTGCTTTCAACTCCTTCGCAATCTCTTGCATCTGCATCTGTTGACTTGCAAGAATTGCTCGCAAGCGCTCTATGGTTTGTAGCAGTTCTTGATATTCCCGTTCAATATTCTTACGCTCAAGGCTTGTCAAACGCTGAAGGCGCATGTCAAGGATTGCCTTCGCTTGTGCTTCCGTCAGCCCGAAATTTTGCTGTAGTGCTGCGCTTGCTACCTGTGCGTCATGTGCAGCACGAATCGTTGCGATGACACTGTCGATTGCTTCCAGCGCAATCCGCAGTCCTTCGAGAATATGTGCTCGTTTTTCTGCTGCATCAAGATCAAATCGTGTGCGACGTACTACTACCTCATTCCGAAACTCAAGAAAGTGCTCAAGCATTTCTTTGAGTGTCAGCACCTTAGGTCGTCCCTTCACAAGAGCTAGCATGATAACACCACAGGTTGTTTGCATCTGGGTCTGTTTGTAGAGGTTATTGAGCACGACGTTTGCGTTCGCATCACGTTTTAACTCAATCACCACGCGCACGCCATTGCGGTCGGACTCATCTCGCACATCAGCAATATCCTCGAGTTTCTTATCTCGTACAAGTTCTGCAATTTTTTCAATCAACCCCGCTTTGTTCAGCTGGAATGGAAGCTCTGTTATCACAATACTTTCTCGGCCAGCCTTTGTTTTTTCCACAAAAGCTTTCGCACGAATGAGGATTCGTCCACGTCCTGTCGCATATGCATCACGCACTCCTTGATAGCCATAAATAATTCCTCCTGTAGGAAAGTCTGGCGCAGTAACGTATTGCATCAGCTCCTCGGTCGTGATACTAGGATTTTTAATCAACGCTAATAGAGCATTCACCACCTCTGTAAGATTATGCGGAGGAATATTGGTTGCCATACCAACTGCGATCCCATTCGCACCATTGACCAAAAGCATTGGGAGATTTGTTGGCATGACAGTCGGCTCATGGAGCGAATCATCAAAATTTGGACGAAAGTCTACCGTGTTCTTTTCAATATCACGCAGCACCTC
>JANWZB010000161.1 GCA_025055035.1 Candidatus Kapaibacterium sp.
TATGGGCTTTCTTGAAATAGCTGCTGCAATGAAGTTTGTGAGCAATAGCGACCTTGTTTGGTCGTGGGGCATTGTATCACGCGATGTCTTTCTCGCCGTGTGGGTTGCCTGTGCACTAATGATTGCTCTCTACGTCTTAGGAATATTCCGCCTAACCCACGATAGCCCGATTGAAGGCGTTGGTGCTCCTCGCATTATAGTTGCAATGCTCTTCACGAGTGTAGCATTCTATCTACTATCGGGTATGATGGGGAAAAGCCTTGGCGAGCTAGATGCCTTTTTACCACCAGCAGACTACAACCGCATCATCCAACAACCCTCCCTCAACACTACAACACCAATGCCCACAAGTCCTGCTTTCGAGCAGGACAGTACCTCTTCCGAGTGGCTCACAAGTTATGAGCAAGCAATGACAGAAGCTCAACGCAGAGGAAAACCGCTGTTTATTGATTTCACAGGATTTACCTGTACAAACTGCCGTTGGATGGAAGCAAATATCTTTCCTGACCCCGATATACAGGCGCTCATGAACAACATGGTCAAACTGCAGCTTTTCACCGATCGCAAAGAAGAACCATACATTTCTCACCGTAAACGGCAACTTGAACAGTTTGGTTCTATCGAGCTACCACTGTACGTTCTTCTTCGCCCTAATGGCGAAGTCATTGCAACCAAAACATTTACCCGTAGCAAAGCAGAGTTTCTTGCCTTTTTACGCAAAGCGTCTTCGTAGAGCAACGTCTCAACGATTCTGCTGCAACACTATTATCACACCATGACGAAAATTTTGTATTTTCGCGCAGCGTTGTTCTCCCTATTTCGACAGTTTCCAGTATATCTGCACGTGTATGATTCAAGCAGTACGTGGGACAAAGGATATCCTTCCCTCTGAAATCAGTACATGGCACAGTCTTGAAGAGCTTCTTCGTCGTATTGCTGGGCAGTTTGGTTTTCAAGAGATTCGCACTCCTATCTTTGAACACACAGAGCTTTTCGCACGAGGCATTGGTGAAACAACGGATATCGTTGGCAAAGAAATGTACACATTTTTTGACCAGAGCCAGACATCACTCACACTACGCCCCGAAGCCACAGCCAGTATTGCACGAGCAGTCCTTGAGCATACCTTACTTGAAAAGAATCCGCTTCTACGGCTGTGGTACATGGGACCAATGTTTCGTCAGGAACGTCCACAGAAAGGTCGATTCCGACAATTCCACCAATTCGATGCAGAACTTATTGGCTCGTCATATCCCGAAGCAGACGTTGAAATCATTGCACTAGCCTACACACTCCTCCGCTCTCTCGGGCTGTCGAGCTTTGAACTGCATCTAAACTCATTGGGCAGCATAAGCAGTCGCATGCGCTATCGAGCTGCACTCCAACAGTATTTTCGTCCGCACATCGCTGCAATGTCCGATGATAGTAAACAGCGCATCGAGACCAATCCTCTACGCATTCTGGACTCTAAGCATCCTGATGACACTCCATTTTTGCGCGATGCACCACAGCTCATCGATTACCTCGACGATGAAAGCAGAAATTATTTTGAGCATGTGCAAAAACTTCTTACCGCACTAGAAATTCCGTATATTGTAGATTACCATCTTGTCCGAGGATTAGATTATTACTGTCATACGGCGTTCGAGTTTATTACATCGCGTTTGGGCGCACAAAATGCTCTTGGTGGGGGTGGTCGCTACGACGGATTATTTGAACAACTTGGCGGTAAGCATACTCCAGCCATTGGGTTTGCTTTTGGCATAGAACGACTTCTCCTGCTTCTCAGCGAAGAAAACAAGGCAGTATCCAAAGCACAACGTACTGACGTGTATATTATCACACTCGATGATGAATCTCGCGCTATTGGTATGCGCCTCGCTCAGCACCTTCGCTCCACGAGCAACTTCATCGTAGCAACAGACACCCTACGACGTTCTCTCAAAGCACAGATGCGTGATGCAGATCGTACACAGTCCCGCTTCGTTGCAATTATTGGCGAAAACGAACGCTTGAACAATACCATTATTCTTAAGGAGATGGCAAGCGGTGCGCAGCAGCTTCTGCCCCTTGATAATATTCCGACGTTGCTTCGTGCTCTCGACACAACAGCTGTAGAACAATCGTAGGCTCTATCACTTTCAATTTATCGCTATATTATTCAACCCATTGCGTTTTGATGTTTGATTTGTTTAGGAGTGTGTACTATGGCAACGAAAACTGTTGCAAAAAAGTCTGCGACGGCAAAAAAAGCTGCGTCGGCAAGCACAAAATCCACTGCAAATGGTCATAGCAAAAATAGCACACAGCCGCTACCATTTTTTAAGTCGGTAGCACAGAACTTTGACAAAGCTGCTAGAGCTCTCAACATGCCACGAGGCTTAGCAGAGCAGATTAAAGCCTGCAATGCTGTGTACTACTTCAATTTCCCGGTGCGAATCAAAGGTGAAATTCAGGTTATCGAGGCATGGCGCTGTGAGCACAGCCATCATAAGCTACCCACAAAAGGTGGTATCCGCTACAGTGAAATGGTTGACCAAGACGAAGTTATGGCACTTGCTGCACTTATGACGTACAAGTGTGCTATTGTCCATGTACCCTTTGGTGGTGCGAAAGGTGGCATTAAAATCAACCCACGCGACTATACAGAAGAAGAATTAGAACGCATTACACGCCGCTATACAGCAGAGCTTATTCACAAAAACTTTATTGGTCCGGCTGTTGACGTTCCTGCACCCGACTATGGAACAGGCGAGCGCGAGATGGCGTGGATTGCAGATACTTATTTAAGTTTTCACGGTACGCACGATATCAACGCATTAGGCTGTGTTACTGGTAAGCCTATTGCTCAAGGCGGCGTGCGTGGGCGGCGCGAAGCAACAGGGCGTGGTGTTATGTTTGGCTTGCGTCAGGCTGTTAGCGACAAGAACGACATGAAGCGCCTCAAGCTTACAACAGGACTCGAAGGAAAAACAGTAATTGTCCAAGGCTTTGGCAATGTGGGATACTACGCAGCAAAATTTTTGCAAGAACAGGGTGCAGTTATTGTTGCAGTGATTGAATGGGACGGCGCGGTTTACAATCCTAAAGGCATTGACGTTGAAGAACTGAATACATATCGCAACCAAACTAAGAGTGTTCGGAATTTTCCCAAAGCAAAAACGATTCTTAACGGGCGCGAAGTACTTGAATACGAGTGCGATATTCTGCTGCCTGCAGCACTCGAAAGCCAAATCACGTCAGAGAATGCACCTCGTATCAAAGCAAAAATTATCGCTGAAGGAGCGAACGGACCTGTTACTGCCGATGCTGAAGAGATTCTTCTCAAAAAAGGCATTCTCATTATTCCTGATATGTACCTTAACGCTGGTGGTGTAACAGTATCATACTTTGAATGGCTCAAGAATATCTCCCACGTGCGCTTTGGTCGCATGGAAAAGCGCTTCGAGGAAAGTACACAACGCCGTATGCTGGATGCTGTTGAGTCATTAGTCGGTCGTAGTTTCTCTGCTCATGAGCGTAAACTTCTGATTCGTGGCGCTGGCGAAGAAGACCTTGTAAATTCAGGTCTTGAAGACACGATGATTAACGCATACGAAGAAATTAAAAAATATGCAGCTGACCACCCACAAATCAACGACTTGCGCACTGCCGCATTTGCTTCTGCTATCGATAAAGTTTCTACAACATACAAGCAGCTTGGTCTTTTCCCCTAAGGACTTTGTTGTTACTCAACATACCCCACAAGGACTTCTCTATTGTGCACCGTAGAGAAGTCCTTGTGCAATAAACAGCAGTTGGTTTTCTCTTGTTTACCAGTGTAGAAAACCCTATATTTGTGGCTTTTGAGCCTCTCTATAGAGAGATGTTCTTGTTGGGCAGTTGCTGAGCAAAGAATATGATCACCGTTTCTATTAAAGGCTTACGCGACGGGAAGCATCCTATCGAAGCTACAGAACAGTGTAGCGCCGTTGCGCACCTTGCACAAGAGTTCATAGGTATAATAACTGTCAAAGGTACACTGCGCAAGCATGGCAAACGCTACCTACTGACAATTACTGCTGAGGCTCCGGCAAGTCTAACATGCGACATCTCAGGCGAAGAGTTTATAGATACTATCTCCACAACATTCGAGCTTGAGTACATTGCAAATACGACGATGGCAAATCTTCATGCACGAAGCATTGAGCGCGAGCCACCATACTACATTCGCGAGGATGCAACATGTATCGACATTACCGACGATGTTCGTCAGGAATTGACAGTGAGTCTGCCAATGAAACGCATAGCACCTCAGCACCACAACAAAGATTTTGCCGAACTTTTCCCGCAATTTACTCAACAAGATGATATCACTGCCAATGAGCATACAATAGACCCTCGTTGGGCAGCACTCAAATCCATCACGTTTGACCAATAACTAATTCTCGATTTTTTCACGATACCGCTATGCCTAATCCTAAACGTCGACACTCGAAATCACGCAGCGCCAAGCGCCGCACTCACTACAAAGCTATCCCTGCCACACTCGTTGAATGTCCAAACTGTGGTGAAATGAAGCTTGCCCATGCAGCCTGCCCAGCGTGTGGTTATTATAATGGACGCCGTATCCTGACTATTAGCACAGACGCTGCTGCAGAATAACCTTGCAAGTGCTGTTTACGGTAGCCATTACTTTTGCATAACTTGTATATCAATCGCAGATAAGGGAACAATGACCTGTGCATTATGTACTTGTGAGGCACAGAAGATTGTTCCCTTTGCACTGCTAGATACGTTGTTCTGAATCTCATCGCTCTCTTGTTTGTTTTTCGTTCATCGTACTCTTGGCGTGCTTTCTGCGTGATTATGGCGAGTATGATACTTTCTGTCGATACTCCCTCTCAGCAGCGCTATCCTGCGCGAACAAC
>JANWZB010000162.1:0-2241 GCA_025055035.1 Candidatus Kapaibacterium sp.
GGCGCAATTGGTCAATTTTTGGGTGGTGGGAATATCTTCCGCGGTGGAAACACGACACTCAGTGGCTTCGAGCCAAAGTGGATTAAACTGGGCGACCTAAAAGATGCTCCAAGCTCGCAAGACTTTATGACAAGCTCATTCAACGCTACCCTGCCAGTAGATATCGTTGGCACTGCTGCCATTGCAGCGACTGTTGGCGGCAAAGGCTTGGGCAAGACTACTCTTTCGCTTAATAATACGACATACAGCGTTCATCGCCAGTCCCAAACAATTGGCTTGCGCGTTACTTTACCGGTGATTGGCATGCTCAACGTCCCAACAATTCAAAATGAATTTGACTTTGGCATTCCCTCGGAAAACAATACCCCACGCACACTGATTCGTCGGCAATTCAACACTGTATCGCTGAGCATACCACTCCTCGGAAACCTTGTTTTTAATGGACAACGACGCACTCTTGTATCTTTTACTCCGGGAAGATAACACGCTTTCTGGCAAGCCTGAACACATATGTAGCGCTTAGGCGCAGTTTTCTAAGCACTATGAGTTTCCCTCACTCATGCCTCTCTACAAGCCTTTTGGAGAACACGGTGAGGGTTCTTTCTTTACTACAGTCGTTTGCTTGTTTTTAGTACAATTTACTCATGCCTCGCTCGCTATACTCTCAAAGCGATATTGCATCGGCCATAGAGATTCAGCAGTTTCACACATATACGTACTGCCGAATACACCTATCGCAATTTGTGTTATCACAGTCAGCTGTCTTGGAGCAAGCACTTGCACACCTATGCGCTCAGATTGATACTGCCCAGCACAAACACTTAGCAATAGACTATGCAGCAATACAAGAGTACGACTCGTACTTAGTTGTGTGGTTATCAGCATTGCAGCGTTTTTGTCGGGAACACCATATTACCGTTGATGTCCAGAATATGACTACCGACATGCGAGAGTTCACTGCTTTACTAGGACAAGCAGTCTTACATTCTGCTCAGCCAAGTCCTGAAGAGCCATCATGGCATCGCTTTATAGAAGCTCTAGGTAATGCAACACTGCAAGTATGGACAGATGTACGATTTTTTATTGAGTTTTTGGGTGAGTTTTGTCTCACTCTTGTACGTTCTGTTTACGCACCGCGTAGCATTCGCTGGGCTGACTTTCCTGTACATGTTACCAAAGCTGGGGTAAGCGCTGTACCAATTGTCTCACTTGTTGGTTTCCTGATTGGCGTTATTGTTGCATACCAAGGAGCAATGCAGCTTGTACAATTCGGTGCGGAGATTTACTTAGCAGACATGGTTGCTATTGCACTTGCCCGAGAACTTGCCCCCCTGATGACAGCAATCATTGTTGCTGGACGCTCTGGCGCTGCGTTTGCAGCAGAAATAGGCACTATGAAAGTTGCTGAAGAGCTTGATGCTCTCATAACTATGGGGTTTCATCCTATGCGCTTTTTGGTTCTTCCTCGCGTTGCAGCAGTAACATGCGTCATACCCATTCTCGCCCTATTCGCACTCCTCGCAGGAATATGTGGGGGCTTAATCATTGGCACTAGTACACTTGAACTGAGTATGAGCGGCTATCTCAATGAAACCAAGTATGCACTCACACTTGCACATCTATTCTCAGGATTAATGAAAAGTATCGTGTTCGGCGCTGCTATAGCTCTTATCGGTTGTATGCGTGGCTTTCAGGTAGAAGGTGGTGCTGATAGTGTCGGGCACTTCACAACATCATCTGTCGTGAGCGGCATTGTTGTTATTATTCTCCTCGATGCTGTCTTTACCGTTATTTTTCAGGCACTTGATATTTGATCTTCCACCGCATCCTACACACCACATGTCTATTGTACATCGCATATTGCCATGCACCAAGTATACTAGCACAACTATCAGCCTATGGCTAGTGTTCTGCACTATGCACTTTTGGAGTACAGCATTACCAGTGTGGGCACTGCCGCAATTTTCGCTCATGACGGGCAACCGCTGTTTAACCTGTCATATCAATGCTCAGGGAGGTGGAATTCGTAGTGAATTGGGTTGGTATGCACTAAAAGACGCTGGTATGCTCCAACCGAGCACTATACCTCTTCTTAAGGAGCTTTATGCTCTCGAAGGAGAGTCGAATGCGTACCTTGATGGACAGCTTACGCTCGGTATGGACGTACGTGGACAAATGACACGATCGCCAGCCACAGCTACAGCACAACGCCGATTCTTTCCTATGCAGCTTGCCATCTAC
>JANWZB010000162.1:2251-4910 GCA_025055035.1 Candidatus Kapaibacterium sp.
TGCACTGAAGCCGAATGCAGCAGAATGGCTCACAGTAGAAGGTAGTTTCGATGCTGCTTCCCTGTGGCAGTCAGCACGCGGTTCGTACTCAGGTCAATCTTCATGGTCTGCTTCCCTCCTGCTCCAGCCCGGTCTGACGCTCCCGCTTCTGCGCATAGGTCATTTTCAACCGACAATTGGCGTGCGCTACGATGACCATACTATGCTCATTCGTCAGCTTGCTGGCGCATTTAGCCGTCCGCTTATACCGCCAATGTATGCAGACTGGGGCGCAGAACTGCAATATGATGGTCTGCAGTGGCTTTCTCTCTCAGTAGGAGTATTTGTACCGCGCAATCTCTCTGCGATTAATGTTGAATATGCCAATGGCGAATTCAATTCTATCATTCGCAATCTCTCGCCTGAGTCTAGTTTCGGTGAACTCCTCGCATCGCCAACCCTGACAGCGCGAATACAATTTTGGCTGCGCACCGACGATCATTTTGTCAACTCGTATGTTGGCACATCTGTACTCCGCAATGGTGGATTGATGATGTTACACACATTTGCTGGCATAGGTCTCACCGATAGACTGTCGCTTATGGGAGAATATCTTATCTCGGATGTTCAAGAGGGCTTTCGCAGTCGAAACTGGACGCTTGAAATCACGTATCGTCCCTTTGCTTGGCTTTATCCGTATGTCCGCTATGAGCAAGGGCGGACAGAACTTGCATACACGAGCGGTAGGACAACAACAACGTTCGCGAATAATTTGACTATTGGTGCACAGTGGTTTGTTCTTCCATACCTTGAACTCCGCCCAGAATGGCGTTTCTATGACACAGAGCGCTTTACCTCGACGCGCTGGAATCTCCAAGTGCACCTATTCTATTAGAGTAGTTTAGCACAGAAGCCTTATACTGGCTTCTTGAAGTTCTTCTTTGCTCAGCTTGTATGGCACATCGACATTCATCACAGAACAAAGCACACATGCGCCGTCACAACAAAGCAAAACGCTCAGCTACATCGTCAGGCTTTCAGCAATCTTCCACACGGGGCACTGCCACAAACGTTTTTCCCACTTCTTCCGAGCATACTTCCTCTTTGATTCGCCTTAATAAATTCCTTGCCAACAGTGGTATTTGCTCACGGCGGCAAGCAGATAAGCTTATTGAAGAAGGTGTCGTAAAGGTAAACGGGGCTGTTGTGCAAGAACACGGCTTGCGAGTTCATCTGTCCGACCTTGTAACAGTACGCGGCGAACCGGTTAACGCGGAAAAGCATCTAACGTACATTCTTCTTAACAAGCCCAAAGGCTATATTACCACAACACATGACGAAAAAGGTCGGAAGACTGTTATGGATCTACTGCCACCGCTACGTTCTCGTGTCTATCCTGTTGGGCGACTTGACCGCAATACAACAGGTGCTTTACTGCTCACAAACGATGGGGAAATGGCACATCGCCTCATGCACCCTCGCTATGGCATATCGCGAGTGTACATCGCACAGCTTGATAAACGCCTTGCGCAAGCCGACGCTCAGCGTATTGCACGAGGTATAGACATTATTAACGAGCAGGGTGAGCACTACACAACAGGCGAATGCAATATTATGATACATCCGAACAAGCCGCACTCTGTTATATTGGAGCTTGCCGAAGGTAAAAATCGCGAGGTACGACGTATTTTCGAACATTTGGGTTACACAGTAGAGAAGCTTGAACGGCGAGCTTACGCAGGTATTTCTATACAAGGCTTAGCACGTGGAGAATATCGACATCTTACTGTACAAGAAGTACGCGCGTTGGAAAAGCTTGTTGGCTTAGCAACACGCTACGACCACTCTACTACTCCTCAGCAAAACCGCACAAATTTACGTCATACCCCCCCGGTATCATACACCGCAACACACTCACCTCCGCATCGGCACACACGCTAGTGCTCAGCTCTCATTCGCACACCTGCATACATAGGTTTTGCTATCTGTACGGGCTTCGCTATATTTGCGCGTGCAATCCGTGTACGCTCATGCTCATCACACTCAGCGATGATACACTGCAAGAGCGATTCTGGCCCACAGCATGAACGCAGACATGAATAGCAACCTAACCGCCCTGTTCACCATTGCCCGTAAACCAGAACGGCGTATTATTGGGCTTATGAGTGGAACATCGCTCGATGGGCTTGATATTGCGGTATGCCGCATTGCTGGCTCTGGAGGGGATACAAACGTTGCCGTAGAGCAGTTTACTACCGTGCCATATTCCGAAGACATCAAACAGGCAATCCGCACTGTGTTTGCTAAAGAGTATGTTGATTTCCAATTTCTAACACTTCTGCATGCATGGCTTGGGCGACTTCATGGAACTATGATTTTGGCAAGTCTTCGGGCATGGGGAATTGCCCCTCACGACATAGACTGCATTGCTTCGCATGGGCAAACTGTTATGCATGCTCCACAGTCCTTACATAAGCACTATAACTTCCCCGACGGTGGATTCCCGAATGCTACGCTCCAGATTGGAGATGGCGACCACATTGCTGTGACAACAGGCATTCTTACTCTCAGCGATTTTCGACAAAAACACATTGCTGCTGGCGGCGAGGGAGCACCACTTGCAGTGTATGGCGACTACTGTATATTTTCGAGCCGTACAGAGCACCGCATCATGCTTAAT
>JANWZB010000163.1 GCA_025055035.1 Candidatus Kapaibacterium sp.
GTGTGTGTACGCGAAGGTGTTGTATCATTTTCTCAATATGGCTGCGAGCATCAAAAAGGTTTTGATGTACTGCAGCAATAGTCATTGTTCTGTCTATCAGGAACGTTACGCGCTGAATAAAACCAACGATAGGAGCAACAACATCATACATTCGGGCAACGTTTTTGTCTGCATCGCTCAGCAAATGAAAGGAAATATTATGCGCCTTGCGGAAGCGCTGATGAGTTTCAAGATCATCGGCACTGATTCCAACAACAGGCACATGGATTTTCAGCTCGGAGAGCATGTCGAAAGCATCACGGAACGCACAAGCTTCTGCCGTGCATGCAGGCGTAAAGTCTTTGGGATAGAAATACATTATTCCCACAGTATTCTTGAATTCCTGATACAGGATGAAGTCTTTGCCCGACGTCGATGGTAGTGTGAAGTTAGGGGCTTTTGTGCCAACTGCAAGAGCCATAGGTGTGGATGGAGGCTTATCGATTATGCAATGCAACTATTCTGACTGTACAACATAGCGCTCTTCTACTGCTTGCTTGAGGCGTTCCATAAGCCAGTGTGGAGTGCTTGTTGCACCACTAATTCCGACTTTCTTGACATGGTCAAACCATTCATCACGCAATTCGCATATGTCTTCAAGAAAGTACGTTCGTGGATTAGCAGCCTGTGCTACACTAAACAGCACCTTGCCGTTTGAGGATTCACGACCTGCTATAAACAGTACAATATCCTGCGATGCAGCAAATGCAGCAAGCTTATCTTCACGCCCTGAAACTTGACCGCAAATAGTATCCTTAGCATGAAACTCTATAGCGATATTCTGCATTGTGTCCACAACAAACTCTTGTATCCGAGTTTGTAGGGCATCGCGTAAAGCGTAGAAGGTTGGTCTGTCCATCGTTGTTTGAGAAAACAGCACTGTTTTTTTTCGAACGTCAACCTTCTCAAGGGCTTCCTGCACTGTTTTCACAACAATACATTCATCGTTGCACACTCCCCGTACCCCAATGACCTCGGCATGGTCTTTTTTGCCAAAAATGACAATCTGATATCCTTGGTCGTAAAACTTTCGTACGCGCTCCTGCAGCTTTGTTACAACTGGGCATGTTGCATCAATAAGCTCTATACCAAGCTCGAACGCTTTGCGGTATGTTTCAGGAGGCTCGCCATGAGCACGGATAAGCACACGCGGCGTTGTTCCTGTTTTCTTTGCTTCTTCAGCAAGGCGCTCAAAATCACTCACGTGGATTGTCCTAAGCCCTTTTGCTTCGAGACGCTCAATTTCTTTTGGGTTGTGAATAATGTGCCCAAGCACAGAGACATTATCATATTGCGCGAGATAGTGCTCAGCAATTTGCACGGTACGCACAACGCCCCAACAAAAACCTGCATGTGGGTCAATTGTTACAGTCATAGCAAGTACAGAATTTCAATACACACGATCTGCAACGAGTCTCTTGAAAGACGAAGCGCACTATACGGTATTGTATACTTCGATGTAATGTTCTCTGAAACACTAAGGACAGCCACGCTGAACTGCGATACTAATGCGACGATTTTGTCGGCGAATTTTCTCTAGCTCACTTGCCGCAATGCTTCCATCGCTTGGCTCAGGTACTTTCGGCTTTGTAGCACCAAAGCCCTGCGTTGCTATAATCTTAGCAGAATTCACTCCCTTGCTTACAAGCCAATCGCGCACCTTCATGGCTCGAAGCTCGGATAGGCGCTGGTTTAGCGTAGAATCCCCTTCGGACGATGAATGTCCTTCGATAATTATTCGCATATCATCACATGATGTCTGAACAAATCGGTACAATCGTGCTAGATTGCGGGACGTTTCGGGAAGACTAAAGTTGAACTCATCACTACCGACTTTGAAAAAAATTTCTGAGATATCGACATGTGTTCCATCCTTCGCGCTGGCTATCCCTGTTGCTATAGTGTCTACAACTAAGCGTGCTTGTATGCCGTCCAGATACTCACCGCCTCCGGGCACACCAACAAAAATCCCGTCGCCTATCCATTCTGTCCAGCCAGACTTCGGGAAATGCGCACGATATTCTACGCTCATTCCGGGCGGTGCATTGACTAGCGTTGCTTTTATAGCTTCTAGCCCTTGTGTTTGCTGAGCAATTTCACTTGAGAGAATCTCTTTTCCTTGTGATGCTTCTTTCCAACCAATGTTTGCTACGTAGCCTGCATAGCGAATACCCACGGAATCTGGTAGATTATCTAGTGCCATAGCAAATGATTGCAATGGTACTCCGCTTGCATAATTTCCGCATGTATCGTTTTCTTTGCTCCATGTCGGCTGCCAACCTTGTTCATTCACAGGGTAGCCTTTGTACAAAACATGCGGAGAGGTATCCCGAAAAATGAGCCACAGTGAACCTCCCACTGTACCACATACAAGACTAGCCAGGAATACGGCTAGGCCAACAGGCATCGCAATTACACTCCGACGACGTCTTTGTTGTTGTGCCATAATATGGTGTCTCTTCGATAAGGTGAAACTCTTCGTAGAATTGTAACGCTCTGACTGAGATGTTGATACTTGAAAAGCGAGCCTAATACTTTAGGCTTTGGTTATTTGCAGCGTACCGTCTATACCCATATCCACACGCACCGTATCACCTGAAACAATGTCTCCAGACAATACCTTGATAGCAAGGGGGTCTGCAATACTGCGTTGAATAAGGCGCTTCAGCGGACGCGCACCATAATTTATGTCGTACCCGTGCACAGCAAGCCATTCCAATGCTTCATCCGTTACAAGCAACGATAACTCCGTGTTTTTCATTGTTTCTTCTAAGCGCTTGATTTGCACTTGAGCAATGCGTCGGACATCGCTCCGCGAGAGCGGTCGGAACAAAATCACATCATCAATACGGTTAAAGAATTCCGGGCGAACACGTGTTTTGAGAAGTGCAATGACTTTTTCCTTCACACGCTCCATCATCTCCTCAAAGAATGCGCTGCCTTTGCGGTCGTCAATGTCTTGTAGCGATTCTTGGATAATTTCTGTGCCGATATTCGACGTCATAATAATGATGGTATTGCGGAAGTTTACTTCCCGACCTTTGCTATCAGTTAACCTCCCTTCATCAAGAACCTGTAGCAAAATGTTAAAGACGTCTGGGTGTGCCTTTTCAATTTCATCGAATAGCACCACAGAATAGGGATGAACACGTACCGCTTCTGTAAGTTGCCCGCCTTCATCGTATCCAACGTATCCGGGTGGTGCACCAATCATACGCGAGACAGCATGTTTCTCCATATATTCCGTCATATCGAGGCGTATCATTGCTTGCTCATCGTCGAACAAAAACTCTGCAAGTGCACGAGCAAGCTCTGTTTTACCAACTCCTGTTGTACCAAGAAAAATAAATGACCCAATCGGACGATGAGCGTCTTGGAGACCTGCTCGCGCACGGCGGATAGCATTACTCACTGCTCGAACCGCTTCTTCCTGACCAATAACGCGCTCATGTAACCGCTCTTCCATTTTCAGTAGCTTTGTACGTTCGGTCTCTAGCATGCGGCTCACAGGAATACCTGTCCACCGAGATACAGTCTCGGCGATATCATCTGCACTTACTTCCTCCTTCAAGAGAGTTCCATGTTGCCGTGCAGCTCGCAGCGCTTCGTTTGCTTCGGCAAGTTCTTTTTCCAGCTGCACAATCCTTCCATAGCGAATCTCAGCAACTTTGCCTAAATCACCGCGTCGCTCATATTCAGCAGCGTCGTTCTTCGATAGCTCAATAGCGGCCTTTAATCCCTGAATGCGCTGGATAGCCTCTTTCTCTACCTGCCAACGTGCACGCAGTGCATCACGCTTCTCTCGCAATTCCAGAAGCTCTCGCTCTATTTCTGCCAAACGCTTGCGTGTCGCTTGTTCTGCTGTTTGCTCTGCCATAGTTCTAAGCTATACTGACTCATTTGGTACGACATTCACATTTTGCGTAACGCCAAACTTACAAAAATACTGCTGCCCGACAAAATTGCACGATGTAGCTGTATGATGATTATAACTCTGCATGCATGCTCCATACTATGCAAATATTGCTTGCTTTTTACTACCCTAACCACCATTTTTAGGTACTTTACAAATTTCTTCCATGTCCCACTGTCATTGCTCAATTTTATGAACCAAACGCTGACCTTCCGCTATGTGCTCCTGTGCCAGACTTTTTTGTACTCACGTGTCATTGTGCTGCTTTCTACCATCCTCCTACTGGTGTGCCCAGCTATGCTTGCTCAAATCAAACAAGACGCATCTTCTTCTCAAGCGCTTGAAGAGCTTTCGCTGGAAGAACTCCTCAATGTCGAAATTGGCGTCGCTTCCAGTTCGAAAACACGCGGGCTAACAGCACGAGAATCTCCAGGAATTGTTACGCTCATTACACAAGAAGAAATCAGAAAATCGGGAGCACGCGACATGATTGATATTCTGCGGCTTGTTCCCGGATTCGAGTTCGGCGTTGATGTCCAGGGAGCAGTCGGTGTCGGTATTCGTGGGAACTGGGGATACGAAGGTAAAGTATTGTTCTTACTCGATGGACAAGAACTGAACGACAATACTTACGGGATTCTTATTCTCGGCAACCATTTTTCTGTACAACAGATCAAGCGTGTTGAAATTATTCGCGGACCCGGTTCGGCTCTCTATGGAGGATTTGCCGAGCTTGCTGTTATCAACATCATTACGAAAACCGCTGAAGATCTGCAAGGCATCGAAGCATACGGTATGTACGGACAAATGACCCAAAGCTATGGTCGTCGAGGTGGTGGTATCAATATAGGGTCAGTTCTTCCTAGTCTCGATAGCCTGAAAATATCAGCACTCCTGTTTGCAAGCGAGGGGCAACGCAGCGACCAAGTATACACGGATGCTCAAGGTAATTCTT
>JANWZB010000164.1 GCA_025055035.1 Candidatus Kapaibacterium sp.
TAATAGTTTCAATGCAAGTTCGATTCCTTCAACTTCTACCATATCACTACTGCTGCGAAAGCCTGCTGTGTCAATAAATCGTACAGCAACTCCTTGTAAGTGTATCACCTCATCAATATAGTCTCTTGTTGTTCCGGGCATATCACTAACAATTGCACGCTTTCGTCCTAGTAATGCATTCAACAACGATGATTTACCAGCATTCGGATACCCAATAATCCCAACGTTATAGCCGGACCGTATAATCTCGGATGCGTAAGCGGATTGTGCTAGATCTGAGCATAACGCTCTTGCTCTCTCAAGGCGATTCACAAGAGTACTTCTGTCAACAAACTCTATATCCTCCTCACTAAAGTCAAGTTCTAGTTCTAGCAGTCCACAAATTTCAATCAAATCCTCGCGGAGTTTTTCGAGCTGTCGCGTTAGCCCACCCATAAGTTGGCGAGCTGCCGCACGGCTTCCATGACGCGATACAGCATGAATCAAATCGCTTACAGCTTCGACCTGGGTCAAATCCATCTTACCATTTAAAAATGCTCGTTTTGTAAACTCTCCGGGCTCGGCATGGCGAGCTCCAGCTGCAATCAGCCCTTCTATAATGTCGGCAGAAACAATAACGCCTCCATGGCATCCAAATTCTACAACATCTTCTCCCGTATAGGAATGAGGTGCTCGATACACAGATGCCGTCACTTGGTCAATACAGACGCGTTCATGTCCCTGTTCACGTTCAAAGACACCGTAGAGAATTGTATGTGTCTTCGCTTGAGAAAGCGGTATTTTCCCTCGAAAGCACTTGTCTGCAATCGCCAACGCTCCTGCACCAGACAAGCGAATAACAGCAAGTCCTGCAGCTCCAGGGGGCGTTGCTAATGCACAGATAGGGTCAAACACAAGCATAGTCAGTGTAACAGAGTGTTCTACAACACAGCGCGTTGTATGTAGCCTTTCGTAAGCAGACGTTGTTCGGTAGATACGCACGGCAACCATATCAAAAAGATAGTCCCCTTACCCAGAGTGCTTGTAACTTTTATCCTGCCTTTGTGTGCTTCTATAACCCATTTTACAATCGATAATCCCAGCCCATGACCATTGACGCTCGAGCGCGATTTATCAACACGATAAAATCGGTCAAAAATATGAGGTATGTCTTCAGAAGGAATACCACAGCCACTATCACTCACAGAAACTAGCACTTCATTACCTTGCGTACGTAGTCCTACGGTAATCCTGCCCCCACTATCAGTGTATTTGATTGCATTGTCAATTACGTTCAGCAACGCCTGATGTAAGCGCACTCTATCGCCATGAATTATCACAGCAGACTCTACATTTGCACTAACGGTAATGTTTTTTTCCTCTGCAAGAATCATAGCATCCTCTACAAGATTCTCCATAAGAGCTGAAAGACTTAGTTCTTCCAGGTCTAGAGTTGCTTGTCCTGCATCAGCACGCGAAAGCTCGAGGAGATTTTTTACTACCTGCGACAAACGGCTTACCTCTTCCAACGCACTGGCAATCGTCTCCTGATATTCACGAGGCGACTTATCCGCATGCAATGCCATTTCAAGTTCTCCCATAAGAATTGCAAGGGGCGTACGAAGCTCATGAGAAGCATCTCCTGTAAATTGCCTAATCTGCGCAAATGAACGCTCCAAGCGCTCTATCATAGCATTCAACGTGTGCGTCAAACGGGTAATTTCATCATTAACGCGACGTATAGGAAGACGCTGACTTAGATTATGCTCAGTAATTTCATCAGCAAGCCGAGTAATTTCTTCAACTGGTTGTACGAAATACTTTGCGAGCAGCCACCCGATTATTAGCGCCAAAAGCAATACACAAGGCAATGCTAACACAAGTGAGAAGAACAAATCATTCAGCGTTGTTTCTAGCTCCTCAACTGGATAGCCTACTGATACTTGCACTGTTCCTGTGTGCAACACAAACATGCGGAGCAGCTGTTTGCCTAATGGAAACGTTGGAATAGTATAGCGAAAAGGAAATGTATCTCCTTCGAGCATACCAGCTGAAGGTAGAGGGAGTTGTTGTTTGTTCTTTACAAGATTATCCGAGCGCCATACAATCCTTCCGAGAGAGTCGGCAACCTGAATAAGATAATTCTTCGGGTTCAGCAAAATGTGTTCATATACAGCAGACCAGACAATATCAGCTTTCTCTTCGCTTTGCTGAGCAGTATCCTTGCGTGGAAGCACTGGACCAACAAACCGACGACGTTCTGCAGCACGAAAAAATTCAAAGTAGTCAATTTTATTTGTTTCTTTATCACGGCGTGGGCGCTCAGACTGCGAAGGCAACAGCGGCTGACGTGTTTCGCTTTGTTTCTTGCGAATAATGAAGTCTAAGGACTCAGCAACGCGTTGAAGTGATGAATCCAAATTACCATTGAGCTCGCGCTGCACGGTAGTATAGGCAAAAACGATTACACCCGCTAGCGGTAACGCAACTAGTGCTGTATACCACAGTGTCAAGCGAAGGCGAAAAGAA
Source organism: Candidatus Kapaibacterium sp. (assembly GCA_025055035.1). Taxonomy (GTDB): domain Bacteria; phylum Bacteroidota; class Ignavibacteria; order Kapaibacteriales; family UBA4661; genus PH2015. The sequence goes on from JANWZB010000164.1 coordinate 2,509, forward strand.
AGCTGCAGCATACTTGGGACTTTGACGTATCACGACACAACATAACATCATTATGGGACAACAAGCGTTGCTGTTTCCTCAGCCAAGCCAATTTTAGCAATAGCCCCACTATTAAACTTCAAAAAATCTGCCTCAATGCCATCACTAAAGATAACGCCATGCGCCGGCATCAGAGACTCAACTGTTAGATGATTATACTCAGTAATGATACCGACTGTTATTCCTATCTGCGTTCTAACGCTCTGGAATGGCTCACGAACCACAAACACAAGCTCGTTGTCGCCCAGTGTTAGCACTTTGCGTTGTATTCCATGCTCGAAAAGACTCGTTACCCCATACGCCATATTCAACACTGAACTGAACCAGCCTGTTGAACCTGCACGAGTAGAAATGATTAACCCACTCGATGAATGTTCTTCTGTCGCACCATCAAATGAGATAATGTATCGGGCAGAAATGTGCGATGCCGCACCAATAAACAAATCATTGAATGCCAACAGCTTCTGACCATCATTCAGTCGCGCTTCTGCAAATCGAACTGTTCTAGCGCTATACTGCCCTCGCATCACATCCTCCACACCTTCAAGAACATTCGATATATCAAATGGCAGAAGAACACCATCGTACCTACTTTTATCGGGATTGACAGCAACTATAGGACGACTCCGCGAGTACTTGGCGGTATTTGCCACAAGACCATCTTGTCCAATAACAACGATAACATGGCGTTCAGAAAACAGAAATGATGGCAAATAGGTTTTTTCTACCACTTTGTTTTTTATTAGCCTAGAGAGTTGCGTTTGCAGCAAAGTAAGTGCATGATGGAATGTTTCATGCTCATGCTCATAGTCCTCAAATTTTCCACCTTGCCGTTCGATGTAAAATCGGGCTTGCGACTTGGTATTGAATCGCTCAACGAGCATCTCAAGCCGCGTTTTACTTTTCACGACTATAGCATACTCAATCTTCATTTCCGCACATCATGCTTATAGCTCAGGATTGACTCTAAAAGCTCCGGACTAATATTTAGAGTACCAATTTTATCTGCATTTTCAGCAAGGTGTCTGAATGCGAACGCAATATTTGCTCTGGGGTCAGCATTTCCCAACGCTGTAAGAACCTTCCAGTCAAGCTCTTTGTAAGGTTTGAGCATAGTCTCAATAATATACCCCTTTGTTTCTGCCTCTTTTCTGTCATTTGCTGTTTTGAGTTCGATGAGCTGTTTCCTTTGATGTTCAACAGCTATATCTGCTGCTACTTTCATTTCTCGCAATTTGCGTTCATTTTCTGCTCTGAGAAACTCAGCTTCCATCTTCTTTTCCGCAATTTGTTTCTGCTTTTCTTCAACGGCTATCTCTGTATTCAGCTCTGACTCTCTAATCATGCGCTCTTGTTCTACAGCAAAGTTTCTGCGTTCATAGATAGCCTGATCCGCTTCTTGTTGCAGCTTCTCTCTTGTCTCAGTTTCTAGAGCTCTTGCCATCTCCGGTGTTGCTTGAATTGCAAGTACATTAACTCCTAGTATCTCAATTCCCAGCATACTGATAGCTTGCGAGGCTTGAAGACCTTGCACTATCCGCTCCTCAACAGCCTTTGCAGAACGAATGGCATCTTTCAATTTTATCTCGTGAATAAATGATGCTATTGCGGTCTGTGCTTCATTGATAATTCTTTGATGAAGCTTTTCACTGTCGTTTTTTTTGTACTGTCCCTTGTCATCAACTGTAAAATCCAATATATCTGCAAGCATTTTTGGATGTGAAACCTTGTAGCTGATTTGCCCTTGAATGATGACTGTCTGATAATCAGATGTTGATTCATGAAAGATAAAAGGCAAGTCATTGCTTCCCATAGGTATTGCAACAATTGAGCTGCTGGGTGCAAAATAGAAAAATGATAGACCACGACCCTCTCGCTTGATGACTCCATTTCTATAATGAAGGACGTACGTCATTGCATCGAATTTAATATGTTGTATGCCGAACATAAACATCGTTAATAAATATGTTTTGGAGACTGTGTTGAAATCAAAAGCGTAGCGTGCCCATAGCGCGTGCCTGTACATCTACCATTAGGCAGCAATTACAGCAATTATTGTGCCTTGTTCTGCTAGGTTTGTAGCATACCTGTTTCTGTATTAAATCTTTCAGGTGAATGTACTTCCCCCCGAGGATTTACATCTGCTGGTAGCAAGCGTTTAGAGAGCTTGTATGCTGGATAGCTCATTGCCAAAGCGGCAATTGCATACAGGCTATGCTGTACATCACTCACTATAGCACCAACTAAAAATAGCACCGACACGCTAAGAGCAATTCCTGTTGTCCA
>JANWZB010000165.1 GCA_025055035.1 Candidatus Kapaibacterium sp.
GAATACCAAAGGTATACCACAAGGTGCATTTGTACGCGCTATTTGCGAAGACGATTATGCCAACATATGGTTTGGCACTGCGGGATTGGGGCTCTTGCGCTATAACAACAGCACATTTTCGCGCCTATCGCAAACGGAAGACCTTGCGCAAAACACTATTCGAGCGTTGTATCGTGCACATGACGGTCGCGTCTGGGTAGGTTCATTTGGAGGAGGTATCTTACGTATTGAGTACACAAGAAAGGGTACTCCTTACCTCGTGCCCCTGTATTCCACTAAGAATGGTTTGAGCAGCGATTATATCTTTGGCATCGTGCAAGACCGTTATCATCGCCTTTGGATAGCTACACGCGATGGTGGCATCAACATCATCGATACGAATGCTCGTATCACTACTCTTCGGCAGAAGCATGGCTTACCGAGCAATGCAGTCCTCTATATTGCTCGTGATGCTTCTGGAACACTGTGGATAGGTACGCAATTTGGCATTGCACTTCTCCATGAATCCGATAGCGTCCTTCAACAATACATTGCTTCCAATCCTTCTGCCGAAGTGGTATTGCACAAGTCCATCAAAATTCTCTCGGCACGTAACGGTCTACCCGAAGACGCAACACGAAGCATGATTCAAGACCAGTACGGAAACTATTGGCTTGCAGCACTGAGTGGAATTTACTGCATTAGCCAGCAGTATATACGCGATTTTCTTGCTGGGAAACGCAGTACGATTGATGTTGTGGCATATGGGAAAAGCGACGGCATGCGTAGTGCCGAATGCAACGGAAATAATCAGCCCTCCTCATGTCTGGACAGCAAGGGTTTTCTGTGGTTTCCTACGATGAAGGGGGTTGTACGCTTTGCCCCAACAGCTCTGCAACGCAACACCATCCCCCCACCGGTTCATATCGAAGAAGTACTAGCAAACGACAAACCTGTTGCTATGCCTGATAGTGGGAATACCTTGCAATTACGTGCTGGCACAGAACGTATTACTATCCGTTATACAGGGCTAAGCCTTCTCTTTCCAAACAATGTGCAGTTTCGATATCGGCTTGAAGGCTTCGATGAAGATTGGATTGATGCGGGGAATCGACGCGAAGCATATTATACAAATCTTGCCCCACGCCTGTATGTATTTCATGTACAAGCCTGTAACAATGATGGTGTATGGAACGAGATTGGCGCAGAGATTCGGATTGAGCTACAACCTCGTATCTATCAAACATGGTGGTTTCTGACACTGTGTGGTATTGCATTAGTTCTTGCCGTGTTTGGGCTTTTTCAATGGCGGCTGCAGCGAGCACGAGAGCGCGAGCGAGAGCTTGCACGCCTTGTCGATGAACGCACAGCTGAGATACAGCGGCAAGTGAAAATTCTTGATGAGCAAGCACGCGAGATTGAAATCAGCAACACTGAACTGTATCACAAGAATCAACTTATTGAGGAAGAACGACAGAAATCCGACTTACTCTTACTAAACATTCTACCCCCACAGATTGCAGAGCGCCTGAAAAGTGGTGAGAAAATTATTGCTGATAAGTTCGACAGTGCTACTGTGATGTTTGCCGATATTGTTGGATTCACTAAGCTCTCTGCCCAAATTCCACCTGAGCATCTCGTCGAAAACCTTAGTATGATTTTCACGATGTTCGACCGCCTTGCCGAACAGTACGGGCTAGAGAAAATTAAAACCATTGGCGATGCGTACATGGCAGTTGGTGGTGTTCCTGTGCCACTGGAAGATCACACTGCTGCTGTTGTACGTATGAGCCTTGCAGCTATTCAACACATACAAGACTTAACCGCTGAGCTCGACGAACAGATTAGTATTCGTATTGGTGTGCATACAGGTGCTGTTGTTGCTGGGGTTATTGGTATGCGTAAGTTCGCCTATGATTTATGGGGTGATACAGTCAATACAGCAAGTCGCATGGAAGCAAGCGGCGAAGCTAATCGTATCCATTGCAGCGAACAGGTGTACTATGCTCTCAAAGACCGCTTCGAATTTGAAGAGCGTGGACTTATCGAGATTAAAGGAAAGGGTAGAATGAAAACATACTTTGTATTGCGAGAACGGCTATGACTGCCTCGATCTGTGTCCCACGTATGTGTTTCCCTAACCACTTTTCAGCGCTTGCACACAAGTATGTACAATACCGCCCAGGTTATCCTGATGCACTCTTTGCATTTTTAGCATCGCAAGTACGTGAACCATCGTGCGCATGGGATTGTGGTACGGGAAATGGTCAAGCAGCACTAGGACTAGCACGGCATTTCCATCGAGTAATTGCAACAGATGCAAGCCCTGAACAGCTTGCTGTTGCCATCCAGCATCCTAATATAGAGTATCGCCTTGCACAAGCTGAATCGTCGGGCTTAGCCACAGCTTCTATTGACGTTTGTACCGTAGCACAAGCACTACACTGGTTCAATCTTGAGAAGTTCTACCAAGAAGTCCGCCGTGTTGTTCGCTCAGGTGGGATACTTGCCGTCTGGGCATATGCTCAAAGCACAGTAACACCAGACGTTGACGCTGTCATCTCTGCGATATATCGTTGGCTTCGACCGTATTTTCCACCTGAACGGCGTTGGATTGACGAGCACTACACAACAATTCCATTTCCGTTTCCTGAGCTTTCAGCACCAGCGTTTTCTATGAGCGCATTATGGACTCTTGAGGAGATGCTCGGCTACTACAGCTCATGGTCGGCTATTGCTGCATATCAGCGGGAACATGGACATAGTCCTCTACCTACAATAGAGCATGCACTACGCACAGTGTGGACTCAACCAAGGATGCTCGTACAATGGACGTTGCACCTTCGAATAGGACGCATTGTATGATGGTATGATACAGACACAATGCCTGCAAGCACAATACACTGAAGCAAAGATTGTTTGCAGAAAAGCTTGCAAAGATGTAAGTTGAGAAGCGTATTTCAATCACCTAGCTCCCAAACTTCAATAGTATGTCCTACGAACATGATTGATGAGTCGCTTGTTATTACTGTCAATATGGTCAAAGCGCTTGGCGATAGGCGCTCATTCGTTGCTGGCGATGCTCCGTCACGTCTTTCTACTGAATTCTTTAAGCGGGTAGATACAGGGGGATTGGTTATGCGTGTCCACTTCGGCGCTGATACTGAAGGCCCGCCCGGTTTAGCTCATAGTGGTAGTATTGCTGCTGCGTTTTCTGAAGCGATGATATTCAGCGCGTGGGCGCAAGGACACGGCGTACTAGCGATACGCCTTAATACAACATACAAGCAAATGCTTCCTCTTGGCAGTACTGTTCTCATAGAAACACAAATAACTATCGACGGATTGCGAATGACTATGCATTCCACAATGAGTGGGCAACTTCAGGGAGTAGATGCTATCTTCGCAGAAGCTGAAGGATTGTTTATGGCTATTCCAGCAGCGAAGTTTGGTATCGATGGGCATAAAGTCGCACAAATGTTTGCTGCTTTATCCTAAGGACTGTGATCATTATGCGCCTCGCCGTATTTATTGCGTACAGATACCTCCGATCTTCATCGTCTCAAGGAAATCTTCTTACTTTCGCCTCGTTCGTGGCATTTGCAAGTGTTGCCATAGGCAGTATGGCACTTATTCTCGCACTTGCAATTCTTGGAGGATTTGAGCGTGAATTGACAGCAAGTACTGTCCGCTTCACTGCTCACATCGAGGCTCGTGGATTTCACAACATACTCCTTGAGAATACAGACAGCATCGTACAACGCATTCGCTCGCACCCGAATATTCGCGCTGTTTCGGCTTATATCGAAGTAGAAGGCTTAGCACGGTCTCCAACATTCGTAGATGGTGTTATTATTCGCGGTATCACTCCGGAACACGATGTAGGAAATATCACATCAACCATTCAGCAAGGGAAAGGTGCGTTTTCATCGCCTCAAGCTTCAGAGGTAATTATTGGTACTAAGCTTGCCCACAAGCTTGGATTAACGTGTGGTCAAAAACTGGTATTGTATTCCTCTCGGCATGCTACAGCACCGTCAGTCGCAACGAATAACAAGTATTCCTCTCTGCTATCAGTATCAGATGCTTCTCATCAAGCTGTTATTGAGCAGTGCCGCATTATTGGCCTATACGAAACAGGCATGAGTTCACTGGACGAGCTCTATGTGTACATACCGTTTGAGCGTGCAGCGACAATTTTCGGCATCCCCAAACATACAGCAAGCGGATTTGATATACTTGTCCGCGATATATCCCAAGTACATATAAGCAGTACCGAGCTTGAGAAGCTTCTTGGCTATCCCTTCTTTCTGCAAACCCTCTACGAAAAATACAATGATATTTTTGCATGGATTGACCTACAAAAGCAGCCTGTGCCGCTTGTTATCGGTCTGATTACTGTCGTTGCTGTATGCAATGTTGTTACAACACTCTTTATGACAGTTGTTCAGAAAATGTCTTCTATTGGCGTACTGCGTGCTATTGGTATGCAGCGGCAAGCTATTGCTCGTATCTTCCTTTTTCAGGGTGTTCTCCTAAGCACAGGAGCCAGTATTATTGGGTGCAGTATAGCTTTTTTGCTATGTTTCATACAAGCAGAATACCGTGTGGTTCGTTTGCACGACAGCATATATTTTCTTTCTGCTGTCCCGATTGAGTTTGCATGGCACCATTACGCGCTTGTTATTGGAATCAGCGTAGCGATAAGTGCTTTGGCTTCAAGTATTCCAGCGGTTA
>JANWZB010000166.1 GCA_025055035.1 Candidatus Kapaibacterium sp.
CTACCATACCATCCGACGTAGCAGCAGCTTTTCGGGCAGCCGATGTTAGAAGTGCAGTACGAAGCTTATCTTTATGGTCATTATTTCTCACATGTCCAATTTCATGCCCAATTACAGCAAGGATTTCTTCATCCGTCATAACGTCCATAAGCCCCGAATATACACGTATTGACCCATCAGCTAAGGCAAAAGCATTGATATTCGGTGAGAGATACACACGATAATTCAAACGCAAACCATCTTCGAATGTATGCCGCTCTGTCAGCTTTGTCAGGCGTATTGCATAGGGGTTATTCCACGGAGCGATTGTATGCTGAGCATCCATATGGGCTGCATACTGCGCAGCTACTGTCATGATCTCTTTGTTCGATAGTGTCAGTGCCCTAAAGACATCTATCCCTGCTCCTAGCCAATAACTCGACTTGTCCTGAAGCCCCTGTCCTACAGCACGTTGTGGAGCACCATACACCATAGTGCATAGCATACACCATAGTATGCTGTGCCATAGTTGACGGAGAGACAATATCATAACTGCTTGCATCGTAGAACGAGAATGCTGTATGTTTTCAGACAAGTAAGCTCATAATCTGCGCTTGTATTGTTCGGTCAAGCAGCGCAATAAGCATCCAAAGCACACACCCAATACTCAGAGGTATGGAAAAATTGTCGTCCATTCTGAGGCGAATAGAGGCTGCCTCAACAATTCCCCCAATAAACGTTGCACAAGCAGCAAGTACAGCATATTGCCATGGAGCCTGTGTTAGCAACCACACGACAATCACAACGAGCCACGAAGAAATCCAAAAAGCACTCGTTCCTTCGAGACTTTTATCAAAAAATTGCGTTTTGCCAAATTTACGTCCAATAAGCGCCGAAGCAATGTCTGAAACAATCAGCACCGCAAACGCTGTGATAGCAATAATCTTCGGGAAGAGCATAATGCACATAATAGCCGACATTAGCACATATGTTGCTCCGTTGAGCAGTAGCCGTTGCTTATCAAGTTCATGTGGTCTCATCATCGAACCAAAGAGTTTTCTGACAAGTCTCTCGAGCGGTGGTACCCATCGCCGTGCAACATCCACAATGAAGACAGGGGTAAATATACATGCAAGAATCCACAATGCTAGCTCGCGAGCAATAAAAGCGTAGATGATAGGAATGGACAGCGAGGAAAGATGAATACCTTTACGCAAAAGCTCGTGACGATACGTGATATGATCGTATGATGAGCGCTGTTGCATTAGCAGTAGCAAAATACAGAGATTTTTTGCATTTTGTATTGTATCTAGTGCGTTGCCTATATGCTTGCTTTGGCTTTTGATACTGTACCTACGCATGCAGGAAGCAACGCAATGAATGGTAGATAAAGCGAAAATAACAGATTTTCTGTTCTTCCCCTGCACACAATTTTTAGGACTATCACGTTATTTCTATGCATGCTGTCGCAACACTCTCGCACGCAAAAATTAACTTAGGGCTAGAGGTTTTGTACAAACGACCAGACAACTTCCACGAAATCAATACAGTCTTTGTTCGTATATCCCTTGCTGACACGATTCTTGTGAGTTCTAACACCACATTCAACCAAATTCACATAGACTGTACGCCAGACTTAGGAATTGCAGACACAGAAAATCTTGCCTACAAGGCTGTTTATCAGGCACAGCGTGCCGCCTTTGCACGCGGTATCGTACACGTACCATCGATTTCTATCACCCTGCGCAAGCAGATCCCGTACGGCGGAGGACTAGGAGGTGGAAGCTCAAATGCTGGTGCCGTACTACGTTCGCTCCCATCACTATGGGAGAACAACACGCTAACCCACACCGATTACCGCGAGGTCGCTACAAGCATCGGCAGCGATGTACCATTCTTTCTAGAGCACATGGATTGTGCCTTTGCCTCTGGGCGTGGCGAAGTTCTGCAGCCCCTTGCTCTAAAGCTCCCATACTATGTTGTAGTTGTTACACCAAACATCCGTATCACAACAGCATGGGCATACGCTGCTCTCAAGCGTGGTTCACAAGAAGAAGAGCGCAGAACTCCAACAGACTATACCGCTCTCCTGCAAGACGCTCTTACATCACCCAACAAGCTTCGGCAACACTTTACGAATGACTTTGAAGAGGTCATTTTTGCAGAATATCCAATCATTGGTGGAATTAAGCAGTATTTGTACGAATCCGGTGCACTATTTGCACTCATGAGCGGCAGCGGCTCATCGGTATTTGGCTTATTCAGAACTGACACAGAAGCACATGCCGTTGCCGCAACTATTCCTCAGCGATTTGAGGAGAGCATAGTTCACGTTTGCAGGCCACTGTAGTCTATAGCAGCTCACGGCACAGCCTATTTTTTATAGGAAAACCAGAGAATTTTTCGTACCTTTATTGTTTTGTAGCTTGTTTAGGACACTGCATGTCCCTCTTGTAGAGATGATAATTTGCTGTTGTACGCTTCAACGTGTATGCTTATGGTTATACGTGTACTTTTCCAACGCTTTACACTGTACTGTACTATTCCGTCTGTCATTATCATTGCTATTACCACTTTCATTGCTACTTGGACTCTGCAACCGCCACACCTTTGTGCACAAGGTCAGACTCAATCTATTGGCGAAACACTCCTTAGTCATCACAATCAAGCCGATTATCTCATCATTACCCCATCACAATTTGCTCCCGCTCTCGAAGAGCACGCACAGTGGCGTTCTCAGACAACACGCACACACACGGCATTACGAACTCGCATCATAACGCTTGAGGATATCTACGAAACATTTGGAGACTCTGTGAAGCACCTACCGCAAGCTCGAGCCGAAGCAATTCGGCATTGCATTAGCTATGCTTTGCAGTTTTGGAAGCTCCCTCCTTCTCGTGTGTTGCTTGTTGGCAGCACGAATCTTCTACCTGCATATCGCATCCGCGTTGCTATCCCTCTGCTCCTTGCTCCACAGTTCCTCTCGCGGGAAGACTCGATTCCTATGGACGAGTGGTATGTTGTCAATAAGTACCGTGAAAGCTTTAACACACGACCACAAGCCGCCATCGGGCGCATTCCCGGTCGTACATCCGAAGAAATCCTACGTGTACTGAGGAAAGTACGCCTTTTTGAAGAATCTGGCAACACTCTAGGATTTGACCTCAGCACACGGGCTACTGTGATTCTCGATGCAGAAGATAGCGATATTTTCGAGAATCAATTCTTGCTGCTATCAGATTTTCTGCGCTATACCCTGCGCTATCCCCTACCATCGGACGTCCTACACTACTACAAAATCATGCACCAACCTAACGCACGGCGGCAAGTAACGCAAGCAATGTCGAACAACAGGCCAATTGTGATGTACTACGGTCATGGTGCACCCGATGAGTGGTCGAAGTTTAGCATTCTCCGCACAGATGATGTAGGAAACAGCATTGCCCGCAATGGTAAGCCTTTTATGATGATTACGATTGGATGCAGTCAGAACTACGATATTCCTCGAGTCCCGTCTATTGTCGAGGCACTCATGCTGCTGGACAACGGCGGCGCTGTTATGACTCTTGCCTCATCGGGTTTTTCGAGTTACCCAGAAAATAATTGGTTCATCCGACTGTTTTATCAAGAGCTTTTCACCAACCGCACCGATATAGGCACTGCAATGCTCAACGCGAAGAACCGCTCGTATGAAGGAGGCTTACCAACGCAAGATAATTTCTTCCGTCGTGTAGCACTGCTCGGCGACCCAGCAATGGTGCCATTCTCACGCCTTGCTACCTCTGTTTCCCAGCACACCTCTCTTCCTACCACACAACAACAGATTAGCATTGCTCCTAACCCTGCTCAGTACCAAACGCATCTACACTACACAATACCTCACACAGGTATCGTGCGTATTGAGCTTATAAACTCCGTAGGACAGCAAGTTGCTGTTTGGAATGAGCTACAACACGCAGGTCCCCAGACATTTGTGTTACTGACTGACACTCTGCCCAATGGGACGTACTACTGCCGCATATCGATAGGTACATACGTACAAACTGGTCTATTGACTATTTATCGCTAAATCATTGCGTACTGCTATGGGCTTTCGTGCTAGTTCTGTTGTATACAATATCGCTATCATTCTTTTATTCTTTCTTCACAGCTGTGCAACAGTACGCCTTCATCATATCGGACGCATGTATCCACCATCGCTGTCGGTTGACGTGCTGTATGCAGAAAAAGATGTAAAAGCCACACGGTACGAGTTCATGGGAGAAATTCTCCTTGAAACAACAGAGCCAGTCATTACGCCGTTCATGGAGCAGCAACTCATTTACGAAGCCCGTCTGCGTGGTGCGAATGCTGTCATTCTCGGTGAGCTTGATGCACGCTTTGCATCACCGCCTGGTCCAGAAGTTACTATTCGCGTTATTCGTGCTCGACTTCTTCGATATCTCTAAACCTTCTTCCTCCAACTAGGCTACTGCTAGTAGTCTGTGTGCCCACAGTATACTGTTTCTATACCTCTTCACCCCTCTGCATGCACTATGGTGTTACACTACTTTCTTCACATAGCATATCTTTGCCTGTGCCTTGGTTCCGTACAAGCATGTTCCTCACACACTCAGCACTTGTCGTTTTTCTCTTCCTCCGACCTTAAAACAGTTGCAAACGCCAAGCCTACACCACCGTATCGCGTCG
>JANWZB010000167.1 GCA_025055035.1 Candidatus Kapaibacterium sp.
TCAAAAAGTTTGCCGATATTGATGTGTACGATATAGAAATCAAAACACAAGACCCCGATGAGTTTATTAACACGGTTGTCAACCTTGAGCCTACATTCGGTGGTATCAATCTGGAAGATATCAAAGCTCCTGAGTGCTTCTATATTGAGCAGGAACTGCAACGCCGAATGAATATACCAATTATGCACGACGATCAACATGGCACAGCAATTATCAGTAGTGCGGGTTTGCTCAATGCATGTGAGCTTCAAGAGAAGTACCTCGAGGATATTAAGATTGTGGTTAGTGGTGCTGGTGCATCAGCAATTGCATGCTGCAATCTGTATATAAAACTCGGAGTTCGTCGCGAGAATATCTTCATGTATGACAGTAAAGGTCTGCTGCATCAAGGGCGTAATCTTGATCCCACAGAACCCAAGGCTGCGTTTGTGCATTCAGAGAAAGACATTCCCATTGCTGAAGCGATGGCATTCGCCGATGTGTTCTTGGGGCTCAGTAAAGGTGGAGTGCTAACAAAAGAGATGGTTGCTGCGATGCCGCCTAAACCTATTGTCTTTGCGCTTGCGAATCCTGACCCAGAAATTCCTTACTATGACGCCGTAGCTGTGCGCGACGATATTATTTGCGCTACGGGACGCAGCGATAATCCCAATCAGGTAAACAATGTGCTAGGATTTCCTTATATCTTTCGTGGTGCACTCGACGTACGTGCACGGGCAATTAACGATAAAATGAAGCTTGCTGCAGTCTATGCACTAGCAAAGCTTGCTAAAGAACCCGTTCCCGATGCTGTGTTGCGTGCGTATGGTGGTGTGCCAATACGCTTTGGCAAAGAATATATCATTCCCAAGCCGTTCGATTCACGCGTACTCACAGCTGTAGCACCAGCAGTTGCAAAAGCAGCAATTGAGAGTGGTGTTGCTCGTGTTACCACGCTGGATGTGCAAGCGTACAAGCAGCAGCTGGAGGGACGCCAAGCAAAGAAGAAACAGCTTCTTTCAAGCATTGCAATTGGGCTACAAACTCGCTCACAAAAGAAACGCATTGTGCTCACAGAAGGTGAAGAGCCAAAGATTATTCGAGCCGCCGAAATTATTGTTGATGAAGGGATTGCTGCTCCTATTCTTATTGGTCGTAGAGATGTTATTGAGCGTATTGCCCTCGAACACAATGTGCATCTCGACAATATCCGTATCATCGACACACTGACGTCGCCAGATATTACCCGCTACGCCGAGCTTCTGATGCATAAGCGTGCTCGGCGAGGAATGACTATGCAGCAAGCTCAGCGTTTCCTCACACGGCGTATCTATTATGGAACACTGATGGTGGCAGCAGGCGATGCAGATGGTATGATTTCTGGCTTGAATATGCGATACGATGAAACAGTGCGCCCAGCGTTGCAGGTTATTGGTGTTGATAAGCGCTATTCGCGCTTAGCGGGTATTCATATTATCATTACAAAGCAGGGTGAAACGTTGTTCTTTGCTGATACGACCGTTTGCGTACAGCCATCAGCCGAAGAACTTGCCGATATTGCAATGATGACAGCCGATGTAGCAGAACGTTTTGATATTACCCCGCGTGTTGCATTGTTGTCATTCAGTGATTTCGGTTCGTCTGATGCAGGAAACGCTAGAGATGTTCGGCGAGCGTATCAGCTTGTGAAGCAAAAGCGACCACATCTCACAATTGATGGAGAAATGCAGGCTGATACAGCATTCTCTGAGGCAAAAGTTAGGGAGCAATTTCCCTTCAGTGCCATTAAAGGCAATGCCAATGTTCTCATTTTCCCCGACCTCAACTCGGCAAATATTGCATACAAGCTTCTTCTGAGCGTTGGTGGTGCAGAGTATATCGGTCCGATTATGATGGGCATGAATAAGCCTGTGCATGTTCTTGAGCGCACTGCCGATGTTGCCGAAATTGTGAGTATGGCAATCATTTGTGCTGACGAAGCCCATAAGAGTGATTTAGTAGAGTTGGGGTAAAGTGTGCATTATGCTTGCGTGTCCTACAATACTGCTTTGGGGATAACGTCTAAAAACCACAGTTCCATTCACTATTCTTCCATAGTATGGCAAAGCGTCGTGCACGTAGTAGCGACGACACACCAAAGCTCACTCCCGAACAAAGTCGTGAGCAACTTGTCTTTTTGCTAGGCTTCCTTGCGCCTTATCGCTGGAGCATAGGAATTGCACTTGTTGCTCTTGTCCTGAGTAGCGCTGTTAGCCTTGCATTCCCAGCATTGATAGGAAAGCTTATAGACGTGATGCTCCATGAGCATACCTCCCCTTATTCGCTTGGGACAATTGTTGCTGTGCTCATTGCTGTATTGATTGTACAGTCGGTTGCACGGTTTTTTACATCTATGACACTGGCAACCATTACGGAAAACACCCTTGCCAGACTACGAACGATGCTTTTCGAGCGGATTGTGCACTTGCCAATGGCATTTTTCGGTGAGCGCCGTGTTGGGGAGCTATCCTCGCGCTTGTCGTCCGATGTTTCCCTAATTCAAGAGACATTGACCTTCACATTTCTTGAGCTTCTTCGTCAGAGCGTCTTCTTTCTCGGCAGTCTCATTGTGATTACTCGACAAAGCTTACAGCTTACTGGTATGATTCTTCTTGTGCTGCCGGTCTTGGTTGCTATAGCGTTGGTCTTTGCACGCTACATTCGTAAGTACAGTCGAGATGTGCAAGATGCCCTTGCAGATGCTGCAACGATTGTCGAGGAAACACTTCAGGGAATTGCGGGAGTGAAGTCCTTTGTGAATGAACACTACGAGGTAGCACGCTATGCAAGCACAATCAAGCGCGGTGTGGCGATAGCTCTCAAGGGCGCAAAAGTGCGTTCAGCATTTGTATCATTCATTATGTTTGCACTGTTTGGAGGGATTGCAGGAGTGATTTGGTATGGCGGCAACCTTGTACGCAACGGTGCAATGACAATGGGCGACTTGACATCGTTTATTATCTACACCACATTTGTTGGTGGTGCGCTTGGAAGCTTTGCAGAGCTGTTTGGTCAAATCCAGCGTACGCTAGGCGCTTCGATGCGTGTGCGAGAATTACTCAACGAACAACCCGAAAACACACGAGTACACCTCGACGCCCAAGCGCACAGTGCTCAACAAAGAATATTGCGCTCGGTGGAGTTTGTTCATGTAACATTTTGCTACCCTAGTCGTCAGGATGTTCCGGCGCTCAGAAATGTATCGCTGCATATTCGCGCTGGTGAACGTGTTGCATTGGTGGGAGAATCGGGTGCTGGTAAAAGCACAATTGCAAGCTTGATTCAGCGGCTGTATGAAGTTGATGTAGGAGAAATCCGTTTTGACGGCATACCAGCACGGCATCTATCGCTACACGAGGTGCGCGACAGCGTGGGTGTTGTTCCACAGGATATAGTGCTGTTCGGCGGAACAATTGCCGACAATATCCGCTATGGCAAGCTGTCGGCAAGTGATGATGAAGTGTGGAAGGCTGCAGAGCTTGCCAATGCAACGGAATTTATTGAACGCTTCCCAGCAAGAGAACAAACGCTTGTCGGCGAACGTGGGGTAAAGTTATCGGGAGGACAGCGTCAGCGTATTGCTATCGCTCGTGCCATTCTCAAAAATCCTCCCATTCTTATTCTTGATGAAGCCACAAGCTCATTGGATTCTCACACAGAGTACTTGATTCAAGAAGCTATGGAGCGCCTTATGCAAGGACGCACAACAATTATCATTGCGCATCGCTTATCAACTGTTCGGCGATGCGACACAATCATTGTGCTGAGCAAAGGAAAAGTAGTTGAGCAAGGGACACATGAAGCTTTGCTAGCGCAAGAGAATAGCCTATACGCGAAGCTCTGTGCCTTACAGTTTGGTGATACCGAGCACACAGTAGCAAGCTAGGCGTAGCGCTCAAGCTTAAATGTTGCCCCAAGATAACGCTTGCGCACCTCTTCATTCTGTGCAATTTCCTCTGCTGTTCCTGAATAGAACACTCGCCCATCGATGAGAATATAGGCACGGTCGGTAATCGAGAGAGTCTCGTGGACGTTGTGATCCGTAATCAAAATCCCAATTCCTTTGTGCCGCAATGAACTGATGATACCCATAATTTCTTCGACAGCAATCGGGTCGATACCGGCAAAGGGTTCATCGAGCAGAATGAACTTGGGGTTTGTTGCTAAAGCGCGTGCCATTTCGCATCGTCGGCGCTCTCCACCCGAAAGCATGTATCCCTTGCTTTTGCGAATGTGTGTAATGCTAAAGTCCTCAAGTAGTTGCTCAAGACGCTCTCTGCGCTCAGCTTTTGTAGAGTGCTGAAGCTCAAGAATAGCGAGAATATTGTCTTCGACAGTCATTTTGCGAAATACTGATGCTTCCTGAGGCAAGTATCCCAGTCCAAGCCGTGCTCGCTTGTACATTGGTACAAGAGTAATGTCTTGATTGTCCAGAAACACCTTGCCTTCATTGGGGTGCACCATGCCTACAATCATGTAGAAGGATGTTGTTTTGCCAGCACCATTCGGACCGAGTAGACCCACCACTTCTCCTTGTTGCACGCACAGTGATACCCCTTGTACTACAGACCGTTGCTTGTAAATTTTAACCAGATTTTCTGTCCGCAAGATAGATACACG
>JANWZB010000168.1 GCA_025055035.1 Candidatus Kapaibacterium sp.
ACCTTTGAAACGAGAAACGACAAACTTTGTGTACAGTTCACTGACTGTACCGTAATGATGCGTCTCAGATTCCATTGTGAGATTGCACCCTAAATACGCACGGCGTTGCGGTATGATCTGGCGTGCTGCTTCTAGAAGTGGAACGAGTCTATACGGCGTTTCAAGAACGACAACGGTGCGTGGTTCTTGAGCGAGGCGCTTAAGCTCTTGCAAGCGTTCTGCTGGCTCGCGACTCAAAAAACCAGCAAACACGAAGGAATCCATTGGAAGTCCACTTGTTGTGAGGGCAGCCATGATGCTTGTTACTCCCGGAACAGCACGAACAGAGATTCCAGCCTCAATTGCCTTGCGCACAAGCTGTGCACCTGGATCAGCAAGCAGTGGTGTTCCTGCGTCAGAGACGAGGGCAAGGGTTTTACCGCTTTTTAATAGTTGCAGTAAGCGAGGTGTTTGCTCATGTTCGTTGTGTTCGTTAAGTTCTTCAAGCTTTTTCGAAATGCGATTATCGTGAAGTAGACGAGCTGCTGTTTTGCCCTCTTCGCCAACAACAACATCTGCTGTCTTGAGCGTCTTGAGCGCACGTAGGCTGATGTCGTCGTTATTCCCGATCGGTGTTGATACAATAAACAGCGTACCGTGCTTTGGTAGCGCTTTGTGTTCTTTCGTCGCTCTATGTAGTTGAGGAGCATTCACCGTAAAGTGTTCTGAGGCTACAAATTCTCGGTGCTGAGGCTCTTCTTGGAGAACTTTGGTATCACTAGATTTCTCTATATGTGTACTGCTCTGATGCTCCTCGTACTGAACGTCGGAGCCTCGTTCGTATTCTTCCCAAGGCAATAGAGTGCTATTCATACTGCAACGGAATTTTGTCAAAAAAAACGGCTTTGAATACGTATGCTGCATTCAAAGCCGCAAATTTACGGAAATCTCTACCATTCTCAGAATGGTAAATCTTCGTCTGGTGGTGGTTCGCTAAAGCTTTGCCGCTCAGGGCTCAAGGCTGAAGAAAAACCGTTGCCTGATTCTTCTAGGGCATCGTCAAGACTTTTACGACCATCGAGAAGGAGGATATTATCTGCAACAATTTCTGTAACATACCGCTTCTCACCGTTTTTCTCAAACGAACGAGTCTGTATCTTTCCTTCTACAAGAAGCCGAGAACCTTTCCTCACAATTTCTTGGATGATTTCAGCTAGCTTGCGCCATGCAACTATATTGTGCCAGTCAGTACGTTCTTGGGGTGTGCCGTCTTTGTCCTTCCACATTTCTGATGTGGCAAGAGAAAACGTCGCAACTGGTACACCGCTTGTTGTGTAGCGCACATCAGGGTCTTTGCCAACATTGCCGATAAGTACAACGCGATTAAATCCTCTAGACATAGCAGAACCTCTCATGCAAGTGCTTCATAAATAACGGAGTGAACTTTGTTCTTCTCACGAGTTTTTGTAACTTGCTACGCTTAAGTTACGAACAAAGCATGTGATAAAAAAGGGTAATTCGCTAGTACTTGTAATGACTCTCTACGTGTGCACGGTGTTGTACCAACCACCGTAGTTTCGGAATTTTGTGCTGTTTATGTATCGGATATGCTTTTTCCTTCTCTTCCTACGATAGTACAGCGCCATATTCGCTCGCTTCACAAACGTTCTGAGCGGGAGCGCCATCAACAATGCATTATTGAGGGGGAGCACTTATGCGCCGAGTACTGCGCTCTTGTTCAAGCGCATGTAGTTGCGAAGCCTCTCTGTGTAGTCTTACAGCGAGACGTGCTCTCAACATCTCAGCGTATGTCTACTCTTGCACAAGCCTTTGCACATCTTGGTGTCGATGTATACTGTACACCGGAACGCACATTTTACCTTCTGTCCGATACAACAACGCCGCAGGGCATTCTTGCAGTTGTAGAGTATCCGTGCTTGGCAGTAGAGACGAATCAACCTATGATTGTATTGGATAATGTGAACGATCCCGGCAATGTCGGTACTATTATTCGTACGGCAGAATGGTTCGGTGTGCGCAATATTCTTTTGGGTCAAGGCTCTGCTGATCGCTTTCACCCCAAAACACTCCGTGCAAGCATGGGTTCAATTTTTCGCTGTGCCGTTGCTTCTACACCCAACCTTGCAATCACATTGCAAACAGAATATTCTCAGTACACCCTCTATGGTGCCTCCGTACGTGGCTCATTAGACGTGCGGGATGTGCAGGTTACGAACACAACAGCTATTATCATGGGCAATGAATCGCATGGTATATCGGCGGATATTCATCGCCTGCTCCATGCAACATTGCGCATTACTCAGGCACATGCATCCCGCGCAGAATCCCTCAACGTGGCTGTGGCAGCCGGTATTATTCTATACCAGTGCTTTGCGCAGAGACATTCCACATCGCCATCTCCATAAACATGCGTTACAAACGTTCCATGTATGAACATTGCGTTCTTAGTTTCACCTTCACACTGTACTTTTCGGGAGTCAGTATTATGCAGTGGCTACTATTTCTGCGCTCAATCCTCGGATTGATCGTCTGCACAACATATGTGTTCGTGGGTATGAGGTGTTCCAGTGGCAATGATTTGGTAATAGCAAACAAAAATTTTGACGAGCAGGTTGACTTACACCAGAACCTTATCCTAGAGTTTTCTCACCCACTAGTTGCAGATTCTCTCCTGAATACTTGGGATACAACGGCATATATCAAGTTTACGCCGCACGTCAAGGGTTCGTTTAAGTGGACATCCCCAACTACACTCGTATTTTCGCCATTATCGGGATTTCGCCCAAGTACTGATTATACTGCTGAGCTTACGGAAGCTCTCCTGTACCATGCAGCAAAGCGTGAAAAGAAGCGCGTTTCCTTGCCCGCTGAACGCAGTATTCATTTTCATACACCCTACTTAGCGCTCAATAGTGCTGATGCAGTGTGGGTACGTACGAACGGAATATCGGCAGGAGCTGGAACATCCGGGAATGCAGCATCTGTAGAATTACGCCTTGATATAGCATTCAACTATACTGTTGCTCCCGAAGCACTCCGCGAACATCTGCAGCTATTGCTTGATGGCAAGACACTCCCTTTTGTTCTGAAAACTATGCAACCAGCCCATACACTGACACTCGGTATACAGTGCCGAAAGGAAGACGGCGGTAAACAGCTTACTCTCACTCTCACTAGAGGACTTCGCTGCGTTGAAAGCGAATGGAAAACACCCAATGATATACAACAAACTCTCGCGGTGCCTCTTTCTAATGAATTCAAAATCACTGCAATTACCACTGACTACGACGATGATAACCCCATCATCCGTATTCACACCTCACAAAGCCTATTCGACTCTGATGTTCGCTCATTCGTCAAAGTACAGCCTCAGCCGAGAAACTTCGCCGTAGAGGCTACTGAAACGGGGATTATCGTTCGTGGTGCGTTTCAGCCTGATTCTTCCTACCAAGTAACTGTCAGTAAGGATTTGCGTGGCTTATTTGGCAGTGAGCTCGGCAGCGATGTCGTCCAAACGGTGAATTTCGGTACACTTGTGCCGACCATTAAATTCGCTGATCCCACTGCTATGTATCTGTCCACGCTTGGTGCAAAAAATATCGCCGTGCAGATTAGCAGTGTTCCGCGTGTTGAGCTAACTATTGAGAAAGTGTATGAGAACAATTTACTTGCCTTCTACCGTCTTGGGAAAACATACAACGATGAATATGATAGTATGACCGACGAATACTCTTCGTGGCAGGACTACGCAAGTATCGATGAGTATGGCGACCCTGTACTCCGCAAAATTATTGATACCAAAACGCTTCCCAAAGCACAGGGGCGATATGTGCTCCACCTTGATTTTCATGACAAACTTCCCGGCAAAGGGCTATACGTTGTACGTGTTGTTTCTACCGAACACAAATGGCTACGCGACAGCCGCTTGATTGCTGTTTCAGACATTGGTCTTCTCGCAAAACTCAGCACCGATGCGCTCTTTGTCGCAGTACATTCCTTGAAAACAACCGAGCCAATTCCCTCGGCAGAGATCCGTGTTATTTCGCGCCACAATCAAGTTATCGCTAAAGGCGAAACTAATAAAGAAGGTATCGTTACACTATCGAATCTTCGCCCAACAACACCCGGAAGCTCCCCTGCAATTATCGCGGCAACGGCAAATGGGGAAACTACCTACTTAATGCTCGACAATACCAAAGTCGAAACTTCACGGTTCGATGTCGGTGGCATACAGGATACGCCCGCTGGACTGCAAGCATATATCTACGGTGAGCGCAATATATATCGTCCTGGCGAAACCGTACGGTTCAATGTGATTGTACGCGATGCTACGTGGTCTCCAGCGGCTCAGCAGCCTATTAAAATCAAAATCGTGCTCCCTACTGGCAAGGACTACACTGTGCTCAAGCGTACACTTAACGACGAAGGAGCAGTAGAAACTAGCCTTGCGATGCCCACATCTGCAATGACTGGCAACTACACTATCGAAGTATACACGATGAACGATGTTCTTCTGGCATCGGAGCGATTCAACCTTGAGGAATTCTTGCCAGACCGTATCTCAGTTACGATGGGCTTGTCTTCCGAAGTAGTGCGCCCTGGTGGTACTGTCCAGATTACA
>JANWZB010000169.1 GCA_025055035.1 Candidatus Kapaibacterium sp.
TCTCTCCATAATCCTCAGAATCAAGCATTAGAACGTGGTGCGTTAGCTCTTGGGTATCACACAAGTGTTATTCCACGAAATACACACGGCTGCATCGCAGACGGCTGCAGAATGTGTGGATATTGCTCCCTTGGATGCCAGCGTGGTACAAAGATGAGCGTTGTGAAAGCATACCTTGAACGTGCGTATGTGCGTGGTGCTCGCTTTCTCGTGGAAACACAAGTGGAGAAGATACATATTCGCCGAGGCATGGCTATTGGCGTCGAAGCGTATCATCGTGGCAAGGTCGTTACAGTGCATGCAAAGATTGTTGTTATAGCTGCAGGAGCACTGCACACACCTGCGCTACTGCTGCGTAGCGGCATTCAGCATCCGCACATTGGCAAGCACTTGCATCTACACCCAACAGTAGCTGTTGCCGGAGTATATCCAGAGCCCATGCATCCATGGCATGGCGGTATGATGACCGTCGTATTGAGCGAGCATGCTCGGCTCAATGGTACATGGGGCTTCAGACTTGAAACGCCACCTATTCACAGTGGTCTACTAGCAATGGCGCTGCCATGGCGTTCTGGGAAAGCGCACAAACACGGGATGCTAAAAGCAGCACATATTGGGGCATATATTGTGTTAACGCGCGACCGTGATGGTGGCTCTATCACGCTCAATAAACGCGGTCGACCCATTGCGCAGTATCGTGTGAGTGCATTTGACCTTGCGCATCTTCAACGTGGTATTCAGGAAGCCGCACGTATTCACTGGCAAGCAGGTGCTACGGAGCTATACTTGCCACATAATCACTGTGAACCTGTATCCTTGCGCGAGGGTGGATTACCTGCTTTGGAAAGAGTGCTTTCTGCATTGCCCTCGTGGCGCTGGCGACCGAACGATTATCCACTATTTTCTGCGCACCAAATGGGAACATGCCGTATGGGTGGTTTTCGTGATACGCACCCCGTATCCCCCGAAGGAGAACTCTACAGTGTGCGTCATCTCTTTATTGCTGACACAAGCGCTTTCCCGGAAGCAAGCGGAGTGAATCCTATGCTGTCTGTCCAGGCTCTAGCACATTACATAGCACAAAGTATAAAGGCACGCTACACATCTGGGTGAAGGCACAATGCACATGCTTGGCATACAATGTTTGTTGTTGGTGATACTGTGGTGCTGCGCTGAATATACGCCGAGCAGTCAGCAGGCAGCACATATCACGATTGGTACATTCAATATGGAATGGTTGGGGGACAATACATCAGATGACCGAAAGCTGCGTTCCTACGAGGATAACCAGCGCTTACGACAGATACTGTGCGATGTAGATGCTGATATTCTCGCAGTGCAGGAAGTAGAGCATGAACAAGCGTTGCAGCGTGTATTGATTGATAGCTCGAAGGTAAAACATCCCGATGCTGCGAAGCTATTGCACTATGCTTTTGTGCTTGGCAACACAGGAGGCAAGCAGCGCATTGGCTTTCTTTATCGTTTTCCGGTGCAGCTGCTGTGGGTGCAGGAAGTGTTGGGTATAGCTGTTGAGGAAGGACGTACACGTGCAGGATTGCTTGCTATGTTTCGTGTTGATACGATACAGTGGCTTGTTTTAGCGGTACATCTTAAATCTAGTTCACGATCAGATTCTACTCAAGAATTGCGTCGCCGTTCTATCAGTATTCGTGCAGCACAAGCTGCGTATGTTCGCCATCTTACGGATTCTCTATGCACACACATGCCATCAGTACCATTCGTCATACTAGGGGACTTCAACGACACACCACGTAGGAGACATACAACGCTTGATACTCTACAAAGCTCTCCACATCTTACGTTTCTGACATTGGATCAGACAAGTTGTGCATTTTCGGGTCTTCCATCGATTGACCATATTGTCGTTTCGCATGCTGCGTTGCAACGCTTTATGCGGGGAACCTTACGAACAATCAATACATATGCAATGCTACCGGAGCACGCTGCACGTCAGATTTCGGATCATTGCCCAATAGTGGCGCAGTTTTCAATTCAATGACGCAGGGAGCGTTGCGCTATGCATTCTTCGTATATTCGTTCTAGTGCTCGTACAGTTGCTTCGGCTGTGTAGTGATGTTCATACTCAAACCGCGCAGCAGAGCGCATTGCAGCGTATTGCTCGTCAGGTAAAGAGTACATATGCTGAACAGCGTCTGCAAGGGAAATAGCATTCCCTCTTTCAAAGAGGTAGCCCGTTATTCCATCAGAGACAATTTCCTGCAATGCACCTAAACGCGAGGCTATCACAGGTGTGCCGCAAGCGAAGGCTTCTATCATCGCTTTACCGAAGGTTTCGTAGAGTAATGAAGGAAAGATAACACAGCGTGCAGCTTTCATGGACTGTAAGACATCGTGCAGTGCTCGGCGCCCAAGAAGATGAACTGTGCGCAGTTGGTGAACACGAATGTATTCGCGCACGTTGGGTTCAAGAGGTCCGTCGCCGATAATGTACAATGAAATAGGCACATTGCGGCTTTGCAAAATATGCCATGCCTCTAGCGCCAGCATAACACCTTTTTCTTCTGATAACCGCCCTACGTAGAGAGCATTGGGCATAGTATGCTGTGCCGTTTGAAAGCCGGGATCAATTGCTACACAATTTGGTTTTACGACAATTTTCTCTTGGGGCAAGCCACCTTCAATAAACTTAGCGCGAGCGAACTCTGTAAGGACAATGTAGCGGTCAATTGCGTGCTCCCACGTACCTATGAAATGATGTAGGGCTGTTGTGGCAGTAACAAGAGCGCTTGCAGCAATACTTCCTCGATAGCATCGATGCAGGATAGCAGGCAAGGCAACCTTTTTTCCTAAGCAATCCTCGCATACATGACCGTTACGGAAAAAAAGTGCATTCGGGCATAGCAGGCGATAGTTGTGGAGTGTCTGTATAACAGGAATGCCTGCTGCACGTGCAGCTGCATATACCGATGGGGAAAGCAACGGTAGTGTATTATGGCAGTGGAGAATGTCTGGACGCTCTTGCTGGAAAAGCGCTAGCAGCCTCGCGTAGGAATCGCGATTCCAGACTGTTCTGCTAGCAAGGCTAATTGCAGAGTACTGCTGTACTGTGTCATTGTGCATGGTATAGCGTAGAACACGATGACCATGTTGTTCGAGTAGTGTACCTTCTGTCTCAAACACCGTATCCTCACCGCCACGATGTTGGTAATAATTATGGGCAAGAGCGATAGTCATTGTATGCTCGGTGTAGTTATAGTTGCATTGCTGTCCCTATGCTTTTTTGTCCAAAATAACGAAAAATATGTGTAGATTAGTAAGCTGCGTTCCTCTAGAAAGCATAGAGGAGTGAACTGTGAGATAAATGGATAAAGCCGATGCACAGAAACATTACGAATATTATTCGTGCAATTATCGATGAATGGATTCCGCCGAAAATACGAGATAGCAAGTGGTTTATGTATCCCTTCTTTTGGTATTGGTATCGTAGTGATAGAGAAGCAATTCGCGCATATATGAGCTTCAAAGACCGTGTATGGTCTATGTCATCTGAGGAGTATGTTTATTTCTATACCACATTTCGGCAGAAAAGCCGTGCTGCTGCCCGCGAGACAGACTTGAGTGATGCATGTGTAGAATTCATGTTGAAAGCTATAGATAGTACTGCCCAGACTGTGCTGGATGTGGGCTGCGGAAAAGGATATTGGCTTCGGCGTTTGCGAGCGCATGGGAACTACCACCTTTATGGTTGTGATGTTGTACCACATCTCGATATAGGCGAAGGGATAGTCTATTATCAAGCGCATATTGAGGCGCTGCCCTTTGCTGACAAGGCATTTGATGTTGTAACGTGTCATCACACTATTGAACATATCCCTCGACTTGATGCTGCCCTAAGCGAGTTAAAACGTGTATGCAAAAAGCAGTTGATGATCGTAACTCCATGCCAGCGGTACTATCGTTATACGCTGGATGAACATGTCCATTTTTTCCCACTGAAGAGCGAATTGGTGTACCGTATTGGCATTGAGCGTCATATGTGCACTAATATTCTTGGAGATTGGGTGTATATTGGCTTGCTGGAGTAAGTGGTAATCATTCTCCAGTGGCACACTACCGAAGTTTCGACGAAGGAAATTGGTATGCGCATATTGTTAGATTTTCTTACAACAATTTCCCAGCTTCCGCTGTTTGTACAGATGATGTTAGCGGTAATTGTTGCAGGGCTGCTATTTGCTCTTGCTAAGCGGCTTATTAAGGTCATACTATGGATTATTGTGCTGGGAATCACCGCTGTGCTCATATACATGTATATTCGATAGGTGGAAGAAATGAGAGTTCTTATTCAGCGCGTACGGCAAGCTTCTGTAAAAGTCAATGGTGTGGTAACTGGGCAAATACGGCACGGTCTTCTGGTGTTTGTGGGTATTGCATCGACCGATACAAGTCGTGAGATAGAGTGGATGTCTCATAAAATCATAAACCTTCGTATCTTTGCCGATGAAG
>JANWZB010000016.1 GCA_025055035.1 Candidatus Kapaibacterium sp.
TCATTGTTTCAAGCTGTGGAACGAAAGGATTCATAACAAATTCGCCCTGCATATTATTCATCCAAATGTACTCCTGCCCCTTATACCGAATAGAGCGTAGCAACTCTTTGGCTTGATGCTGCGCGTCTTTAATACCTATTTCTCCGCGCTGCGCACGCCGCTCATACTCTCGCAACAAGGAAAAAGCTGACTGCACAACATGTTGTACAGCTTGCCTGCGTTCAGCCATAAGGCGCTGCTCGATGAACGGCAGGAAATATAGCACGGTAACAGCAGTCGGTGGAATACCAGTTAGCAAAATCACAACGATGATTTTCGTCAGAAGTTTCCAATCACGAAAGGGCTTGAGTATCATCGCACATACTCCAAATCACACACACATCTACATAGTTATGGTTCAGGCTTGAATATCAAGCACTTGCCTACTGTTCTTGATGGATTTATTTACCGCATAGCCTCAGCAGTATGTTTTTTCATCTGCTGAAGACTATGTGCTCCGGTATAGAGCAGCAATGCTGACCCTAAGCACGCAATAGGACATATCAGCAGTCCATAGTGCATATTCCATGGATTTGTTGCTACACCCAGCATATCGTTGATTTGTCCAATAATCGGCGGACCTAGACCATATCCAATGATATTCACGACAAAAAAGTATACACCAACACCCAGGCCCCGCAACTGTGGTCCTACAATGTCATGTACATCGGCTGCTCCGGGACCGAGCCACACCAAGCCAAAGCCTGTGAGTACAACGTAGCATACAATCATCACCGTTAGATTTCCGGACAGCAAAAACACAAGCCATAGCGGGGCACACACTGTCGCTGATAACGCTGTAAAGAGCATGCGTCCACCATGCAAGCGCTTCTTGAACCAGTCGGCAATATATCCACCAAAGGCTGTTCCGAGCCCTCCAGCCACAAGCATCGACATACCAGTCATTGTTCCAATAGCAACAAGCGACACTTCATGAGCGCGGTTCAACAGTGTTGGCACCCAGATGCTCAGGCTGTTGGTTGCTACAGCGAAGAGCGCATAGCCTGTGTGGTGCAGTACCAGTGCTCGATTCGATAGCAGCGCTAAGAAAGCAGACTTACTCGAACGACTGCATCCTGCTGCATTTGCTGCATTGCTCGAGGTAGCGTTATCACCAATACCACGCGGTGGCTCATGAATGAAGAGTACAAATGCTGTCAGTATAAGCCCCGGAAAACCAAGGAGGTAAAATGCCCAGCGCCAGCTCAACACCTCGGCTAAAGCACCACCCAGAAAGAATGCAGCAGCAGCACCCAACGGAATACCTGCCGAATAAATTGATTGCACTGTTGCCCGAAGGCGCTTAGGGAAAAAATCTGAGAGAAGCGACATTGCTGCCGGACCGAGTGTTGCCTCACCTACCCCCACCATCACTCGACAACCAAAAATTGTCCAAAAGTCTGTTGCAAATCCTGTTAATCCCGAAAACAAGCTCCACACAGCTAGCCCAATAGCAATCATGGTTTTACGCACAACTCTATCCGCCAAATGCCCAAACGGAATCCCTAGCGCTGTGTAGAATATCACGAACGATGTTGTACCAAGCAGCGCAAGCTGTAGATCTGAAAGAACCATTTCTCTCTTAATCGGCGGGAACAGAATGTATATGAGTGTCCTATCCAGAAAGTTCATCAGGTAGACAAGACATAGTAGTGCCAAAACATACCACGAGTACGGGGGTATTTTTTCCTGCACTTCTTCCTCTATGCCTTGCTCGTCGTTTAGGGAAAATGTAGCCATAGCAGCCCAAAAAGCATAAATGAACACACAAATACGAAACACACAGCACACACCTACCACAGCGAGGTAATTGCGGCATTATTCAGCAGTCCAGACTACTAGAATCGTAGCGCCAGGCTTGCAAATGCTAAGCCTCCACCTGAACCCATAAACATGAGTACATCGCCAGGCTTGATTTTTTCTTGCTGCATTGCCTCGTCGAGTGCCATGCCAATACACGCCGAGCCAGTATATCCAAATCTCTCCATAATGTTATGCGAGCGTTCTATAGGAACGTCGAGCCGCTGCATTGTTTCGCGAATGGAGTTGATGTTGATTTGTGTGAAAAAGTAGTGCTGTATGTTCTCCGGGGCAACACTAGCACGCTTGCTCACCGCTCGAATCATATCAACCCATGTGTTGGGGTTGAGCTCACGAGGAAATTTCTTCACAAATCTGAGTAGATGGTCTTTGCGATCCAGAACGTCTTGTGTCATTGGATAGCGCGCTGCACCACCGTAAATACCCATCCAATCATAGTATTGTCCCTGCGTGCGCAATTCACTTGCTAGGTATCCTCTCATACCTTCCGCTGACTCCTTGTTACTATACTCTGCACTGAGCACAGCAGCAGCAGCACCATCAGCAAAGAGTGTTACTGTCTTTTTATCCGCTTTGTTGAGATACTTGCTCATCGCATATGCTCCAATCACGAGAACATGCTTGTAGTGGTCATCAGCACGAATAAACTTTGCAGCAACATCGAGACCTGTAACAAAACCGGCACAAGCGGTGTTGATATCGAATGTTCCAGCATTTCTTGCCCCAATCCGATACTGTACAACCGATGCTGTCGAGGGAGACACGAACTCAGGGGTATCGGTAGCAACAATCAGTAGGTCGAGGTCTTGAGCAGCAATACCAGCATTGCGGAGCGCCTCTCGTGCTGCGCATTCAGCAAGATCGGCAGTGGATTCGTTCTCATCGCACCAGCGCCTCTCTCGAATCGTCAAATTCTCTACAAGCCATGTACTCACGTCCTCACCTAGCATTGCATCAAAGTAGCTATTCGGAATAATGTTTGCGGGTACATACGACCCTGTCGCTCGAAGTATAGCGTTCCTCATTGTATCCTCTTTGTACACACTACCACATGGCGCTCGATACTAGAAAGCCTTGTCGTTTTGGATTTAGAGCGTTACCCCGCCGTCAACACTGAGGACTGCTCCTGTAATGAAACTTGCTTCATCAGATGCAAGGAACAAGTATGCATGTGCAACGTCTTCGGGTGTTCCTAAGCGCTGCAGAGGTGTTTTCTCACGCATAGTGTCCAGAACCTTTTCAGGAATGGTGGAAAGCATATCTGTTGCAATAAAGCCGGGTGCAATAGCGTTGACCGTTATCCCTTTACGACCAAGCTCTTTCGCCCAAACTTTCGTCATGCCAATAACTCCCGCTTTTGCCGCAGCGTAGTTTGTTTGACCAAAATTTCCATATAAACCAACAACAGACGATGCATTGATAATACGACCGTATCGTTGCTCAACCATGTATGGAACAATAGCATGAGCGCAGTTAAAAACGCCTGTTAGATTCACATCAATTACTTGCTGCCACTGTGCTGATGTTATTTTTAGCAGTGTTGCATCTCGAGTAATGCCAGCGTTATTCACTAAAATATCTATACGACCATATGCTTGAACAACATCTCGTGCTGCTACATAAACTTCTTCTACATTGACAACGTCGACAGACTTGAACACCACCTGCTCGCCACGTGCTTGACATTCTTCTACAATATGCCTCCCTTTTTCTACGTGAATATCCCAGAGCACAACAGTCGCTCCGTGCTGCGCAAACAGCTGAGCAGTTGCAAGACCTATACCCTGAACGCCACCAGTAATTACTGCAATTTTACTTTCTAAGCGTCTCATCACTTCAATCGTTTTATTTGTTTATACCTTTTAGTTCATTTGAAATTTTTCAAATAATATCCCGCAATAAAAAGCCGCTGTGGTACTACGGCTCTCTAGTATCAGGGAATCAAGTACAAACTACAGAACTTTTTGTTTACTGTTTTTCTCTACTGTGCGAAATTAACAGAGTTTTACGATTATGCAACAGGATTTTGGTCTATCATAAAAATTTTTTCTGTACTGCAAATAGTTATCTAACTAACTATCAAACACATGACCATTCTCTCCAGCAGGGCGAGATATGCCGTGTTCCTGCACACTTGGTACATTCGCCGTCTCGGAATACAGCGTTGGACGGATTGTTGCCCACTCCTCTAGAAACCGCGCAAAATGCTGTTCCATCAGTGTGTAGAATGTTTGCATTTCCTTGAGCCGTTTCAGCAGCAAGCTCTTATCCGGAATAGTATGCTCGGCAGCCTCACTGACCTTCGCACGCAAATCTCGCGCAATTTCTGTGTTGTGATGAATAAGCTGAGCAAAGTTTCGGAATGCATTTGCGAATACCTCTGGCTGAATTTCATAGTAGTCTTTCCGACTACCCGGATTCCACACTTTACGAATGATATTCCGTTCATTGAGCCGCCGCGTTACCTGACTGATAGGACCTTTACTCATACCGAGCTGCTCAGTGATATCATCAAGTGATAAAGGTTGTGGTGAGTACAATAGGAGTGCTACAATGTGTCCCATCTGCTTACTTAAGCCGAACCCTCTATACGCCTCACCAAATGCTTGGAGCATCTGGCGCTTTGTTTCATCCATCTGAATTCCTTCCGACAGCGATTCTTCAGCTGCTGCTCTAGCCGAAGCCTCGGGAGAAATTACTTCATCCTCAGAGGTAGCATTATGCCTGCGCCCATGTCCTATCGTTTCTTTTTCCATGTATTCTAAACCTACATCTTCAGAAAGCATGTTCATACTGTATTGGTGGAGCAAACGTGCTAAGCAACTTATTGATTTATCTACGCATTATACAAACTTACACAAAAAATACCATTTCTGCTACTACCTTCTTGTAGAACGACGTTTTTTCCGACGCGCTATACTTCTACTCTCCCCATCGCGACAGCTTAGCCATTCTATAACCTTCGGAGCAAGCTGCTGCTGCGCCTTTGAACCGACAAATATTCCAATATGTCCACCTTGGATTTCATAGATTTCTTTATCTTCTGTTCCAACGTACTTATTGAGTGCTCTACTGCTACGTGGCGGAACAATGTGATCTTCGGTTGCAATAACATTCAGCACTGGCATACTAATGTTCGCTAGACGAACTACCCTCCCACCTAACCGCAGCATACCGCGCACTAAGGAGTTCTGCTGATACAAGTCGCTAATAAACTGCCGATAGCATTCCCCGGGCTGCCCGGGGCTATCAAAAATCCATTGTTCCATTCGCAGAAAGTTCATACGTTTTTCTCTGTCATGCATAATACTTAGCGCACTCATGTACTTCTGCAAACGAGCAAAGGGTTTGAGCATAATGAATCCGGCATTTAAAACTTCCGCAGGTATAATGCCAAATGCATCAACCATTGCATGAACGTCTATTTCTTTTGCCCATTCAAAGAGTAAGCCTTCATGCACTGAGAAATCAATAGGAGTAGCAATAGTTACAAGGTTCTGAACCTTGTGAGGGAAGAGCGCCGCATATATCACTGAGAATGTCCCACCTTGACACACTCCTACAAGATTCACTGTCGAAATATTCCTATGCTGGCGAATTACTTCGACGGCGTCATCAATAAACCCTGAAATATAGTCGTCCAGCGTCACATACCGATCAAACCGCGATGGATATCCCCAGTCTATCATATAGACATCAGCACCCAAGCGCAGCAACTGCTGAACTAAACTACGGTCAGGCTGCAAATCAAGCATGTAAGGACGATTCACGAGCGCATACACAAGAAGTATGGGAATACGAACACGTTGCTCTTGCTTCCCATGAGCCTTATGCCAAAAACGATACAAGCGAACATGTCCGTCTTCCCACACACACTCTTTTTCTGACAACCCTACAGGAACATCATGCACTTCTTGTAAGGCATTCAAGCTCTGTACAAGTTGATGGTGCACTGTGATGATATGCTCTGGAATTGATACAGCCTGCATTGTTGCTCCTACTATACACTATCTCACACTACTTTTTCTTTTTGTTGGAGAACTCTGCGCTGCACCTTTCTGCCCCTTTGGCTGCACGGTTGCTGCATCCTCAATTGTGGTCGCTTCAGCGTCTTTCTGCTTTTCCATTTGACGTACTTTGTGTTTCAATTCTGCAACAGTTTTTGCTAGTTCATCAATGTGTGAGCGCGTTACGATGGGAAAGTCTTTCAGGGCTATTTCGAAAAGGTGCTCAAAGTCTTTATAGAGCGATGCATGTATGTGTGCAAGCTTGCCCTGTACAGCAGCATAGTCCTTTGTTTTGAAGAGTTGATGGAAGACATGCTCATTCGTTTCTACCCATATCTTAAATAGCTCATCGAAGCTCGAGAGCGCTTTCTTACTGCGCCCCACTGCAAACGCAGATTCTGTTATCTTCTCCAGAGCTTTTTGACCATTCGTGTACAGCATGTGCTGATATGTAGCTACAGTTTTTGCATATTCACTTAGGTGTTCCAGCAAATGTTGGACTGTATGGAGCATTTCGCTTTGGCGCTGCGTCATAGGAAGAGCACTCATCGAGGAAATTGCTTGCTGAT
Organism: Candidatus Kapaibacterium sp.; assembly: GCA_025055035.1. Classification (GTDB taxonomy): domain Bacteria; phylum Bacteroidota; class Ignavibacteria; order Kapaibacteriales; family UBA4661; genus PH2015. The sequence continues at coordinate 6,437 of JANWZB010000016.1, forward strand.
ATGCCGACATAAGCGTTGTATACACGTTGAGTGCAGCTTCAGGATTATGCGCCATCATAGCAAATATCATTCTAGCATTCTGCTCCATCTGCATCAGCAAAACACGCACAGCTTGATTGCCTGCTATATTAAGCGACTGAGCAAATGTCTGCAATTGCCTATATAAAGCGTGCATCTGTTCGGGTATCATAAACTCAAACACTGTATCAATTACTGGCTTATACTTGCTCGGATGCAGAGCCTCATAAATCTGTTCCTGCGTTGGAGCTTTGCCTTGTTTCATTACTTCTATAAGTGGTGCCCATAGTTCAAGGAGTTTCACATACACTGTTGTGCTCGAAAGCATGTTGCGAAATGTATCGCGTGCTGCTCCTGCAGGCAGCGCCTCTGCCACTGAGCTATACATCTTTTGTACTGATGCACTCCACGAATGAGCAACATATTGCCATTGTTCATAGAGCTTTGCTAGTTGTACCAGCATAGACAGCGATGACGTTCCAGTTTCCATCATCTGTATCCAAGGCTCGAAGATACCTCGTTGAGCTTGTGGCAGGTTTTGGTTGAGGATTTGCAACCACGGCTGTGCCATTTGCATTATCGAACTCGACCATTGCTGCATCATGTGCAAAGGATTGACAGCTGTTTGCGGGCTAGTACTCGTAGAATCCCCACTTCCATTCTCCATACTTATCCAAGGATTGTTGCTCATAGAGCCTATCGTATTTTTTGCAACGGCTTCAATTTGCTCTGTTGCCTGACGCGTAAGCGCACTGTGTTGCTCTGCAGCAGCACTATAGGCATCCATATATGCTCCTACTCCTATTTTCAAGGCTTTCTTTATGTCCCCCTCGGCAAAGGCATGTGCAGCTTGTTGCACTGATTCATTCCACGACGCTATTGCAGCGTTCTGACGCTGAAGCCACTCCGTATAGAAATTTAATGGTGATGTTTGCTGGCTCATAACTATACTCCTTTCATCACAAAATTTAATTTGAATAATTTGATTTATTTCAAATATAACAAAAATTTTAACCAAAGTCAAGAAAATATCCCTTTTCATTGACTTCCTACATACATTCTCACTATTTAAGATTACTCTTGACAATAGAAACAAAAATCGTATATTGTACTTATTATTTGAAATACATCAAACATATCTAACGTTTAACTTCATACTGCTTATTCAGTTTCTATTTCCCAATCTTATCTTTAGGAGTGTGTAGTTATGCGTCCGCTCGTTCACCACATTGCGCTTACTCTTGTTCTCATACTAGCCTACACAGCACTTTCCTGTAATATAGTACAAGAACCAGTTTGTATCCCCACTGCCCCAGAGAAGGAAGATCAATTACACACGCACACAGAGTCAAGTATATATAGCAACAAGGATGCATCAAGCATTCAGTCTGTCCCTTCGGGCTTTACTCCGCATTTTGCAGCATGGCTGCAAAACAACAGCTATGGTGGAGATAACTTCAGTGCTATTGCGTGTTATGGTGGAAGAACAAGCGCTTCTGATTCCCCAAGTAACGAACCTGTCATATTCATTCATGGAAACTCCGACCGTGCTCTAGGAACAACTCCTGGGCAAACAGGTTGGTCGAATTCGATTTCTTATTTTCTTTCACAAGGGTATAAGTCTTCTGAGCTCTACGCTATTACATGGGGACCATCAAATCAAGCTCTTGCGTCGGAGCAATATCATTCTCGTTCCTACCTTACCGCATACGGCGGTTTATTGAAGCTGTTCTTGCTTATACAGGCGCACAAAAAGTTGATATTATTGCTCACTCTATGGGAGTAACTCTTGCTCGCAAGGTAATTAAAGGTGGTTTAGCAAGCGACTTAGCTCATGGTGGTTCGTATACTCTTGGAAATTCCCTCACATCACGCATTGATGCATTTGTCGGTATTGCGGGGGCAAATTGGGGTCTTGTATCTTGCTATCAAACAGGCGGCTCAACACCAACCTGCGCAGCAACGAATGGCTTATATCCCGGATACGCTGCCGGACGGACCACTTGGACTTTCAGCGATTCTTCAGGACCTCAACTCCACATCAGGCTACGAAGGGAGCTATCGCTATTCTATTTGGTCTACAGTCGATCAAGTTATCGGCTATGCAAATCTCGTGTATGGACGATACACCTCGCGCATTCCCGGGCAAACGGGCGAGCGCGTTTATACAACAGCACCCTACGGACATTTTGGCTGCAAAGATTTAACAGCAGCTGTTCAGCTCAATATGGTGAAATTCCATACCACGAATGAACAAGTACCGTAAGACTATCGACATACACAACAAACATACCACGGCATCGGAAGCTGACAGCATCCCTCAATTGCTCTGTACTTGATACGCGGTACGCTGAAACTCAAGACACTTCAGCACACGATAAGCTCGTCGAACCTGCTCCACAGGTTATGCTTCACAGTGGAAAACATATCCCCTAGACAAAAAGCAGCTTACCAGTGCGCCACAAAGAGCACTCGCCATGGTAATCATCCATCGACTGCGCTGAAGAGCTATTTTCATCGTTTCATCGGCATCCTCCACTAGGAATGTGTTTAACAGCTTGTGTTAAGTTTCACGTGATACATTACAGAGCATTGCGAACTAATTTGCAAACTGTGCTTTTAGGATACTCCATGATGGCAGCGCCGCTGCAGTAGCAGAGTTACTTTTTTGATCGCTCCATCGGCTAATAGCCCAGAAGCCATTCGGAAACGAAAGAATCGTAAAGCGCAGTGTTCCAGCAAACTCTACTGGAGCACCAGGCATGTCATAGTTCGGTTGAAGCCGATAATCACTAACAAATATTGCCGAATCGGGCGAAAGAAATTCAAAGCGCTCATTTGTAAGAGTCAGCACGGGGAATGATTGAGAAGGAATTTTCGCCGTGAGTGCAATAAATGTTTGCCGTTCGCGCGCAACACTCCATGCTGCAAACACTCCACCAAAGCGTGCTGCTGCTTCTGCAGATGGCTCAAAGACAAAGCGTCGCGGTCCTGTTGTCGTAGAAGCAGTATCTCCAGCAACAAGACACTGAACATAGTTTTCTGGATTCTTTTCACGCAACGCAGCTTGAAAGTTACTGAGAACAATCTGAGCCGAAGTTGGTGGCTGAAACGATGAGCGTCGCGTATCAGGTAGCTCCGGTGTCCGTGTAACAAAAATACAGCTCCACAGTGTTGTTATTATGAGCATTATCCATATACTGAAACGCATCACTTTCCTCTCTTGCATATTACATGTGTTAACGGCGCACGAAAATATCATATGCCGACAAGAGAATTTCAAGAGCAATAAGTATCACAATGTACCACTCCATACGCAGTGTACGCTTGTTTTGGAGCATGTCAATCTCTGTTTCTACTGTGCGAGCGATGAGATTCAGCTTACGTTCGATGCTGTGATGCCGCTCAATAAGCTCGAATTCATCTTCGAGTTTCGCATACAAGCGTGTAAGTTCTGGCATATCCCACAATAGCTCAGGTTTCTCACTAATTTCAACACGTCCGACCATCTTGTGCTGAATCAGCAACATGTCTCCTACAAATTGCATGAGCGTGGCATCACTTGTGCTACGCAAGCGCTGAGAGCTCTTAAGGTTATGTGCCATTGGCTCAATTGCATCGAACGCCGAAGCAATCGTCGTCTCGTAGTGCGCAAGAACAACAGTTTTTGCCAAAATATCTGCAACAACCTGCAAACGCTCTACAGAAAAGTCTATCAGCGTTGCTACTCCCTTTTCTACTTGCTCACGTTCTCCAATGCGCAGCTCAAGACTTTCACTTTCTACTTTATCATGTGCTTCATGAACAAACGGAGCAAGATATTTTAGCAACGTAGCTTCCTGTAAGGGAAGGATGTTAAACATGACGACTACCCCATAGCGAAATATTGCCATATAGCCGTTTTCTCCTGCTGGAATGACAAGTGGCGATAGTGCTAGGCGATTTGTCTGCTCCAGCGAGCGAATGTCTATTCGCTCACCGAGGTAGAGTGCTCGTGCTTGAATCGCCTGTGTCTCACCGAAGACATTCGTGTTGTCGTGCATTATTCCCATATACCTTGAGACAATGTTTTCGGGTTGCAAGTACTGATACACCAACCTTCGATATCTATGCTGTGCTGCAGAGTGCAGCGATTCTATTGTATTCTTCCGAGAGCATACTCCACTGTTCCATTTGTGCATCAAGCTCTTTACGCTTTGCTTCAAACTCTGCAATGATCTCCTGCATATTAGGCTTTGTGTAGAACTCCGCTTCTGCCATTTGAGTCTCTAGAAGAGCAATAGCTTGCTCAAGTGTGGTAATTATTTCCTCACAGGCCTGAATCTGTCGGGCTAAGCGCCGCTCTTCTTTTTGCAGACGCTTGCGTTCCTCACGGTCGATGGCATTGGCTGACTTTTCCTGGATATTGGTAGTCTCTGCCGCATGTATGTTCGACCGATATTCCAAATGCTGCAATGTATCAATGTCTTTGGAGCACAGAAATTCATGAATATCGCCGAAAAACTCTCGTATTTTCCCGCCACGCAATTCTACAACTTTCGTCGTTAAACCTTGCAGAAAGTCGCGATCGTGCGATACAACAATCATCGCACCTTGGTAGTTTATCAAAGCTTGTTTGAGCACATCTTTGGCACGCATGTCCAAATGGTTTGTTGGCTCATCGAGAACAAGCATATTGACGGGCTCAACGAGCAGCTTCGCCAATGCTAGGCGCGATTTTTCACCTCCCGATAATATCTTAACTTTCTTATGCACCATATCGCCGCTGAAGAGAAATGCCCCAAGTATATCGCGTATTTTTGTTCGTATCTCGCCTGTAGCAGCTCGGTCGAGAATCTCAAGCACTGTTGCATGAGGGTCGAGTAATTCAGCTTGATGCTGAGCATAATAGCCAATTTTGACGTTGTACCCTACGTGTACTCTGCCAGCTGTTACAGGCTCATAGCCAGCGAGAATTTTTGAAAACGTTGTTTTGCCTTCACCATTTCTACCAACAAACGCAACTTTTTCTCCACGCTCTAGCACAAAATCAACACTATCCAGAATACGTTCCTGTCCGAACTCTTTAACCACTCCTTGTGCTTCGACAACAACACGTCCTGAACGAGGAGCCTCGGGGAATTGAACATGTATAGAAGATGTATCCTCTGGCTCAAGCTCGATGCGTTCAAGCTTTTGGAGATGCTTTATTCGAGACTGAACTTGTGCAGCTTTTGTCGCCTTATAGCGGAAGCGTTCAATAAAGCGCTCTGTATCAGTAATGTAGCGTTGCTGCTGCATATATGCAGCGCGCTGTTGCTCTTGTCGCTCCCGTCGCATTTCTACATACTGGGAGTATGGTACGGGATAGTCATATACTTTGCCAAGCGAGAGTTCAAGCGTCCTTGTTGTAACAGTATCTAAAAAACGACGGTCGTGCGACACAAGCACAACTGCGCCATCATAGTTTTGCAGCATATGCTCAAGCCACAGCAGAGACTCTATATCAAGATGATTTGTTGGTTCATCAAGAAGGATACAGTGCGGCTTTTGGAGCAAGATTTTTGCAAGCTCGATGCGCATCTGCCAGCCACCACTCAGCTCATCGGTCATTCTTACCATATCTGCTTGGGAAAATCCCAGACCCTGAAGCACACGCTCAATCTCTCCGTGTATACTACTTGCACCTAGTCTATCAAGACGATCTTGAGTATCCGCTAGCTCACGAATACGTTCAAGATACTGAGCAGAATCGTAGTCATGCCGATGCTCTAAGTCTGCTGCGATACGCTGTACACGTTCTTCTAGCTCTTGTATGTGTGAAAATGCTGTAGCAGTCTCATCATACACTGTGCGTCCGTGCGATGTACACCCTTCTTGTGGAAGATATCCAATCGTGTAGCCATGCGCAGTATGGACTTCACCCTGCTCGGGCTGTTGTATTCCAGCAAGAATCCGCAGAAGCGTTGATTTGCCTGCACCATTCTTCCCAATAACACCGACTCGGTCTCGGTTACCAATCATGAACGATACATTGTCCAACAAACACGTACCACCAAAGTGTACAGAAAGAGAGGAAACTCTGAGCATAGTCTTGGTGCTGCCTAGTAGTAGATACAATTGAAACAGCTTGTGCCAGCTTTCCAAATATACGCCATAGCTCCCAATGCTACAATGACCTCAGCTATGCATTACATATTGCACGCAGATATTGTGCAGCAAAAAAGCCGCTCTATAGCATATTGCGAGAGCGGCTTCGGTAGTCAGTCTACTATAGAATTTACTTTCCTTCGACAAACTCCAGCGCTACAGAATTAATACAGTAGCGCAGTCCTGTTGGTTTCGGACCATCATCAAATACATGACCCAAATGCGCGTCGCAGCGTGCACACAGTACTTCTGTACGTATCATACCGTACGAGGGGTCAATCTCTGTTCGTATCACATCATTTGCAACAGGCTGCCAGAAACTTGGCCAACCCGTTCCTGAGTCATACTTTGCATCAGAATGAAACAGTTCTAGACCACAGCAAACACACTTATACACTCCTTTACGATGGTTGTTCCAGTATTTTCCTGTACACGCACGTTCTGTTCCTCGCTCGCGTGTTACACGGTATTGCTCTGGCGTGAGGATCTTGCGCCATTCAGCATCGGACTTGATAACTTTTTCCATTCGTGGTACTTGTCGTGAAGATTGTAATTGAGCTTGTTGCGATATAATATTTGCGAACATTGCACGAGCACTATACGCATACGCTCCTATACAGCAAAGCAGTATACTACTTAATGTCCAGCACAGTATTTGACATGTATGTTTACACTGAGGGCACATAATTTCAATAGATTACAGTGTGTTCGGCATAAAAGTTCTACTTCTTGTCAGCATTCTCTAGTTCTGCTTTTTTTCTCTTTTCAGCTTCTTCTTGTGCACGTTTATCGTTGATGATGATGAACTTATTGAACTCGTTAGGTATTCTCTTGGGATCTTCACTATAAATATCGCGACCATTCTTTTCCACAAGAGCACAGTGAATCTTATTAGTGAACAAGCCAATACCGACTACAGCTTTTGGGTTGCCGGGCATATAGGGTTTTTCACCACGAAGTATGAGAACGTCACCAAACATTTCTATGGGTACACCATAGGCGAAACGCTCTTCTAAGCGTTGATAGTCTTTTCCAAGAAGTTTTTGCAGGCGCTCTTGAATTTTAGGCTCTTGTTTGAGTAAATCCGCAGGCATCTGACCGATATACTGCTTGAGAGAGGAAACCGATTGGTGAGAATCTTGTGCATAAAGCATGACATGGCATGATATTAGAGTAAGGATTACGACACGAACGAGAGGGCAAGGTGTCATAGCACATTAATAAAGCAGAGTGAATAATTACAGCACAATTTTTCCTAAGATACAACAAAACTCGCAAAAGTTTAACAAGATTGTGCTGTTCCTCCGCAACATCGATATCTGAGATGAAGGCTAGAGTGCAACTCAAGAGTAAGTGCAACAAAGAGTAAACGGAGCAGCATTATTTATTCCTCTATTGGGGTCTCAACACGCACCTCAACGGTACGGCTAAGAAAGCGTCCTTCGGGGATCTCATTAGGATAAATGATCATTCTTGCACCAAAGCCTTTCGCTGTTGTTTGTTGCGATGGTACAAGGTTTGCCACACTCCGCGCACGACCTTCTGATAAGCGCTGATTTACTTCCGCACTACCAAGCTTATCTGTAAAGCCTGTTACTTGTACAGTGGACTGCTTTGTAACGTTAGGTACAACCAACTCTTTGATGATACGTGCATTTTCAGGTCCAACCTCTGGGCTATCGAAATCAAAAAGAATAAGGCGGTACGTGTCTATTTCCTTATCCTTCATACGCAGACTTCGCTTCTTCCGAATTGTCACCTGTTCAACATCAACAGCACCTACCGGCATCGCAACACGCCCCTCTGTATCTATCACCTCGTAGCTAAACTGCATTTTCTCTTCTGTGCGAGGCACTGTTGATTGCTCACGTGCTGTATTCCATTCAACTACAGGGTCAAGTGCTCCCAAGCTTGTAAACTGCTTCAAGGTTCTCCCACCTTGAAATGCACGCAGCGTTGATTTTGCAACACCGGCTTCGGCATATGCACTTGTTTTAAAACGAACAACAGGTGCAGAAGGAACGAGCATAGTATCATAGACGAGCACCGGCTGCATAATTTCCCATGAATCCGATGCAATTTCTACACGGCGATTTTCCTCTATTCCGATAGAGTCGCGCGAGTTTGTGGGCTTTTCTGGGAGATTCCGTTCACGAATTCTCATGCGTGCGGTGTCAATACCAAACGTTCGAACGATATACTGACGGACCTCTTCAGCTCTACTTCTAGAAAGATTGAGATTACCAAGTTCGCCCGGCGTCGAATTGTCGTTGCAACCTATTATCGTAATAGTCGTTTTGGGATATCGTTGCAGACGCTTACCAACAATGTTGAGCACATCGTAATATACCTGCATTGCATCAGCGTTGAAGAACTTAGTTTCCGAGAATGCTACCGCTTCCTCTGATGTTAGACGGTGATAGCGCGCAGGAATAACACTAGAATTGTAGTCAAAGAAAATGTAGGGGAGTAAGGGATACATCTGGCGTGATATAAACTCTTCAACCTTGATTTGTACAAGAGGCACTTCTACACCAGAGGTATCTGTTGTAAAAGCGGCTACTGTTGCCTCAACAGCTGCAATTGGCTTTAGGGGCGGTGGTGGCGGAGGTGGGGGGGGGGGTGGGAATACATATCGCACACCAAGCCCTACTCGTGCTTGATGTACTCTCCATGTTATATTGTCGGCAACAGGTGTAAGACCTAGTGTGTACGATGCTTCAGGTGACAGTACGAGTGCTCCAGCACGAATATCATACCCCACACCAGCAACTACACTAGTATGTAGTGCTTGAGCTTGAGGAATATGTTGCTCAGGTATTGGATTACGAATGCGTTGTAGTGTGTTAAATACCACATCGTTTGCTAGAGCATCAGCAGGGGTAAGGTGAGCAATGACTTCTTGCTGTGTAAATGTCGTCCGCATCATAGCCCCTACATGTGCACCAGCGTATAGACGCAATCCCTGTGCAGCATACGCACCAGCAAATGGATAGAAGCAAAGAATCGGTTCTACATGTACCATAGCAAGACGAGCATTGATCTCGCGATGAAATACAGCATCATAGAAGTGTACTGCTGAACCGTCGCTTGTTAGAAAGCCAATGCGCTGGTGCTCCTGGGCACGCAATATCCCACTATTATCTGCGTAGCTTAGGCGTATGCCTAGATTCAGCACATCTAAGACTGGATACTCGAAGATAGCACTAGCTGACCAGCCAATACCCTGTCCGCCTGTAAACAGCACTCCGTCATTCGGACGCCCTGTTGGTATACCCGGCAAGGCAGCAAAGCTTGCTTTATGCTCATTCCACAAGCCGTTTGCTGCAATACCAAGTTGTGGTGTTCCAATAGTATCAGTAGTATCAGACTGTGCAAAAGCGCCATTCGTGCACCCTACCCCTAAAATTATCAGCCCTATGATTGTTATCGCCTTGCTCATAGCAATTTATATGGAAGTTTTGCTCCATTTTCCCCACGCGTGACACTGTTATTTCTGGAATCTGTTTGCTGTTTCTATTTCACAATCATTGGCGTTTCCACTCGAATCTCTACCGAGCGATTGTATAAACGTCCTTCAGGTGTTTCATTGGTATAGAGTGGGCGTGTTCCACCAACTCCACGATACTGCGTATCACGCCACTTGAGATAATCTGCTACAGACTTTGCCCGACCAGCTGAAAGTTTCATATTCACATCTGGATTACCGAGCTTATCAGTAAACCCGGTGATATCAACTTTTGATCCTTCTTTGAGGTTATCCAAAATAAACGAGTTGATAATTCGCGAGTTGTTTGCTCCCACAGCTGGACTATTAAAGTCGAATAAAATAAGGCGATAGATAGCAAGCTGTTTGTCAACTGTTCCTATTTCTCGTTTTTTCTTGATTGTTATCAGCTCCACTGGAATTGAACCTGTTGGATGCACTTCTTCTCCTTTTTTATCCACAACATCAAGACTAAACTGCAATGGGTCGGGAGTGCTCGGTGTAGAGCTTTGGTCAGCTATGGTGTTCCAGTCAATGATAGGATTCCAGTCTAGTGTGGAATCTGGTTTACCGGGTAAAGAAAACAATCGCAATGAACGCTCACCTTGCTTCACGTTCAATGTTGAGGAGGCCACACCATCATCCGCTTTAATATTCATACGAAAGCGTATTGTTGGTGGCTCGGGAATATTGATAGTGTCATTCACAAGCACAGGTTTAAGGACATCCCATACATCAGAGTAAATCTCTACGCGGCGGTTTTCCTCTATTCCCAATGAGTCTCGCGACTTTGTTGGCTTTTCAGGTAAGTTTCGCGCTTGTATCAACACACGCGAAGAGTCTACTCCCCAGATGTCAATCAGATATCGGCGGATTTCATCGGCTCGGCGATATGACAGCGTCAGATTTCCTGTCTCCAAGCCTACATTATTATTGCATCCAACAAGCTGAAGCTTAGCATTCTTCAACTTTCTCATACGCGCACCAATGACATTCAGCACATCGTAGTATACTCTGAGCATATTAACATTTTGAAAATCCTGCTCAGAAAAATTCTTTGTTTCCTCAGGAGACTTAAAGAGGCGATAGCGACTTGGCAGTTTGTAGGAATTTTGGTCGAAAAAAATGTAGTTCATCAGTGGATACATCTGCCAGGCATGGAACTGTTCAACTTTCAGTCGTACAAGAGGAACTTCAATCCCTGTACTGTCCACCATAAATGCCGATATCGAAGCATTGAGTGTGCCCCTAGGATTTTCATCAGCATGTTGAAAGGTAGGCTGTTTTTTAAATTCTTTGGGTGTTTTTTCGGTAGAAGTAGCTCGCTGAACTTGTGATACTGTATCAACGTTCTGTACCACATATCCAGAGTCTCTTATCTGTGGTGTCGGTTCATCCTGCGGCAGTACCTGCTGCTCAGGCACATACCGTAGAGAAATTCCCACACGAATTGTGTTGGCAGACCACGGCAAACCATTGATGAATGGAGTCAGCGAGTATGAGTAAAACGCTTCAGGAGACAGCATTATTCTTCCTACGGATATATCATACCCCATACCAGCAATAACGGCAAGATTAATAAGCTGCAAGTCAGGTATTGCATTTCCCGTAATGTTGTTGCGCTCAATACTCATATTATTCCACACCGCACCACTAGAAGGCTCGACTAATCGCTCTACCTGCGAGAAGGAACTATGAACCATTGCTCCTAAGCGTGTTCCGGCATATACGTGCAAGTTTGGTACGGTAGAAACAGGCGAAAGTTTTAGTAGCGGTTCTATTCCTAAAGAACCCAAGCTCGGCGTAAGGACAAACTGAGCAGTTCCTGTAAAAAATAGGACGGAATCCATTGTTGTATTGAGAAATCCGACGCGTCGTAAGTCCTCGGTAGCTTGAAGGGTAGCACCGTGCGTAGCATAGCTAGCCCGCAATGATATACTGAGTACGTCGGATAAAGGAATGTCGACTAATCCACCAATTGTCATACCTAGACCAAATGCATCGCTGAATCGTATCTGATTTTTCGCATTCAATGCATTTTGTGACGTTAGACCACTAAATAAAACTATTGGAATACCCGGAAGGCTGCTAAACGATGCGGCATGCTGGTTGAGATTAAGAGCAGCAAAGGCACCAAAGCTCAAAGATGGCTTTGGTGCTGGGCTTGATGGCTGTGCAATACCAACACATGGCATTAGCAGCACGTACAGGCATACGTGCACTACAAAAACAAGACTATACAACGTTGCTCCTATATACCGTAGCTGCTGCATACAAGTTAATTCCAGTATCGGTACATCGCTTGCCAGCAAGAATGGCAAATCTATGTACCTCTCAAGCGCTACTAGCAAGATACAAAAGAAATAGCATCGTGCAAGTACTAGCGTATAAGTTCACGTAGTATACTTGCACTTATCGCATAATATGGATGCATTGTACCTCTGTTATACCATGTTCAGAGCGCATCCTCACAAAATATACACCGGGAGTAAGATCGCTAGTACTTAATGGTATCTCACCATAGGCCCCCGATAAGCGATGGAGAGGCAGAGTTTTGACTACACGACCAAAAACATCGTGAATTGCTATATGCACGTACTCTACAACATCACTTGCTTGACCGCTGGACTCCAGAGTATAAGACAGTATTCCTTCATCGCTCATCGGATTTGGTCGTATGGGCATGAGACGAATACGAGGCGGTGGACCGATAAGGCGAGGTCCTCCAGCATACGAAATCGTCGTGAGACGAAAATAACTTACTGCCAGTGGAAGGGGTGCACCTCCCGGTGAAAGGCGCGGAGTAATAACAAGCGCTGTGATGCTGTCGTTACCAAGTGCTGAACGAAATGGTAATGCAAACACTATTTGAGAGGTATCAGCAGGAAGTGTCAGTTGAATAGGGATGCAGCGTATGCCATTAGAAATCGTACCTCCACCCAGCGGAGGTAATGGCTCAAGAATTGTTGCATTAAAGCATACTGTTGCATCTACTCTTGTTCCGGGTCGTAGCGTTCCTAATGAAATCAGTCGGATTGCAAATACAACGGTATCGCCCGGTGCACCAAATGCTGAATCTCCACGCACAGTTACACGATTAACTGGCGCTAGCTGACCACATGTTTGTGTAGAAGGACACGGATCTACATCAACAACGGGTAAGTCAAAGCGTTGTGCACTAGATACCTGTGGACAGCCATTAATATCTATAATTCGCACGCTATACAAGCCCGAAGCCTGGGGCGCAAGGATTGAATCTGTTGCTCCAGGTATATTCATTCCGTTTAACAACCACTGGAATAGCCTTGCACGAGGCGTTGATGAAGCACGAAATCGTACACCACCATCAATTGTGTCTATCCGCACAACAACTTGCGTTTGATTGACAGTAATAGTGCTTGTTGTATTGACACAACCAAGAGAATCTGTAACGCGCAGGCTAAATGTACCAGCACGATTAATACGAAATTGACGATTTGTTTCACCGGGTATCGGTTGTGCAGCGGCACCTGTACCTGTCAGCCACTGATAAGCTAGAAATCCAGCTGGTGCTGTAAGAACAGTATCGGCTCCCGGACAAATTGTAATTGTCGCAGGGAATGACGGGGGGACAGGAAGTCGCCCCATCGTTACAGTCGCTGGAGCATTAGGACGAGCAACACACCCGTTATTACTTCGTGCCTCGACGACGTAGCGTCCAACAGCACTTACCACAAGTGAGGTACGTGTTGCGCCTGGTATAATTTGGTCATTAAAGAACCACTGGTATGTCAGGCTCGGATCAGGGTTTCGGACAAAAAGCTCAAGTGTTCCATTCGGGCACAACGACAGGCTTCCATTGCGCGACGCAATCTCTGGCGCAGGAGGCGTCGGGAGCTCCACAACTGTAAACGGAGCCGATGTTCCAGTACAGTTTTCCCCTGCGGTTACTGTTACACGATATACACCAGGACTGCGCACAACAAGAGTTCTTTCTGTTGCTCCAGCAATTGCTGTCATAGTTGTGCCTTGTACTCTGAACCACTGATAGGTTGTAAAGGGACCACCTGCATCAAGAGTTAATGATTCCCCTTGACAGTATGTATTACCTCCTGTAGGCGTTACAACAACTGGCACGGGATTATCTTGGACATTAACATTCACAGCAGCGCTTACCGGACAAGCAACATCATTCTCAAATTGAACAATGACTCGATACTCTCCAGCTTCCAAAACTACAATCGCTGTGTCGGTACCAATTACACCTGTGCGTCCAGCGCGCGTCCATTCAATCGTTGCTCGATTGCGTAGGTTGTTGGGAATTGTAATGCTCAAGCGTATGGAACTTCCACGACAAATAGTAAAACTATTGGTGTTGGATCGAATTGTACCAGCAATTGTAGGACTACTCGTTATTGTAACAGGAGGACTTGATATAGGGCTAGGGCAGTTTTGGGGAGAGAATGCTTGTACCGCATAGTTTCCGGGCGTTCTTGCTACATATCGATTTCCTGTAGCACCAGGAATAGGCACGCCATTGAGATACCACTGATATCGCGGAAAGGTGCTCGGAATAGCAGTCATTGGCAAGGAGTCTCCCGGACAAATAGCCTGTGTAATGCCACCAGCAACACCACCAATAAGCGGTCTCTGAGGAGCTTCTCCTAACCGAACGCGGAAGTCTGTTGTTCTCGCAGTACAACCGTTTGTTGCCTGCACAACCACATAGAATGTACCTGTTGTTACGGAAAGTGTCGTACCGGTAGCTCCGGGTATAGGACGATTCGTAAGAGCATCAAACCACTGATAAGACCGATACGTAGGATCGCTATTGACCGCAAGAATAATGGGACGTACCGGCACGTTTGTTAGTGTATCGGCGCAATTTACTGTATCTCCTGAAATGCTTGGTGGAATAATGTCGCGCGGGTTGATAGAAACTCCTTGTGATAAATTGCGACAGCCGTTTTCATCTTCTGTTTCCACAGCATACACGCCACCATCGCGCACAAATAGCGCCCTTGAACGCGATGTATCTATCAGGGTAAAGTTTGCATACCAGCGATATGAGCGAAATCCCGCTTCGGCAGTCAGTGTAATTCCTTCGTTACGACAAATATTAAGTTCTGTACCAGTCGCTGGAGCTTCCAATATCCGTGCCTGCCTTCCCGGACTTACATTCACAAAAATAGGATTCGACATGCGCGTACAGCCATTTCCGTCAGTAACTCGTACACGAAAGGCTATCGTGCGTGTTACGATCACAACTGTTGAGCTATCTGTTTCAGGACGTTCAAGGAATGCATAGCTTCCCGTTATTGTTATTGAGTTGCTCGTGCCTCTCAGCACCGGAACTAGCGCTCCAGTACCGGTCTCTCGGAACCACTGATACTGTGAGCCTGCACCTTGTTCTGGTGTTGTCAGTGTTACACTTTGTCCCAAACAAAACGTTGTAGTATTCTGGCTATTTACTGGTCGCGATGATGAAATTGTCGGGGGCTGGCTCCCAATATTCACAATCAGCTGCCGAGATGGCATGGCGATTGGTGAGTTATCGATATTCCGCAGAACAACAGCATTCGGGTCGTCAGAAAGTGAGAGTGTATATATCCCCGACGCTGTAATTGACGGTGAGATAGTAAGCGTGTAACTAACACCCCGCCGTGTATTGCTATCAGCATTTGGGGGCACAGGGCAATTTGCACAGGCAACACCAGTAATTGTAAAATTTTGGTTATTCGGACCGCGCAGACGGAATGTAGTTGTTTGAACCGAACTGCGTAAAATCGGCTCAGAGAAAGTTACAGTAATTGAGCGCGCCTCGCCACAGTTTGTTACTTGGTTGGCACGTACGCTTACTTCAGCAACAGGGAACGTTGTTGCCGTAGGAATGACACCCGGAGTTGTTCTACTCAAATCCAGTGTAAATCCCCCATTACCATTGCGATTGCATATCACAATCACATACACCTGACCACTACGAACTTGCAGAGGCGTACCGAAAAGACTCGAAGAAATGCCACTTTCTAGTCCTGTAGCTCCTGTTCCAGAAGCAACATTGCAGGCAACAACATTTGAGCCATCTTGTAATGCTGTAATGCAGCCTAGCAGTTGTGTTGGGGCATTCTCGGGCAAGCGTAGGACAAGAAAATCATAGTCATCATTTGCATGAAGTGGTGTGATACGAAACGATAATAAACCATCTCCGGCAACATTAAGACGATACCAGACACTATTGACTTCGGTTATAGCACATCCGCCAAAGCCGCTTGTTATATCTGGTTGAATGCCTCTTCCTACATACGGAAGCTGTTGCGTGATAATTGTACGATTGATTGGTAGAGCGGCAAAGCAGTCCTGTTCAGGTCCGGTAGCTGTTTGACCTTGCATCGCCATAGGAAGGCCATTCCATATGCAACCCATCAACAACCAAGTAATAGCTTTGTAATTCATACGCTCGTTCAGAATTCCTAGAAGTTCAGAATGACGCATAACTACTGTATAGCTTGTAGAGCAAATACTGCGCCAAAAATAGAAGCATTCTGCATAGTAAGCATTTAATCACGTCTTTGCTGGAACATGCTGTATAGCGTGCTATGTAGAATTTTTACAACCACTCTACAGTATCGCGCTGCCAGACTTTTGTTGCGGCTATTTGTGGTACATACTGCCAGTAATACAGTAGCTCAATTGTATGTTGCAGAGATTCTTCCACATCGTCGTTCCATATCATGGACACAATACCTGTCCTATGAGCCGTTACACCATCATGGAGCTGCTCGGAAACTTCTTGAGTAAGTGGAATAGCTGGATCGCGGAAGGCAGCTAGTACTTCTACAATATTCTCTGGTATCTCATCAACTCGGCAGACCCATAGCGCGAGAGGCAACATGATGCCAAAGTAGTCACTCCATTCATCGCTGATATCGAGCACGATGCGCTGGGAGCCGTCGAAGCCATAGTCAAGTACTACATCGTAGTGCGATAATAGCTTCTCAATACTTCCATCTACTTTCTCTACCGTTAATTCAAGGTCGAATTTCTCGCTCAACACTGCCAAGCCCATTTGCATCAGAAAGTCCTGCGCGCGTGGACAGGCACAGCGAGAAAGGATTGCACCCTTTGCTTCTTCTCGCAGATAAATCGAGCCGCTATACGTTAAGGCATCAAGCGCTAGAGCGCCCGATGGCACAATCCGCAGATCTGTTGCTAATGCACTCCGTGCATATCCTAGAGGAGTTAGAAGAGCAACATTTGCAATATTTCTATCGAGCCACAAACTGCACTCTTGTTCTGTTCCACGTATAATGCGGAAAGCATTTGCTTTTGCGACATGATCAGCATTCGCAATAAGAGGGGCAAATAGCGAATTTGTTGGGACAGCAACAGTAATACTCATACATAAGGATCGCCGAGTAGTAGTATTTGACTCTCATCTGTGCTTACACTACATGCGTAATATTACACCAAAGCGGTATACACAAAATACGCAAGTTTTTTGGTCATTTCAAACTCTAAATGCTTTTCACATCACTTCTTATCAAGTTTCGTACAGAATGCCATCGGCGTACTGCTTCA
The DNA here is from genome assembly GCA_025055035.1 of Candidatus Kapaibacterium sp. Classification (GTDB taxonomy): domain Bacteria; phylum Bacteroidota; class Ignavibacteria; order Kapaibacteriales; family UBA4661; genus PH2015. The sequence goes on from JANWZB010000016.1 coordinate 23,628, forward strand.
AATACTGCAATCCCAGCAGCTACAGCGACATTCAGCGAGTGTTTTACTCCATACATCGGGATGGCAACTGCACCGTTACATGCGCGTAGCACTGCGTCATCTACACCTGTTATCTCGTTTCCTACGACGAGACACATAGGAAAGTCATCACTCTCAAAATCATACACAGAGCGACTCTGTGTTGTAAGCTCTAGCGCCCACACTTTGATATGCTCCTGTTGAAGCAAACGAATAACCGAGCAGGTATCATTCCCGTATTCCCACGGTACTGTGTGCACAGCGCCCAACGCAGTCTTTTCAATCTCCTTTCGTGGTGGCGTGGGCGTATATCCACATAAGTATATTTTCTCCACAAGAGCAGCATCGGCAGTTCGAAAGAGCGAACCGACATTGTAAAGACTTCGAATATTATGCAATAATAGCGATATAGGATGACGCTCAATGTTGAGTGCCTGCTCTTGGCTTAGGCGCTGCAATGCAAGTTCATCATACCGAAGTTTGCGTATCATACTACAACCAGAGAAATGCACTAGCGGCACACAAGGTGTTGACACACTCTTAACCAAATTTCTTCGTGCAAAGTTTCGATAGGCTGCAGTCCATCCAGCCTTATCACACGGGACGGTTCACGATGGACAAGAAACTCATACCCCCCAACAACTCTCTGAAAGAATGCTTCTCCACTACGCTCTATGCGGTCGGCATTTTTCCCCTTTAACCGTTCTTGTGCTACTACAAGCGGAATACTGAGAAAAAATGTAAGGCATGGCACTAGACCGCGTGTTGCTACGGCATTGACTTGTACAACGTCATCAATCGGAACTCCCCTACCAAATGCCTGATATGCTACTGTTGAATCAGCAAATCGGTCTGCAATAACGATATTTCCACTATCAAGGGCTGGACGAATAATAGTATCAACAAGCTCGGCACGCGCTGCTGCGAACAACAAGAGCTCCGTACGAGCACGTATCGTGTATTTTTGGGACAGTATAATAGCGCGTATCGCTTCAGCAACACTTGTGTTGCCCGGGTCGCGTACAAGCACAACAGGATCCTTCGTTGCACTGCGAAGGCGCTCCGCCAGAAGCTCTGCTTGTGTAGACTTGCCGCAACCGTCTATGCCTTCGAACGTTATGAACATACACAGGAGTATGGTTGATGCAACATACCGTGTGTTGACTCGATCACAATATACGTTGGCGAATAAGCAAGTACGAACTACACTTGAGTTATAGTATGTTCGAATACTGCGATGCCCTGCTACAACAACAGTGGGCAATCGTCTTACGGACATGACAACTAGCATCTCGCATAGTTCCTAATTTCTCATTCGCTAGCTTTCCCCTTTCCCTTCGAGAACAAGCACAAACTCTCCTTTTTGAGACGGTCGTGCGGCAAGTCGGGACAAGCAATGTTCAAGATAGTCGCGAATGAATTCTTCGTGTACCTTTGTTATTTCACGTGCTACACAGAGACGCCTCTTTCCTGCACCTAACGCTACAAGCTCTTCTAGCAAAGAACAAACCCGATGCGATGACTCATACATCACCACTGTTTCTTCGTGCAAAAGGACTTTTCGCAAGAACGCCTGACGCCCCTTACTCTGAGGTGGAAATCCAACAAACATAAATCTGTGTAGCGGCAAACCACTCGCAGTGAGTGCTGGCACAAACGCTGTTGCGCCCGGTAGAGGAACAACCTTAGTACTGCTCTCAATTGCCGCTCGTACAATCCGATATCCCGGATCAGAGATACACGGCGACCCCGCTTCGCTCACAATAGCAACGCTGAATCCCTGCTGTACTGCTGCAATGAGTTCGTGAGCGCGCTGCTCTTCGTTATAGTCGTAATAGCTTTGCAAGCGATGTGCTTTAATGCCGTATAGTGCAAGTAGATGCCCTGTTGTTCGTGTATCTTCCGATGCAATAATATCGGCAGCTTGTAGTGTTTTTAGCGCACGAAGTGTTATATCGTCTCGATTGCCTATTGGCACTGGAACAAGATACACAGCAGGTTCTAAGCGTTCGCCCATACTATTTAGGTGCGGTACTAGCTTGAGAGGTTCGGCGCAATTGTACAAAGAACGAACGCAGCATCGCTGCACTGTCGTGCTCTAGTATACCTCTTGTTATGTAGCACCGATGATTGAGCCTTTTGTCCTGGGTAATATTGTAGAGCGTTCCGCATGCCCCAGATTTTGGGTCGCTTGCAGCAAAGACAACACGAGAAATGCGGGCAAGCACAATCGCCCCAGCACACATTGAACATGGCTCAAGCGTTACATAGAGCGTACATCCAAGTAGGCGTCTGCTACTAAGGTACATCGAGGCTTGTTTAATTGCTAGTATTTCGGCATGTGCCGTTGGGTCTTGCAAACACTCAGTTTGATTGTAGCCACGCCCAATGACGTGATGCTCGTACACAATCACAGCACCAATAGGAACTTCTTGTATCTTCATCGCTTTCTCCGCCTCTTGCAAAGCCATACGCATATAGTGTTCATCTGTATGCTGATGTGGGAGCAGTGTATGCATAATCTTCAAGAGAGCTGCGAGGCAAAGCGTATCGCTGTGTGGCAGCAGAGTAGATCACGCCGCAAAGATAACAAAATTTTCTTGCTATCAAAGAAAAAACCTCTACCCAGTCTACCCTGTAGCGTCTACTCTTGTACGTTTCCCAGAGCATGTGCTTGCAGCACTACAAGCGTGATATCGTCGTGCTGATGAGCCCTACCAACAAACTTACGCACATCAGCTAAAACTGCTGAGACAATTGCATCTGCACTACTTGATGAAGATTGTATTGCAGCTATCATACGTTGTTCGCCATACTCTTCATGTTCGGCATTCATCGCTTCTGTAACACCATCGGTATAAAGAACAACGCAATCACCTTGCAACAGCTTCGTGCTTACTGTCTTAACAGCATGTTCGAAACGTTGCCCCCTATCTAAGCCAATTGCCATACCTTTCGAAAAAAGCGGTGATACTTCACCATTAGTTCGGACAATCAGCAACGGGCTATGCCCGGCGTTCGCAAACGAAAACTCACCGCTCACCATATCGTAAATTCCATATATCATTGAAACAAACTTTCCACGTTCCATCACACCATACAGCAGTGCATTCACACGATGGAGCACTTCTGATGGCGACCCACCTGAGTGTACTTGCGATACAATCACACCCTTCGTCAAGGTAATGTAGAATGCAGCAGAAATACCTTTGCCTGAAACATCACCGATTAACACTCCAAGCCGCTGCTCGTCAAGCAGAAAAAAATCGTAATAATCTCCACCAACTTCGTATGCGGGAATACAGGCAGCACTCAAGCGTACCCGCTCCAATTCAGGTAATTGTTGAGGAAGAAGCCTTTTCTGAACACTTTTAGCAGCGGCAATTTCTTCCTGCAATCGCTTCGTTTCTTCTATGAGCGATAAAAATTCTGGCTTGTAGTCTGCTTCCTCTACCTTTTCTGGAGCATTCCACCAGACAAGACCAATTCCAGCAATCCCGATGCTCACAAGGACTCCTATCGGCACTATCATTCCCCATGAAACACCTGCGAACGCGCCAAGACCACTAAGCACCATTGCAACCCCTGTATATATTAGCATCGCCATGACATCGTAGTAGTAAAACAGTAGCGACAACGGCACAGCAAACAAGAATCCAAAAACAATACTATACCCTACCTGACGCGACTGCACAAAGGCAAACAATGTCCATATAACAGCAAGACCTATCACCATCGCCCCAAAAGCATACCGTCGTGGTGGAAGTACGCTATACGCTAGCGCGATAGGTGCTAGCGAAATGCTCATGCCAATAATTGTTGAAAAGCCCGACAGTGCTACTAGCGCCAGCCAAGGATTGCGCATGATGAATGGCAACGAGTGCATTGGCTCATACGCATATACATTCACAAGGGTGTTCCAGCCTAGAGTTTCTGCTAATGCTACGAGAGCAACCGAGCACGCAACGTATATTGCACCAACACTTGCCCCAGTTGCTATCATTCTCCCCACATGAAATGATTGCCATGGTTTGTCGATACAACGCCTGAGCGTATAGAATTTTTCAGGGAAACGCTCTTGTATGAGAGAAACTAACGCCGCAAATGGTATCGCCGACAAGAATAGCCCAAACCCTACACTATAGACAATCCATAAAAGCACATACAAATACCAAGGAAGATCGATTGACATAAGGCTAGCTGTCATCGTAAACCCTGTTATAGGTGCAAGCAGTAGAGACCACAACGGGATTGCTTTTAAGCGTACTCTCTGTAGAAACACAACGCATAAGTATAGCACAGCTACCACAACAGCTCCCCAAAATATCACAGTAACAATCATACCGATTTGCTGTTCTTGCGCATTGTCCCTGTATTCGTCGTTAGGGATCACACGATGCTGCCAGTCCAATATCCATAGGTTGTGATGTTCTAGTGCTGGCAATACATGCAGTTTCCACTCCCTACGCACAATCTTATCCTGTGAAATTGTTGCAATAAGCCCAACACCTTTTTGTACTGTTGTGTCTAATTTCCACTGCTCACCTATCGCATGTATCCCTTGTGCAAAACCATTCTGTGGAATATGCCGTAGCAGGGCTTGCCGTATACATACAAGCTCAATAGACAGCCCATTGGTGTCTGGTGCAGGAGCACGAAGCATATGCATTACGCGATGAAGCTGTAACGCTGTATCCTCAAAACGCCGTTTCTCTCCCACGATATCACCATGATCATTGAGCCATATAACACGGCGCACAACGCTCTTTTCTTCACCCATTCTGTTATATCTTTTACTAGTTGTGCGCCCTAGATTAACATCTACAAACTCCATCCCTCGTTGTTGTATGGTAATGCGATACAACCTGTGCTGAAGAGCTGCTGTATCTAGATATTCGCGTACACCCGCTCCAGCATACCGATACGCTGCAGATAGAATATGCTCATCAGTGTTTACCTGAACATCGATACGAACCGTGTCGGGGTCTATTTTATTTCGCTGAAGAACACTGTCAATCACTGCTTCTATGCGCCCAGGCAGGGACGACTGTATTGGGCGATATACCCAATATTTCTTTGCGGTAAAACAGAGCACTGTTGCTATGCCCCCCAAACACCATAATACTATTTCAACGCGTGGTTTCCGCAAAGGAAAGATTGGATGCAGCATGGTATTGCTGTGTATTGTTACAAATTTTAGAAGCTTCCGCGCAGCAACCAGAATGGAAATTGACGCTACTGGAAATCAAAGTACAGAAACTTGGGGAGTTGTCAAACAGCAATATTTTCTCAACAGCTCTTGTGAAGGTCAATGTTTATTTGAGCTCTGTTTCTTCTACACCGTGTGCGCAGCCATATCCTTAGTGAGCAGCATTCTATCGGGATTTCTGACAGAAAGCTTTTTTATGTATCAGTTTTTATGTAGATTCTGCGTCACCCTAGCTTTATTCCTCATTTCATCGTTCACTACTTGTGTGGAAGTGTCATGCTTAGCTCGGTTTCTCTTCGTGTCCGCTTTATCTTGCTTTCTGCTGTTCCGCTCACTGTGCTTATTGCTGGAATGAGTATTATTGCTTGGCTACGATTTCAACAGCTTCGTGAAACAAACACTGTTGATGAACTCACGCAGCTCAATCAAGTATCCGGGAACTTCATTCACGAGCTTCAACTCGAGCGGGGTATCAGCACTTTACTTCTTGCTAATCACAGCAGTACTCTTCAAGAAGAGTTGCGGCAGCAACGCGCCAAGACCGACGAGCACTATGCTGCATATCATCAAGCGATTCAGTCGTCTACCGTTACACGTATTCCAGCACTTGCAGAGTCCATTCGCAATACAGAAGTGTGGCTTGAACGCTGGCAAAAGAAGCGTGATAGCATCGATGCAGGGATTCTCTCCAGCCCAGATATCACAGCATTCTACAACGATTTGATCGAAGAACTTATAGTAGATTTGGAACATGCCGCACGCGCAGCCACCTATGATGCAGAGATTTTGCGCGCTTCTCTTGCCTACGTTACCTTTATCAAGACAAAAGAACGCCTAGGACGTGAGCGTGCGTTGCTCATGGAGCTTTTTAGTCGTGACACTGCCACAAAGGATGAATTCATTAACGCAACACGCATAGCATCAGAGCAATTCTCGCTTGCAAGCATATTCCGCACTATTGCCACACCAGAGCAAGTACAACGATTTAACGATGTTGCACGCAATGATTTGGGAATGCGTATTCGCCAAATGCGGCAAATACTAGCAGACAAGTTTCCTGAGGGGAAATTTAGTATTGCTCCATCGGAGTGGTTCGAGATCACTACACGCCAACTTGCTCTTGCGAAAGAGTACGAAAACAGCTTAACAAACGATATCAACCAGCATAACCAAGCATTGCGTTCTCGCGCACAGATACAGCTTTGGTTTCTCCTTGTGGGGGTATGTGCTGTTATAGGGCTTGTTGCCTTTCTCAGCGCTTTGATAGTCCAGAGTATTCGGCAACCTATTCGCGCATTAGCTGAGGGTGCTGAGCGCGTAGAACAAGGCGATTTGTCGCACACTATTCCAGTAACATCGCACGATGAAATTGGACGGCTTACCGTTACCTTCAATCGCATGATTGAGAATCTCAAGGCTCAGCGTTCAGCGCTTCAAGCAGAAAAGGCAAGTGTTGAAGCTAAAGTACAGGACGCTGTAGAAACAGTCAAAGCACAGCAGCGCCTCTTGGAATCAAGCGTACAGGAAATGCTGCAGGCAATGGAGCACTTTGCTCAGGGAAACTTGACAAGCTATCTTCAGAGCTCGTCCGATGGAGAAATCGCTCGGCTCTTCGCAGGATACAATGAAGCAGTCGATAATATTCGGAGAATGGTTGCACAAGTCAAAATGGTTGTTGGAGCAACAATACACTCAACAGGCGAAATTACTACAAACATGCAGCAAGTAACCGATGATATATCTACTCAAAGCCAGCAAGTGAGCAGTATTGCCACAGCAATTGAGTCTATGAACAGCACCATCGCTCAAACTACTGACCAAACAACGCAAGCCTCCCAGGCAGCATTAGACGCTGAACGTGAAGCGCAGTCTGGTGGTGCTGTTGTCAATGAGACGCTAAGTGCTGTGCGTGTTATCGGTGAACTTGTGCTCCATGCGGTGCAGTCTATTCAAGCGCTTGACCGCAGTAGCGAGCAAATCGGTATGGTTATTCAAGTTATCGACGAAATTGCTGACCAAACCAACCTGCTTGCGCTGAATGCAGCTATCGAAGCAGCACGGGCAGGTGAGCACGGTCGAGGCTTTGCTGTCGTAGCAGATGAAGTACGCAAACTCGCCGAGCGCACACAAAAAGCCACGAAGGAAATCAGCGCTACCATTCAGCAAATTCAGCATGAAACGCAAATCGTTGTACAGGAGATGACTACTGGCGTTCAAGAAGTTGAAAAAGGCAACAATGCTGCAGCAAAAGCAAAAGAGGCTCTCGAGCGTATTATTACCCGAAGCAAGGAAGTGTCGATGATTATCAGTCAAGTTGCTGCCGCCAGCGAAGAACAAGCACAGCGTGTCAAACATATTTCTGCAAGCATCGATTCAATTGTTCGTCTTACGCAGCACTCACAGCATGTCGTACACAATACCCACCAAACGACCAAAAATCTTGCAGAGCTGACAAGCGACCTAGAGTTCTTGATTGGCCAATTCCGCATTGGCGATGAGCAAAGCCCAATGAGCGCCGCGTATAGAATTGGCGGGCATACACAACACAGTCCGTTAATGATAGGCTAACACGCGCAATGCCTTACTCATACAGATTTGCTGCATCAGCGGCTGCAAATTCAACGAGAAACTGTGCTAGGTAGGAAACGACTGCTTCAACAAATGCCTTTCCTTTTTCTGGCGACGCAGCGTGTGGACTGCCAACACCTGTATCGTGCGACACTATTCGCCACGGGCGTGGCATCCACACCTTTCCTTCGCGCATAGCGCGGATACGGTGACGTTTTGTGTTACCTTCTCCTGCCTCTTCTAGCGGGCGTACAAGTGCCGGGGCAATATACATCATCACACTTGTCTCTAATTCATCAGCGTGGTCGCCGGGTTCTGTAAAATACTCTGTGCGGTCAGCAAGTTGATACCAGTTTGCTGTGCACAGTAGTACCCGAGTCTTGGGTTGCAATTCACGGATTATCTGGCGAAAATCATTGCCACCGTGTCCATTCAGAATAAGGAGCTTGTGAATGCCCTGTACATCCAGTGATTCAGCAACATCTTGTAGTACAGCTGCTTGGGTACTAGGATTCATATTGATGCATAGCTGAATATCCCGCTGTCCTGTTTGTACTCCAAACGGCACACACGGAAGTACAACAACGTAGGCACCTTGCTCATATGCACGCCGAGCAGCTTCAGTGGCAATGTACTCAACCTGCACATTGTCTGTGGAATACGGAAGATGATAACCATGAGCCTCTGTTGCTCCCCACGGTAAAATGGCAACACCGTAAGGTATTTGTTGCACGGTTTTCCATGATGTTGCAGCAAGCAAGTACCGTCGAGACATAAAACCAAAGAAAAGCTGTTGGTATAAAGATTCGTTCACGCGCGTTGCAGGAGTTAATGAATAACGCTCTTTCAGATTGCTAGTTCCATAGATTCCACACAGCATAGGCGAGTGCTACTGCACCAAAAATAATCGCTGCAATTTGTATGTTATAAATACGAACAAGCGTCGATAATGCTTCCATCAAATGCTCAATATCTCGGGTTTGGGTCGTAGTAATTTTTTGGAAAGCACGACCGGCATATACTGCCAGTGCTCCAAATGATATAGCAAGCCCCGCTACAATAATTGCTACAAGGCTTGCTGTTCGCATAGCCATCATCAATAGTACAATAAGCCCAATGACGAAGCAGATGACACCGATAAGCCTCAAGCGCACGGCAAGTCGCTCAATCACAGCATTTTGCTCCTCATCAAATTCATAGCGCGGCTTGACCATAGAGACACCTCAGTACGAATGACATCACAACAATTTGGGTGTAGCAACTTACACAAGACGCAGGGTATTATCAAGAATTTTTCCGTTTCTTATAGCTCATCTCTGGTTTGTACCGCATATATCCAACAACGTTATTAGGCTTTTTCGTATTTTTGTGCGTTGCACCATTATATGGGACTCTACCAGACTTGTATAACTCGCTACATTATCACTGCTGCTTTTGTTCCACTCAACGGCTTATTCTCAGCAAAAAGCTTATGACACTTGCTCCGATGCCATACCGTGTTCTCCTATACTACAAATACATTCCTATTCCCGACTTTGAAAGCTTTGCAGCCGAACATCTTACATTGTGCCAAGCAATTGGACTATTAGGACGGATTATTGTTGCAGAGGAAGGTATCAACGGTACAGTTTGCGGCACACTAGAACAAACTGAGCTGTATATCAACGAAATGCGCATGGATTCACGGTTCGAAGACATGTGGTTCAAAGTGGATGAAACCCCTATACCCGCTTTCAGGAAACTGTATGTGCGGGCGAAACGAGAACTAGTAACATGGCGTTTTGATACCGATATAGACCCGAATACTCTTACTGGTACATACCTCTCTCCACAGGAATTTCGCCGCGCCATGCTTGATAAAGATGTGATTATCCTTGACGGTCGCAACGGATATGAGTATGATCTTGGGCATTTTGAAGGTGCTCTGCGTCCTGATATTTCCTCATCGCGTGAGTTTCCTGTATGGATTCGTCAGCACATGGCGCAGTATAAAGACAGAAAAATTCTTACTTACTGCACTGGGGGCATTCGCTGCGAGAAGCTAACAGGATTTCTGCTCTCCGAAGGGTTTCGCGACGTTGCTCAACTACATGGTGGAATCGTTACCTATGCTAAAGACCCGGTTGTGCGAGGGGAAGGATTTATAGGGCGCTGTTATGTATTCGATGACCGTATCTCCATACCTGTACGCGATGATGATACCTATAAGCGAGAATACTGTGCAACATGTGGTAAACCTGCCGATAATCGCGTCCATTGTTCATGGCAGCCACACTGTCTATACACTCCTTCTCATGCATCGTTGTAGCCTGTATCTACATCATTCTCACACATACTCGTTATGCACACTTTCCCCGTCAAGACTTCTTCTCGCTCTGACGACAATCGTCCTCCTATATTTCCTTCGTGGTATGTTTGGTACGGTGTTGTTCTAGGGATTTTTGTTATGGTTGTAGTGTTGTTGTGGTGGTTTTCTTGGGCATTTCTTCCATAAGCCTACATACGCTCACAGTGATTCGTATTAGCCCACACTCATATGCACATTGTTGACTGGCTTATTCTTAGCGGGATATTAGGATTCGTCGTGGTATGGAGTATCTACAAAAGCTCTCGGCGCTCCAGAAGCTCAACGATGCATGATTTCGTCCTCTCAGGCAAAGAAGCGCGTTGGTACACCGTAGCGATTTCCATTATGGCAACGCAAGCTAGTGCTATTACCTTCATTTCTTTGCCTGGTCAAGCATACGTGGACGGTATGCGCTTTATACAGGCATACTTCGGCTTGCCCCTTGCAATGGTTCTTCTCTGTATCATTGCTCTCCCGCTATATCATCGCTTGGATGTCCTCACAGCCTACGAATTTTTGGAACGGCGTTTTGACACCAAGACACGCACTCTTGCAGCATTACTCTTTCTTCTTCAGCGTAGTTTAGCAGCTGCAATTTCACTTTATGCGCCGTCTATCGTACTCTCGCTTCTTCTTGGCTGGGATGTGCGCTCTGTTATCACGCTGATTGGTGTTCTTGTCATCCTCTATACAACATCTGGTGGAACACGTGCTGTCAGTTGGGCACAATCTTCACAGATGGCTATTATCGCATTTGGCATGATTTCCGTCGGAATTGTTGTTGTGTACTCGCTACCTAGCGACGTAAGCCTTCGTGACGCCTTGTGCGTCGCAGCAGTCTCAGGAAAGCTCAACACCATTGATTTTACTTTCGACCTCAACAATAAGTACACAGTATGGTCTGGATTGCTTGGTGGATTGTTCTTACAGCTATCCTACTTCGGAACCGACCAGTCGCAAGTTCAACGGTACTTGAGCGGCGAGTCTCTGACTCAAAGTCGGCTAGGATTGCTCTTCAATGGCATCATGAAGATTCCTATGCAGTTCGGGATACTACTCATTGGTGCACTGCTCTTCGTATTTTACCAGTTTACTCCACCACCTATCTTTTTCAATCATGCTGAAATTGCTAAACTGCAGCATACACACTACAAGGCTGAGTACCAGCATATTGCCGCAAAGTTTCAGCAAGTCTCAATAGAGCAGCAGAACACCCTGCGCCGATACCTTCATGCTCTTCACACGGGGAATATTACCGAACAAGCAATGCTTACACAAGTCCTCCATACTCATGCAGAACACCTACATTCGCTCAAAGTGCAGGTTCGGTCGCTACTCAAGCGCAATGACCCACGCGCTGTAACCAACGACACGAACTATATTTTTTTGACTTTCGTTATCACCTATTTGCCCATTGGTCTTGTGGGCTTACTGATAGCAGTCGTATTCTCGGCTTCGATGTCGTCAGCCTCATCAGAAATCAATGCTCTGGCTTCCACAACAGTTATTGATATTTATCGGCGTTTACTGCATGGTTCTCTTTCTGAAGAACGCTCCGTGTGGGTAACACGTCTTGCAACTATCATGTGGGGTGCAATTGTTGTTGGTTTTGCGCAACTTATGGATAGCCTTGGTTCTCTTATTGAAGCAGTTAATGTAGTAGGTTCACTGTTCTATGGCGCGATACTTGGCATTTTCTTCACAGCATTCTTCCTTAAAAGAGCGAGCGGAACAGCAGTGTTCTGCGCAACACTTCTCACAGAAGCTATCGTTCTGGCGCTATATGCATTCTCCCCGATTACATTCTTGTGGTATAACCTTATAGGATGCCTGCTTGTTGTGCTCTGTACATGGCTGCTATCGCGCTTGTTCCATATTTTCGAGATAGCATAAATAAAGCCTCGCAGAGGGATCACGAGGCTTGTTACAGCTTTTTTGTGTATTTGACCGATCAATTTAACCGCCTGATAAACTTATCCGGGAAGTTTTGCGAACGTTTTCTCTAGAGTACTTTCAATTTGCCCTTTTGCCATCTTGCCAAACATTGAAAGTGCAACAGTAACTTTGACTTCATTATCAAGAATTTCAAACTTTCCATCTGTTACCAGCCCTGAACTGAATTTGAGAGTATTGCCCTCCCACGACGTATCGCCAAAAAACATTTGGACATCTGAACGGGGCAGAATAGTGTTGACGATAATATCTTTCATTTTGTCCGCCGGCGTGCCGGTTGTAAAGGTTTTTTCGATATCCATGAGAAAGCTCCTAATGAGTACAGCAAACAAAGGAAATG
>JANWZB010000170.1 GCA_025055035.1 Candidatus Kapaibacterium sp.
GTACACCCGGACTTTCTGGCGCTGACCTCGCAAACATAATGAATGAAGCAGCACTGTTTGCAGCACGCCTCAATAGCGACGTCGTTACAATGGACGACATCGAAGCAGCAAAAGATAAAGTTCTCATGGGTGTTGAACGCAAGAGTATGGTTATCTCTGAACGGGAGAAAGAAATTACAGCATACCATGAGATGGGACATGCTCTTGTCGGCAAGCTTTTACCCAATAGCGACCCCGTCCACAAAGTAACGATTATTCCACGCGGGCGTGCTTTAGGTGTTACATCATATGTTCCCAACGAAGATGCACACACGTACTCGAAAGAGTATCTTGAAACGCGCCTCATAACGCTTCTTGCTGGGCGAGCAGCTGAAATCGTTGTTTTTAACCAACTCACCACAGGTGCTGGTAACGACATTGAGCGTGCTACTGCTCTCGCGCGTAAAATGGTGTGTGAGTGGGGCATGAGCGAGAAAATCGGACCGCTGAACTTTGCAAGCAAGGAAGAAGAGGTATTCCTCGCGCGCGAAATTGCGCATCCGCGTCAGCATAGCGACGAAACAGCACGCCTGATCGACGAAGAAGTACGCTGCATTGTTGTTGGTGCAATGCAGAAAGCAGAAGAGCTCTTACGCAATAACATTGATATGCTGCACAAGGCATCGCGCATCCTCCTTGAGCGAGAAGTTCTTGATGGCGAAGAACTCGACATGATCATACGCGGCGAAGAACTTCCGCCACGAGTACCGTCGGTCAACACCCTTCCTGCTGACTCAGCAGCAAATGCTCCAGAGCACACTACGCTCTCAGAATAAAATAAACTTTGCACTCACGCACTCAGACAGTATTTTCAAGAGCTTGCTCGTTCGGTATTGTCAAGGAACAGCAAGCTCTTGACAATCTCTGAAGATTTCTTTAGCTTGCTTAGGCAGTCGTTTTCAATGAGCATTTGTTTGCTAGTATGAAGAGTAAGAGTCGACATCACAAGCCTCTTTTTTTACAATCTCGGGCATCGCAAGGACGGCAGCCTCGCAACACACTGGGCAGATTCTCGCCGATCATCAGCTTAGAGCTCGCTCGCATAATGTACTACGAGTACAGCGAGCACCAGCGTTCCTACACCGCACTTGCTCGTATGTATGGATTTTCGCGCAGTAGTATTCACGAAGCATTCCGCCGCTTTGGATTTGCTACTTCCTCCCACTATCGCAATACGCAGCACCGCTCACGCTGGAACAATGAGCATGTACAGCATCGCATTCTCACCCTATATGCTGCTGGGGAAACAATACCTGAAATATGCAGAATACTTGACATACGCGCACACCACACTACAATCGCAGCATTACTTCGGCGGCAGGGTATTCATATTCGTACCCGCGCAGAAGAAGAAGCACGACGTTGGGCATCCCATCGACAACTCATTCCTACAATTGTTCAGGAATATCGTCAAGGTATAGGTGTTCCTACCATCGCTCGGAAGTACAACGTTCATCCATCATTCTGCTATAAATGGCTTCGTCGTAGCGGTGTAACAATCCGGCATTGGAATGATCCTGTGTATCATCAGCGTTCACAGGTATAATACAGGCGCTATATGTCTGCATCACTACCATTGTATGTGAAAGTTTTGTTCCACTCTTATTCATCACTGAGCTATGGCTTGCATTGACTCATACTATCTGCACAGAGCCACACAGGTACAGATTACAGTTACCTCTTTCTGCCTTTGTGCATCGATCTGGTATTCTACACTATTACTGCAGGCACAGGGGTTCAGTAACAGCGCTGATCACCTCACGGGCAAATTTGAGCAGCTTGACCAATTGCTACCAACACCGAATACCTATCGCACAGGTTCTGGTGCTCCGGGTCATCAATACTGGCAACAGAAAGCAGACTACGTCATTAACGTTGAACTACACGACGATACGCAGCGCATTACCGGAACAGAAACTATTACCTACGCAAATAACTCGCCCGATCCTCTCACATATCTTTGGTTACAGCTCGACCAAAATCTCTTTGCAAAGAATTCGGACACATATCTTACACAAACAGGTTCGCTCCAAGGCAGTCCAAGTCGTGCTAATCCAACGGGCAACACACTCGAAACAGTGAAAGCACTTGTGTTTCAAGAAACCTTCAACGGTGGCTATACAATCGCTTCTGTGAAAGATGCCGCAACTGGACAACCACTGCAATATACGATTAACAAAACGATGATGCGGGTAGAGCTCCCAACTACTTTACAGTCAGGGCAGAAGTATTCTTTTTCCATAGAATGGTCGTTCAATATTGTACCATCGGAAACTCGTGCCCGCTCATGCTATGAGTATTTCCCTCAGGACAAAAATTACTTGTACGAGATTGCTCAATTCTTCCCACGCATGGCAGTGTACACTGATTATTGCGGTTGGCAGCATAAGCAATTTCTTGGCTCGGGAGAATTTACCCTCCCTTTTGGCGACTATAGAGTCAGCATTACTGTTCCTGCCGATATGGTTGTTGGGGCAACAGGAGAACTACAAAACGCTTCTGCCGTGCTTACCCCAGAGCAGCTGAGTCGTCTAGAAAAGGCAAAGTCTTCTTCTATGCCTGTGAAGATCATCACAAACGAGGAAGCACTAAAAAATGAATCTTCGCGCACAACAGCAAAGAAAACATGGATTTTTCATGCAAATAACGTCCGTGATTTCGCCTTCTGCGCTTCACGAAAGTTTATCTGGGATGCAATGGGTGTTGATATAGAAGGGAAGCGCGTCCTTGCCATGTCGTTGTATCCTAAAGAGGGGAATCCTCTTTGGGAGCAATATTCTACACGTGCTGTTGCTCATACCTTGCGCGTATACTCAAAATATACCATTCCCTACCCCTATCCTGTTGCTATTTCAGTGCATGGTCCGGTATTTGGTATGGAATACCCTATGATTTGTTTCAACGGTGGTCGCCCATTACCTGATGGAACATACCCCGAAGCTCTGAAATATGGACTGATTTCGGTCATCATTCATGAAGTTGGGCATAACTTCTTCCCGATGATTATAAACTCTGATGAGCGCCAATGGACATGGATGGATGAAGGTCTCAATTCATTTGTTCAATTTCTTGCAGAGCAAGAATGGGATAGGAACTATCCTTCACGCCGTGGTCCAGCACGCAATATCGTTGAGTATATGAAAGCCGATAAAACTCGGCTCGTACCTATTATGACGAACTCTGAGCAGATTCTTGAGATGGGCAACAATGCATACGGGAAGCCAGCAACAGCGCTGAACATCCTACGTGAAACAATTATGGGACGCGAACTCTTCGATTATGCATTCAAAGAGTACGCACGCCGCTGGGCATTCAAACATCCAACACCAGCAGATTTCTTTCGTACAATGGAAGATGCTTCGGGTGTTGATTTAGATTGGTTTTGGCGTGGTTGGTTTTACACAACGGACTATTGCGATATAGCATTAGAGCGCGTTACGCGCTACGACATCAACACCCAGAATCCTGAAATTGAGCTTGCAAAAGATAAAGCCGAAGCAGTGCGCGCACCGCTCAACCTCACTGTTGAGCGCAATAAGCGTGATATCCCTGCAACATACGTCGAACAGCACCCTGAAGCACTCGATTATTACGATACACGCAACAGATTTGTTGTTCAGCCATGGTCGAAGGAACAATACGAACAATATCTTGCAACGCTCACTGATGATGAGAAGGCACTCGTGCATTCTGGTAAGATATTCTACGAGCTTGAATTCGCCAATAAAGGCGGTCTAGTTATGCCTATTATCCTAGAACTTACATACGAGGACGGAACGAAAGAAATTCGGCGCTTTCCGGCAGAGATCTGGCGCTATAATCCGCAGAAAATCACGAAGGTTATCATGGTATCAAAGCCTGTTGCATCATTTCTCGTCGATCCCTACCTAGAAACAGCAGACGTCGACATGAGCAACAATGCTCTTCCTCTCAATGTTCCACCGACACGGTTCCAAGTGTACAAACAACAGCGTGTGAGCGAGCCTAACGAGATGCGATTGCAGCGCCTGTACGAAGAGCGGTCAAAGTCCGGAACGGGCACAAAATAAGCATTGTACCTTCTGCAAGGCTACTGCGCTCAATACTATCTCATGTTGGCTTCCTTCCGACAAAGGATTTTATCATATTGCGTACACGCTCTGTTACAGGAAGTGGAGCAGCATTCACCAAGCTCTTTCGTGCATCAGTAATAATTGAGTCAAGCTGGGGCGCACCACGACGAATCTGCACAAGCCTTGATGCACCAGAAAATTGGTCATACTCGTACCACCATATTTTGTCGCTGATAGGACGTTTCATTAGCCCTGTCAAATTACCGATAAGGACTGTGTCGTTATGTATGCTGATGAAAAAGCGAGTCGTGTCGGTTGTT
>JANWZB010000171.1 GCA_025055035.1 Candidatus Kapaibacterium sp.
CTAGAGTAACACCAAGCTCATAGCTTAAATCATTGACGCGCAGAAGCGTTAGCAACACAAAACGCCGCCCCTGCAGTCCGGGGTTGCGTGGTTCTAGCGACTGGTCGCTCCAGCGCGCAACAAAGTTAAGCAGGGTATTTCGTTGTCCAGGTAGAATGTTAGCAGTATTAGGAATTGTTCGTGTTGCAACGTTAATAGGACGCAGAATCCCATTAGCATCAGCGTTAGTTGGGGATAAGTCGCCTTGCAACGTGTTTATTGCTACTTGCGATGGTGTTGGAAACTCTGGTGTTACTATAGCACCGGGCGGCAGCGGCACAGGAAGTGGCATCGTCATCGTGCTCGTGTTCGGAAGCGGTCGTCCATTGGCATCGAAATACTCTATAGCATAGGCAACGACAAGTAAGTCATCTATCGATCCACCAATGCGATTAATGGCAACACTACCCCTCTGGAAGGCTGTATCACGGCGGAACAGGCTTACAACACGCTCTCGTAGGAAGAGCGCTGGAACACTATCAGAGCTTGCGAGAGTAGAATTTTTTTCAAGAAATGGCAGTGCATCGCCCGGTCGTTCAATGCTGAACGACACGCACGGCTTGCGTGCAGTAGAAGGATTGTGCTGGGGAAAAGCAGGCTGCATGCTGCTTCCGATAACTACAATACTCGCAGCCCACAACGAAAGAAATCGATAGGATTGCATAGGTCAACTCGCTACGATTGAGTGAAACAAGAGGAGATTGTGTCTATAGTAGTGTACGTGCATAGGTAGCGATTGTTTCTCGGTTCAATATACAAAGCTACCGCACGATAGTCAAATATCGGCATACGGAACGCTGCCCTTGAGCACTGATACATACGAGGTATAGTCCTGAAGGCACGGTTCGCGTGCTAACTCGTTGTTGCTGTGGTTCTATGCTTGCTGGCACTGTTTCCTCTACAAGAACTTCGCCGCGCACATTAAGTATCCGCACTAGTGCATTGTGCATTCGCGCTGGGATGTCTATCCAGACTTCGTCGGCAGCAGGGTTAGGCGTGATGCTCCAAGAAGAGCTAGATGCCATATCCGTAGAAGCCCATGCTGAGACAACAGGCGACATTCCGACAACAGTACCGCGAAGCATCACTGTGCGCGTTACAGCAGACAAAGAAATCTGGCGTGGTGTATCTCGTGGCGACCATCGATAGACTAAGCCGCTGGAGGGAAGATTGCGCGATGAAAGCTCACACGCATCTTCGTTCGACACGGCTTCTGCTGAGGTGCTCCACGACACTTGAATATCGTCGGATACTCTGCGCGCGTGAAAATCCCACGATGATGCTCCACGCAGCCCAACTTCCCCACTAACCGTTGCTTGTGTTGTGGGAAATATGCAAGTGCCATACCATACTTCCACACGCTGCGACGACTCATATAACCGTAGTTGTGCATTGATACGTACTGCCGGAGCAAGCTTCAGAGCAGCGTTGCGCCATTGTACAACGAATACGCGCTCTGGTGCTGTGCCTTCAGTTTTCCATCGTATATCGCTTGGCAACGGTGATGACGAAGAGTGTGGCGGGAACACTAAATCTGTTGCAAAAGCAGCAATGTAGCCTGCTGCAGGAATGCTCGTGCTTAGTGGCGTTGTAACGACTGAACCCCGCTGCACCAATGATGACGTTGGTGCAAAAGCACAGAAGCCATTCGAGCTGAGCGTTACAGACTCATACTGTCTTCCACCAAAACGTACTGCAAACCCTACGGGAATAATCCACTCAGCGTCATCAATCCTCTCTGTGGCAGATTGCAGCAGGATTCCATCGGTAAACTCACGGTACTGCTCGCGTACAGTTGTAAACTCGTATCCAGCAGCAATTGTTCCTAGAGCTAGAGTGCCGATAGGTCGTGCTGTCAGTGTTAGCGTTGCTGTTCGCTGCCCGAAAGCTCCAGCTTGAGGAGCAAAGCGTACAGGTATATGTGTTGTTTGACCACGATCTAGACGAAGAGTTCCGTGCCTTTGCACAAGAAACTCTGCTGCATGTGTTCCCGTAACCTTGAGAGTATCAATCTGCATGGCTATAGCTCCGGCATTACGGATGCTCACATCCAGCGTCGAGAGTGTTGCGCCGTTTTGAGGAAGTGAGAAATCGAGTACCGCAGAAGCAAGAATGTGTGCGCCTTGTGTTGCTTCTCGGATATTATAAGGAAGGGAAATACGCTGGTAGTTGATATATCCATCGGCAAGGAGTACTGCCACAAAATCGGCTGTACGCAGCCCTGAGCCTGACAATGCAGAAGGCTCCAGCTGTACTGTAAGCAGTATCTCATGCTGCTCGCCCGAGCGGAGCTGTTGTACAGTGTAGGAAGGCTCAAGTATTGTTGCACGTTTATCGAGCGATTGAAATATAACCATCACATTCTGTGCATGAGCAAGGACGTTCCGCAGTGTGCAGCGGATACTGACAGGTTGTACATCCTGAATAATCCCCATTGCAGCACCAATCTGAATATTCTGCAGAAGTAAGCCGGGATGGTCTTCTGTCAGCGCCCGAATAGCATTGATGCGACCAAAGTATCCATACGGACGCTGCATGGGTGGAAGCATGCCTAGCAGCACGTTATCTGAGCTCGCACGGATTTGCTGCGTGATTTGCTCGGGAGAACTACGTGGGAAGCGACTTTTGACTAGTGCAGCCACAGCTGCTACAATCGGTGTTGCTACCGATGTTCCAGAGAAACTCTCAGTGTACTCATTCCCTGAGGCAGTACTCATGATGTGCTCACTGGGAGCAAAGACATCCACCATGATCCCAAAGTCGCTTGTTGGCGAAGCGCGGTCGAGCATTGTGCTGGCCCCGACTGCAAGAACGTTATCGTACGATGCAGGAAAATCAATGTTATCTGTCAGCAACCCATGATTTCCTGCAGCAGCCACAACGAGCGCACCTTGTGCTGTAACAGCATGAATAATGTCCTGTTCAACACGACTGTAGCGTCCGCCACCAAAGCTGCATACAATGACGTGTGCACCCATTTCTGCAGCGTAGAGTATCGCCTCATACGCACGATAGATACCATCGATGCGCGCTCCGTCGGTGCTACATTTGATTGGCAGAATCTTGCAGCGCGGTGCAATTCCAGCCCCACCACGTCCATTATTGGCAATAGCTGCAACGATACCAGCAACAACTGTTCCATGATTAGGTAGCTCCTGTGGAACAAGCCCTGTTGGAAAGCGTGGCTTTGGGTCATTATCTTCTCGGTATCTTCCGTTGAGAAGGTCTGCTTCGCTTGCTGCACCGACAAAGTCCCATCCGTGCCAGTCATCGACTTTGCCATTACCGTCATCATCTATCCCATTATTGCGCTTGCTTCGTCCGAGAGCGTCTCGACCATCTTCGCCGGGATTTATCCAGATATTATCCGCTAAATCTTCATGCTCCCAATCTATCCCCGTATCGCACACAGCGACGAGTACCGTTGGGCTTCCCTGCGTTTGTGCCCATGCTTCGTGTGCACGAATACGCTGAATATAGTACTGGCGAGGAAATAGCGGATCATTTGGAAGCGCAGCACTTGATTGACGCGGCTCTGCAATACTCATAGGCTCGGCATACTCAACTATGGAAAGACTCTCTAGTGCACTACATACAGCATCTATGGTAGCATGTGTAGGAAGCATAAGAACACTCAGCGCGCCGTCGGCAAGGTCTGCAAGGTGCTGTACCCTGTGAATACGCCACAGCAGCAGCATGGAACGCAGCGCAGCATCGGCAACGTGTGAAGGTGATACACTTCGCCGAGATTTGTCCGTAATGATACATTGCTTCGTTTTGAGATAGACGACGCTTGTGTGTGGTTCTTGAATCTTGTAAGGAGCAAGAATTGCAGGTGTGTAGAAACCTTGCGCTACTGCCTTGCCGGTGGCAACACAACGCCAAGCATGCTCTTCTTGACAGGCACAGTGCAATGCTTGTCTGTGTAAGTAATCGTCTTGGATAGACCAGAGTGGCGTGTGGGCAGTCATGACACACACAATTGTCACAACATTCCCAAGCAGCCAACGCACATGGTGATATGAACAGGATTGTTGCATAAAGCAGCATTGACCCGTGAAACAGTACAGCTATTGCTTGCGAGAGTAGTACCAAAAACTATGCTGAAATTTCTTCTGGCATGTAGGGAATGGTCTTTAGCATTGGATAATGTGTGGGAAGCCCATGCTGCGGTTCATCCCCGCGTGTGCGGGAAATAGCGTATAGGAGCAGATAGACAGTGGATAGAAGACGGTTCATCCCCGCGTGTGCGGGAAATAGAAGAAGCTCCGACACGTGGTAGCCATAAACTACGGTTCATCCC
>JANWZB010000172.1 GCA_025055035.1 Candidatus Kapaibacterium sp.
GTCGCCTTCGGGAATTTCACTCACACTATGTACATAGCATACAGAATATCCTTGAGACTCTAATTCCCTAATAAAATTAGGTATAAGTTCGTTCATCCAACTCGTGGTGTCAGTAACTATTGTTATGTTCTTGATTATCATAAGACAGTAATTTTGCTAACTCAACCAGTCATTATTAATCCAGCATTCTTATCCTATCAACATATTTCGGAAAGAACTACACTTTAGCACCCTTTGCACGCCATATCCATCCACAAGCTGCTGTGCGCGAAAGCTCATGTGATGCAGTAGTGCATTATCGTGCATAATGTTCTGCAGTGCTACTGCAATATCCTCTGATCCACAATTCCTACTCCAGCCCAGATTCCACTGCACCCCATACCGTGCTGCTGTTTCCGTCATTTCTGCTTGATTTTCTGCAATAACCATTGCTATTGTGGGCAAACCCATGCAGCACCGTTCCCACGTCGTCGAACCACCCGCACCAAGCGCTAGATCTGCCTGTGCCATAACATCTGCCATGTTCGGCACTTGACAGTGAAAGTGCATATTTGGCATGTGCATACACAACTCTTCTACTTCGCAGCGGTGAGGGTTTGCTACACCAACAATAACATCTACTTGTATTTCTCGGTGTCCAAGCATGTGTAATGCACGGACTGCTTTCGATGTTTCATTCGAGGGGTCAGACCCACCAAAAAATATCACAATACGTTGCACAGTACCGCTGCGCACAATCCGCTTACCAAGGCGTCGGCGCACCTCGCGAAACTCAGGACGCAACAATGCATACGTAGGACCGAGTAATACCAGACAATCCTTAGGAACGCGTCCTTCATACCGCGCTTCGGGACTGTCATATAAATTTTGGTCAAGCAGAACATCACAATCATGTTCACGATTTGCAATGTCGTCAATGACCATAATGTGCGCGGCACACCCACGCATAATTCTGTGCCATCGAGCATCTATCGCGTAGTGGTCGGTAATACACCAATCTACAGCGTCGATACCATGTTGTGCTAGAATGGCAAGAGTTTCCTCCGCATCATACTCGCACGGTACACCAAGCCACGACGCATAGGAATTATTATGCTCCTCTTCCTTGTGCGCATGAGCATTGGGTCGTGGCAATACCAAACACTGATAGCCTTGAGATACAATATATGCCTGAAGATTACCTTCCCAGTTGCGCGTTACGAACGTTACCTGTGCACCACAGCGGCGTAGCTCATTGGCAAGCGTCAAGCAGCGCATTACATGACCGCTACCAATATGCACAGCTGCATCAGTACGAATGACAACGCGAATTGGCCGGGTACGCAGCATGTTTTTCGTATTGCCCACATTGTGTTCTTTGCGAGAGTGCAAATCTACCCAATTTTTGGCAATTATCGTGTAACAAACTCTATCACTGTGTGGATGACGTACTCCTGCTCCTCATCTGTTAAACTAGGAAACATCGGCAGACTTAAGCAGCGCTTGTAATACCGCTCCGCAACAGGCATATCACCACGTTTCCAACCAAACTGCCGATAATATGGTTGTAGATGCACAGGAATGTAATGTACCTGAGCAGCAATCTTCCGCTCTCGCAGAAAATTATAGAGCTCATCACGCTTCTCAAGCTCTACAACAAATAGATGATACGCATGCTCAAACCCTTGTGGCACAGGCCGCACAACAACACGTGTTCCACGAAATGCCTCTATATAGCGCTGAGCAATAGAGCGGCGGCGCTGAAGATTCTTGTCAGCACGCTTAAGTTGTGCAATAGCAAGTGCTGCATGAATATCGCTGAGGCGATAATTAAAGCCGAGCTCATGCATCTCATAGTACCAAGCACCGTGATTCTCGTGCAACAACGATGCATCGCGCGTGATTCCGTGTGTTCGCAAGCGGCATATTTGCTCGTAGTACTGAAGGTTATTTGTTGTTACCGCGCCACCTTCTCCCGCTGCAATATGCTTGACAGGATGAAACGAAAATATTGCAAGGTTAGCAAGCGTTCCATCGCCAACACGATGCATACAACCATCGTTGCCATAGAATGCTGCGCCCGGAGCATGGCAAGCATCTTCGAGAATCCACAATCCAAATTCATCTGCTAGCTCGCGCCATGCACACATATCGACTGGCAGCCCAGCAAAATCTACTGGTATAACCCCCTTGTACGCAGAACGCTCTGCAGCAGGCATGGACTCAAGCAAAGTCCGAACTTTGTGAATATCCAGCAAGTATGTCTCTTCATCAATATCCGAGAAGACAACATCGCCTCCGCAGTATCGCACACAATTCGCCGATGCAGTGAACGTTATAGGAGTTGTAATCACCTTATCTCCGGGCTTAACGCCAAGTGTGACTGCACACAGGTGCAAAGCCGCCGCGCCACTGGACACCACAGCAGCATAGCGCGCTCCTACATACTTGGCGAAGAGTTGTTCAAATTCTTGCGGCTTCGGACCCTGCGTAAGATTATCCGACCTCAATACCTCAACAACCGCTGCAATGTCCTCCTCTGTAATGCTATGACGCCCGTAAGGAATAAGTCTTGTAGGAAGCATGGACCCCCCAAAATGAAGTGCTATAAATCAGGCTACAGCGGTTGAAATTCGGGGTCTATATGCTGGCGAATTGCAGCACGAATTTCTTCTACTGTCATAAAGTGTGTATTCGTCCCAGAGCTATACCGAAAGCCTTGAGGTACTTTCGTGCCACGAAATGCTTGGCAGTATGCATCATGCGCCCAGAGCGGCATTGATGGCGCAATCACGTAGTAATGCTCAAGCTCGAGCGTGTTGAATGAATCCATTTCTGTAATCATTTCTTCGTGCAGTTTCTCGCCAGGACGAATTCCAATAATTTCGTGCTTACAGCTCGGTGCGATTGCTTCGGCAACATCAAGGATGCGATAGGAAGGAATCTTTGGGACAAATATCTCGCCACCCCACATATGGCTAATAGCGTATAGCACCATATCGACGCCTTCGTCCAGTGAGATGTGAAAGCGTGTCATATCAGGATGCGTAATTGGCAGCACACCTTCGTGGCGCCTTTTGAGAAAGAACGGCATAACCGAGCCGCGCGAGCCAATCACATTCCCATAGCGCACAACAGCGAAGGTAATATCCCGATTACCACGAAAGTTGTTAGCTGCAACGAAGAGCTTGTCAGAACACAGCTTCGATGCACCGTAGAGGTTGATAGGAGCAGCTGCTTTATCTGTGGACAGGGCTACAACACGCCGCACACCCGACTTCAGAGCAGCATTGATGACATTTTCCGCACCGATGACATTAGTTTTAATGCACTCCATAGGGTTATATTCCGCCGTTGGAACTTGCTTCAGTGCTGCAGCATGAACAACAACATCAATATTTTCAAACGCACGATGTAGTCGGTCTTCGTCACGCACGTCACCAATAAAATAGCGCAGTTGCGGGTATTGTTCAATTGAGAACTCTTGTGCCATTTCAAACTGCTTAAGCTCATCGCGCGAAAACACAACAACACGCTCTACTTCGGGATACCGCGTGAGAACACGCTTGATAAACGCTTTCCCAAATGAACCTGTACCACCAGTAACAAGAACAGATGTGTACTTCAGCATGTTTGTTAGTTGTAACAAGGCCAAAGATAGATTGCACGCATATCTTTTATTGTTTATTTCAAATTCAAAGAGAAATCCGCAGGAATTCTATCAGTCCCTTCTCCTCGAATTGTCTTAGATACTTTTCTACTACTTCAAAGGGAATATCGAATCGTTCTGCTATATCTAAAATACTTGTCCTACCATCAAACAGGCGCTGGATGTAATCTTGCATAAATCCCATTTTAATCTGTATCTCGCTCAAGTCTTTTGCAACGGTTGGATCTGGTCGCTCAATATATAAATTGTACTTTGGATTCGACAGAGCAAGTAAACCCTTAAATTTACGACGCATGACCCTATTATTCTCAAAAATGTAAACCATTTTCTCTAGTACCGTTAAAGTTTCTTGCAAGCGCTCAATTGAGTTCAGTGCCAGATTGTCCTCACTAGTATGATACTCTGTATAGTAGAAAGGAGAATTGTAACAGCGCGAAATAGAAACAAAAGGAATTTCTATGCCTGGACCCTCCCAGACTGTTTCGTCATTGCCAACAATTGTACGAAAACCTCCAACTCTTGTATTTGGATTCACTTGCTTCATAACGTACTCAGCAACACGATCCATGAGGCTCGTCCCATTAAAGCTACGTGCAAGGGCAAATGGTAAATCAATACCAACCATTTCAATAAAAGCACCCATTTTC
>JANWZB010000173.1 GCA_025055035.1 Candidatus Kapaibacterium sp.
ACCACCAATTGTCGCAAACCATAAGCGACCGTCTTTAGTCTTCAGTGCCGAAGGCTGTGCACCACCATTACATTCTGTATTGCGCATACCATCAGCTATGCCAAAGTGTCGGCAATCAACCTTAAGCAAATATCCATCAAGTACAGAATCAGCCTGCGATTTACGAAAGCAGTAAATTCCCTTATTACATGATGCCCACAGATAGCCATAATCATCTTCGAGTATACTAAATGCCGACTCATCAAATATTCCCTCGTGCTTCTTGAGACTTCTAATTGTGTCGTTTTTAATGCGGCTTATACCACCAACACCACCTACCCAAACAGCATTGTGTGCATCCTGATAAAAGCATAAGACGTTGTTTCCCATAAGCCCGTGCGCCGTAGAGTAATGCGTAAAGCGTCCGTTGCGGTAGTACTGCACTCCAGCACCAAAGCAGCCAATCCATATCCCTCCACGCCTATCCGGCATCAACGTATAGACGCTTTCATGCACGAGACCATTCTCAATTGTCATGCTTGTAAAGCGTCCGTCTTTTAAGCAGGATACACCATTCTGTGAAGTACCGAACCACATAGCTCCTTCGGTATCACGCACAATTGCATATACATCATTGCTTACCAAACCATCATCGATCGAATAGCGTCGCCACTGTCCACGATTATACCAATATACTCCAGCACCTAGCACTCCTACCCACACCGTACCATCAGGTGCAGTGTACAAGCCCCGTATTTCTTCACCTTTGAACGTCTTGGTACGTGTCTTATCAAATAGCGTGTATTGCCCTTTGTATAAGCGCTGAACACCGTTGTTGTTAGAACCTATCCACAGAGCACCTACACTATCCTGCGTAAAACTCCGTATAACCTCGCTAATGATGCCGTCGCGTTGTGTCAACGCTAGACATGATGGATTGACAAAGCGCTGAATGCCGCCGCCATACGTACCTACCCAAACGCCTCCTTCTCGGTCTTCAAGCAATGACAGCGTGTTTTCATTCACAAGGCCATCTGTACGGTCGTACGCTTCAACACGCGAACCGCAGATGCGCGAAATACCGTTATCGAAAAACGCTATCCACAGCGAGCCAAGGCGGTCTTCCAGCAAGGCATATACATAGTTTCCTGCTAGTCCATCTGCTTGCGTTCTGTGCCGCCATATACCGTTACTTGCTCGGCTCCAAAGCCCTGTACGTGTCCCAATGTGCAGTATCCCCTTACTATCATGGAGAATTGCATGAACATCAGTCGTATCGCTAAAAGGCAAGCGCTCTTCTACGAAATACTGTTTTCGAGGTAGAACGTCTCCAAGCGGGCGTTCACGCATCGTGCATACTCCCCGTTGTGTGCCAACCCACAACACTCCTAAACGGTCTTGGTGTAGTGCATACACTGTTGCGTGTGGTAAGCCGTTCTCCTTTGTATATCGGTATATTCTTCCTTGCACATACGCATATAGCCCTTGCTCCGTTCCAATCCAGAGCGTTCCTGCACGGTCTTCTAGTATTGCCCATATTTCAAACGCATGTATGCCTTGAGTACTATCGAACAGCATATATTTTCCATGCTGAACGCGTACTAATCCCCCACCACGCGTACCAATCCAGACTGTACCATCACGCTGCTCGCAGAGTGCTGTTGTGTATGCCACACTCAGTCCGGCAAATGCATCTTTATCGAATACCTTAAACTGCACACCATCAAATCGTGCTACGCCTTCTTCTGTACCAATCCATATATATCCTTCTCGTGTTTGCATGAGAGCATACGCACTGTTCTGCGGTAAGCCATGTTGTGCCTGCCATACAGTACTCGCATATTGCTTGATTCTGAGGCTTGTGTCAAGACCAGGAGGTTGAGTATAATATGCCGGACTGGGAATATGAATTACTTGTCCTACAACAGTATGAGTAAACAGCAGCAGACTTTGTATTAGCATAGCACATACAGCATATTCTACACCTTGCATTCTTAGCACTATCATGGCACCTGTTAGTATCATAACACAACACATGTGGATGAACACTCAGAACTAGGACATCATATCAAGACAAGTGCTATAGCAGTAACAACAGCAGTAATAACGCACACACTTGGATAGCACTTCCAAAATAGGAAATTTTCTGCGCAATGTTAGTACTTTTGCTCCCATACTATTAGGAATTGCACTTGTTTTTCACATTTATACCACGAATAGCATGCAGTTTCAGCGAACACGGACATATCCTAAAAGAAAAAACCACGCAGTGGCGCGTGGTTTGTGGTCGGGGTGAGAGGATTCGAACCTCCGGCCTCTACGTCCCGAACGTAGCGCTCTAGCCGGACTGAGCTACACCCCGTTTGGCTCTTGAATTTTTTCAATAGCTTTCAAAGCTAGAGGAATTTTTCGTATTTTCAAAATTATTTTTCCCCATTTCAGGCGCCGTTATCACACACTGTACCCTCATAATCTGAGCACTGCAGTGATGCTACAAGTACTTGTTGCAAACGATATACTGTCGCTTGTATGTGAGAGGCGCTCAGGGTTTTTCAGCAAGATTTTTAGGAACATTCACCCTTTAATGGAATCGTATAGTTTCAGCATACATCTTCCTTGGTGGCTAACGTTTTTGTTCGGCATCACTGCAGCTGCTCTTTCATGGTATGCATATACTAACATAACGCCGCCAGTATCACCTGCACGCCGCTATATTCTTATGGCATTACGCTTTCTTGCACTATTGCTGCTACTCTTTGTACTCTGCGAGCCTGTATTGAATATACTTCGTGCTACACAAGAGCCACCCAGAATCGCAATTCTTCTTGATAATTCAGAATCTATGTCGCTCACCGACGCAACAAGAAACCGTAAGCAAGACTATCACGCAGTTCTTCAAGCACTTGCCCCAGAAAAGCTCAATAACGCAGTATATGACGCCCAATCTTCCCTTACACTCTTTGACTATGAAGCTCGAATAATATCTGCACAATCCTTCACTCCTGATTCCTTACACCTTGATGGACAGTTTACAAATATTGCGAAAGCACTGCAGAGTGTATTGCGCACAGCTGATAGAACCAATACTCAGGCAGTCCTACTTGTAACCGATGGAGCATTCAACGACGGTGAGAATCCTCTCTACACAGCCGAATTGCTCGGACGACCCATTGTTGTTATTGGCGTTGGGGATTCCACAGAAGTTAAAGACATCAGCATACGATCGATTATAACCAATGAAGTTGGCTATGTTGATAGCGAGCTTCCCGTGAATGTTACCATTGACGCCTCTGGATTTAGCAACGGACTTGCAACAATCACTCTACGCGATAATGGCACTATTGTTGCAGAGCAATCGATACCTATACGTACAGCAGAATCACGCACAGTACATTTTGCATATACACCAAAACAACCCGGAATACATACCTTAACAGCCGAAATTACTAATCGTCAGGGTCTCGAGGGAGAGCTCACGACAAAAAACAACACATATTCGGAATTTGTCAATATTCTTAGCAATAAGCGCAAAACGATTCTCTTGGCGTCGCAGGTTTCTCCAGATATCGCCTTTATTCGTTCATCACTCGAAGCACAACGTACTACAGTGTGCAGTGCATACATTGAAGATGGGAAAGGAGGATTTTTGGATGATGTTTCCCAAGCTTCCAACGATCAGCTAGCCCCTATAGAAAAAAAAACCCTCGAAACCTTACGCCGAGACCTCTCGAGCGCCGAAGCGATTATTCTTGTTGGTTTTCCTGCATCTTCCACACCGTCAGCTGTGATTGAAGCTCTGAAAACTGAGCTTGCTCGCGGTAAACCCGTACTTTTTGTTGCCTCACAGGACCTCGACTGGCTTCGGCTAAGGCCGCTTGAGCCATTTCTTCCCTTCACAGTACTATCTGGAAGCAAGCAGGAAATGCTTGCGCTCCCCGACGTCAAGCAATCCGCTCTAGCAAGCCCTGTTATGAAGCTTTCTGGCACAGAATCCGATGTCAAGGCATGGAATCAACTTCCACCAATATTTCGTACGGAAACACTAGTGCGAGTTAAGCCAGAAGCAGAGATTCTGGCTACTATCAAACTGAACAACATGGCGCTTGCCGAGCCCCTTATCGTACAGCGTACCTTGAACAACAGCAAGTCTCTTGCTATTTTAGGGTACGGATTATACCGCTGGAAGCTTTTGGGCTATGCGGCAGAATTAGCAAAAGGGCGAGATATACCTGATATCTTTGGTCTTTTCCTTGAGAACAGCCTGCGATGGCTTTCCACAAGCGATCAAGGTAAAATTGTACG
>JANWZB010000174.1 GCA_025055035.1 Candidatus Kapaibacterium sp.
GTAGTCAGCCTCATGGGAAGATTGACGGTATGTTCCGCATTCAACCTGTCACGCTGGCACTGCCGTCAGTGATTCCCTCAGATAGTGTCCTAGCGCGTATTCCATTTGTGGCAACGCTGGGGAACACGTCGGGTACATTTATCGTGATTGATAGCATACGAGCTATCGGGACAACAGGGGCGAGTTGTGTGCTTTTCGAGCCTGTTCCACTCCATGCTCGCTTTGTTCTGGATAGCATTTGTCTAGAGCGTGGTATGCGGCTTGTAACGTCGGCTACAGCATCAACAGGTATTGCAGCAGTGAAGCCGAATCCTGCGGTAGATAGAGTAACTGTTGACTTTTCTACAGAATATCGCGGAATTGCGGTACTGAGCATATATTCCGTTTTGGGGAATCTCGTGATGCAACCGCTGTCTGAGCATCTTGAGCCGGGAAGCTACTCCTGTGAAATTGATGTGCGACAGTTGTCGTCGGGTATATACTATTGTGTACTGCAAACGCCCAATGGGCGTCGGACGCATATACTGGAGGTTATTCGATGAAGATGCCTCATACGATACGGTGCTCTGCGTGGAAGGTGCTAAGGAGATGTGCAACTGGTATACTGTTGTGTACAATAGGAATATCGCACAGTGTTGCACAGAAAACAGATTCTGCAGCGCGCATGCGGCTTGGTGTGTATGGGCAGTATGCATACAACATGCATCGTGCAGCATTTGCGAATTTGCCCGGAGTACCAACCTGTTGCCCTGCATTTACGGATGCTGTGAGTCATTCATATGCCATAGGGGCTCTCTGGGATATACCGTTTTCTAACAGTGTTGGAATATCCTTACGTTTGGGGTACACACCCACACCAGCACCCTTTTTTACTGAGGATACACGGTTTTTACTGCTTAATACTGCCGGTGTTCCAATCATTGGTAGAACACATCACATACTTACAGCAAACATGGGAAGTGCAGGTTTGGAAGGACTTATAACAATCAAACCCCTCAATACCGACGTGCAGCGTAGAGACGATGGCTTGACCATAATGCTTGGTGTACGTGCTGGATACACGTTTCATAGCGAGTTTCGGCAGTATGAATATATGCCAATCGATACTGTGCAGTTTGCTGATGAGCGTGGGCAGTCGATTGGCAGAATTCGCGGGGACACAGTGGGTGCTATACCGTCACTGAACCCGTATGGAGTGTCGCTCGTGGGCGGTATATCGTGGGAGATTCCGTTAAATACCAAGCGAACAGTCTACCTTGCACCTGAAGTGTTGTATTCGTTCCCACTTCTTCCTGTTATTCGCCAAGATGCATGGAATGGTGCATGGTCAGTGCATCAGCTTCGCGTGGGTGTATCACTCAAATTTGCACCGGAATATCCGTCTGCCGATACCACTGTGCAAAGGAATAGACAGCAAGAACCACAGTCTGATGTACCAACGTTTACGGTAAGCCGTGAGCGTATATCGACTCATCAGATCGAGCGGGCGTATGCGGCGCAGATTACAGCAACGGGCGTGGAGCGTGATGGCACGGAAGTTACCGACGTGCGGTTTCGTGTTGAAGAATTCCTCTCAACCAATTTGCGTCCACTGCTCCCGTATGTTTTCTTTGCGCAAGGAAGTGACAATATCCCCGAACGTTATGAACGACTCTCGAAGCGCGATGTGGACAGCTTCCTTGTTGACAAGCTGCATAACTACGAGGTGCTCGAAACCTATCACCACATTATGAATATTCTTGGGCATCGTATGCGCCGGTATCCCTTGGCAAAGCTTACTATCACAGGCTGCAACGATAACACCAGTGCTGGAGAGCGGGGGAATATGGCATTATCGTACCGCCGAGCAAAAGCAGTACGTGATTACCTTGCTAATACGTGGGGCATTGATACAATGCGTATGCCAATACAGATACGAAACTTACCAGCTATGCCAACGGTATCTAGTACAGGGCAATATGACAATGAGGTGATGCAGGAAAATCGTCGCGTGGAGTTTAGCTCTGATACATGGGAAATTCTTGAGCCTATCAAAACGCAGGATACTGTACGAGTTATTTCTCCACCCATTCTACGTTTACGACCGCGTGTCAGCCTACCACAAGGAAGTGTTGTACGAGAGTGGCGTATGACTATTCAGCAGCAAGGCGCAGTGCTCAAAGAATTTCGTGGTACGAGCGTAATTCCACCAATTGTAGATTGGAATATTGCTGAGCGCCAAGCAACAATTCCACAAGCATCTGCACCATTGGAATATACTCTAACAGTAACAGATGCCAGCGGTAGCCAACTTTCTGCATACGGGGCAATACCTGTAGAACAAATGACTATTCAACGTAAGCGTCGTGAACGCCTACGAGACCGTGAGGTGGACAGATATAGCCTTATTCTATTTGACTTTGATAAGTCGAATCTTACGCCAACACATCAGCGCATAGCGGCGTTTATTAAGCAGCAGATTAGCAATAATGCTACTGTGCGTATCTCTGGCTATACCGATTATACAAATCCCTTAGACTATTCCCTGCGTCTTTCCAAAGCTCGTGCTCGCGAGACGGCGCTTGCGCTGGATGTTGCCAAAAGAGCCGAAATACGTGGCTTGGGCAAAACTATTTTGCTCTATGATACAGACCTTCCTGAAGGGCGCTTCTACTGCCGCACAGTAACGATTGTTGTAGAAACTCCAATTGATAGAAATGAGCGGCAGTAACGCTCACGATGCTGAACTACTGGGATGCAAACAATTTGTATTGTATTTGTGATGGGCGTTTGGTAATTTATTGCCCAACTTGTACCCTCGTTTCATGCGCTATGGTCCTGCACTAGCGTTCATTTCTTCCACCACACGGATATGCGAACTTCTCTCAAGCAAGTACTGCACTGCTACTCGGCGATCGCTGCGCTGATGGTTCTTTCGCTCATGGGCTGCGGCTATGATATCTATGCTCAAGAAGAAGGTTCATCACCACTAGACCTTGGGAAGCGTGTTGTCCCTGATGTCGTTGGTCTTGTTGTTGGTCCAAGCTTTCAATCTGTCAGTGGTTCTCTAACAACCAGCTGCCCGTGCACGTTTAACGGGGGTATAGGGGCAGGATTCATCGCTGGCGTTATGTACGAGAAAAACCTTCTAGCCCCGAGCACAGCATGGAGGCTTGGGATGCTGAATGTTGGTGCACGATTGCTATACGAATATCGCGGCATAAGCTCAGCATTCCGCGAGTATGAAATTAACACGTTCCGCTCCGACAAGCAGCCAAACCAAACATATACTTTGCCTATATTGTATCGCCACCTTGCAGAGGTTCAATACTCGATGCTCACGCTGTCTCCGTACCTTACATGGAATCCGTTTGCTTTTGGTATAATTCAGCCATTTGTACAGCTTGGTGTGCAAGGGGGGCTGTTTCTTTATGGGCGTGCGCGGCATACGAAGTTTATCCTTGATGGTGTTGTTCGTCTCCCGACAGGTGAAGAAGCTATTGTGGAATTTCCGCATCCAACAGATCCCTCGTTACCCGGTTCAGATAGCCGAGTTATCGAGGATGTAGCATTTCGTTTGCCGAATCCTCTGCAGCTTGCTACATCGATTGTAGTCGGTGCAGACATACCGCTTGGAACACGGTTTCGGCTTAGTGTGATGGGGAACTATCTGATACCACTCACTTCGATGAAACTCGGCATTGTGCAACCCCCAGAGCAGGATACTACGTTTGCAGTAAGTGCATGGCAGATTATGCTAGCATTGAAGATGAATATGGATTAACCTCGCACCAGAGGTACTACAGAAAGCAGAAACTATGCGAATACAAACATATGAAGGCGTGTTTGATACGCGCGGTAAGCGATTTGGGATAGTTGTGTCGCGGTGGAACAGCTTCATTGTAAGTAAACTGCTTGAGGGTGCACTGGATGCACTGCGGCGGCACAGTGTTCCCGACGAGCAGATTGCTCTTGCGTACTGCCCGGGAAGCTTTGAAATACCGCTCGTAACAAAGCGTATGGCAGAGAGTAAGAAATACAACGCTGTGATTGCTCTGGGTGCAGTCATTCGTGGCTCGACACCACACTTCGAATATATCGCTGCTGAAGTAACAAAAGGTGTTGCACACGTTGCACTCGAAACAGGCGTGCCCTGCATATTCGGCGTGCTGACAACAGATACCCTAGAACAGGCGATTGAGCGCTCTGGAACAAAAGCAGGAAATAAAGGCTTCGAAGCAGCAATGGCTGCAATAGAAATGGCTTCACTCCTTGAGGTACTATGAATACCGATGAT
>JANWZB010000175.1 GCA_025055035.1 Candidatus Kapaibacterium sp.
CGCATAACATAAGCCACTCCAAGCCCTTGTGCTTATGAAGCGAAGAGCATTTGTAAGCCGGTACGTGCAAAAACTCTTTGCTATGGGTAGCAGCATTCCTTTGTTGCATACAAAAAGATTGATGAACCGCTCTCGGAATGTCGAGCCTCTTGCCGATCCGCGCTACCAGTCTCGGCGTACAATTTCAGTGTATCAACCTAAACCTTCGCTGTGGCGCAATGATACTGTTACGGTGGCATGGATAGGGCATGCTACTGTGCTCATAAATTTCTTTGGTGTAATAATTCTCACTGATCCTGTCTTATTCGAGCGTGTAGGCGTATACCTCTTTGGAGTAACGTTTGGCCTAACACGCCTTGTGCCACCAGCTTTGTCCTTCGATAAGCTGCCACAGCCTGATGTTATTGTACTTTCTCATGTACACATGGATCACTGCGACATGCAGACGCTTACACAACTAACGCAGAAGTATCCACGTGAGATTGTTGGTATTACCGCAAAGCATACAAGCGATGTTGTGAGCGATTTATCATGGCGCATGCTAAAGGAAATTGACTGGAATGAACGGTTTCAGATTGCGACATTGCATGGAGATATAGAAATACAAGGACTTGAGGTACGGCACTTTGGATGGCGTTTGCCGGGAGAGCTAGACCGCGCATCGGGGCACCACTTAGGAAGAAGCTTTAATGCCTATATACTTGAACGCTATGGCAAACGTATTGTATTTGGGGGTGATACAGCAATGACAGACAGCTTCCGTCGTGCTTTCGAGCATGATACCCATCCCGTAGATATAGCAATTATGCCTATAGGGGCGTATAATCCATGGCGAACTGTACATTGCACTCCCGAAGAAGCTCTGCGCATGGCACAAGACATGCACGCACGATATATTGTTCCAATACACTGTATGACGTTCCCACTCGGACGCGAGGCTCTCTTCGAGCCTATGGAACGTTTGCATCGAGCAGCTGAGGCGAGCAATGTGACAATTGCTCTCTCGGCTATCGGAAAAACATTCGAGCTTCCTTTATAGAGGTACATTCTGTGTATAAGCGCTATGTAATAAACTCAACACGAGCTGTATCATGCTGCTACGCGTAGCGGGGAAGCTCTACAAAAAATGTCGTTCCCTTACCGACAGTAGATTCGCACCACACGCGTCCATTCATTGCTTCTGTAAGGCGCTTAACAATACTCAATCCTAGTCCTGTGCTATCTTCGCCAGCAGTTGGTTTTGTGGAAAGGCGAGCAAACTTACCGAACATTTTTTTCATATCTTCGGGGGGTATTCCTGCACCTTCATCTGCAATCGATAAGCGTATCCATTCTTTTTGTGCTTGGCATTCAACAGTAACGGAGCTACCGTGCGGTGAATACTTAATGGCGTTGGAGAGCAAATTGTCGAGAATCTGGGATGTTGCACCAGCATCTGCATAGGCGAGTGCTTCTTCTGTGTCGTGTGTGTTGTGCTGGCGAAAAAGCAGCTCAATGTTTTTTGCCGATGCACGCTCGTGATAGTGTTCGAGTGTAGTTCGAATGAGTGCATTTATGTCCAATGCCTGCATTGAGAGGTTGAACGTACCAGATTCAATCGCATTGATATCGAGTAAATTCGTAATAATCTGGCTCATACGCTTCGCTGTTTGCTCAATGCTATTCACGATACGGTAGCGTTCTTCCGGGGAAAGGCGGTCGAAAAATCGTTTCAATATACCTGTGCTAGCCATGATACCTGCAAGTGGGCTTTTCATATCGTGTGCAGCAATGCCAAGAAACTCGTTTTTTTCTTGGTTGAGTTCCTGCAAGCGTTGGTTTTGGGCTGCGATGCGTAGAAGAGCATGATGTTCTGCTTCGACATATCGTACCTTTGCAAATGCTGTGATAACATGCTTCCGAAGACGCTGAAAGCGTTGGATATCGAGCGCTGTAAATGCGTTGTTAGACACGTAGTTGTCGAAAAATAGAATGGCTATAGGTAAGTCGGTGTCGAGTTCTTGGCTGTGTGGAATTGTCATCACAAGAGAGCATTGCGGTGGAATAGTAGTAAACTTAGCCCCACCTTCAATCTCAAATGCATATTCTGTAATGACGTACACTCCTTCGTGTAGCGGCTGAGCATTTGTATAGCGAATGCGGGTTTCCTCGGGGGAAAAGCGTAAGTGTGAGAAGAGATCAGGATTATAGCCGCGAAAAGCAACAAATCGGTATGTGCCCGACTCTTCATCGAGCATAAGAATAGAACTGCGTTCAGCATTAGGAATGAGCAGATGACCTTGCTCCAACAGTATTGGAAGCAGGCGTTCTAGACTCACTTCTGTATTAATGCTTTGGACGATAGTATCCAGCACCTCAAGCTCAGCAATCTGCTGTTGAATTGCCGTATTAAGTTCCTGTAGGCGAAGATTTGTTTCATGAAGTTGGCTATTAGCGAGTTCAATTTCACGTGCTTGGTCTTCCAGTAGGTCTTTTTGACGTGAAATTTCGCGATTTTTCTGAGTTGCTTGATGGTTCAGGGCGAATGATAGAATTAATAACGCTGAGAGTAGGATGAGTCCAATAGCATAAAAGAGGCGCTCGCGTTTTGCTTGTTCTTGTTGCTGCTGTAGAATCCGAAGCTCTTCATTGTGTCGTGCATCGTTATACATAGCTTGTAGTGTTGTGAGAGCAACTGCGCTTTCTAGAGAAAAGAGCGAGTCTTTGATAGCAACATAGCGGCGCAATGCAGTAAATGCATCATTGCGACGACCAAGAGCATCGTACGTTTCAGAAAGAATTTTGTAACCTTCCGGCATTGTACTGTGCATGTTCAGAGAGTTGGCCATTGCAAGCGATTCAAGCAGAAAGGGAAGGGCTTCTGCATCCTTGTGCATGTCGTGCAGTGTCCAGCCAAGATAATACAGTGCAAGCATCTGATTACGTACATTTCCTAGTCGCCGATGTAGTGCTAGTGCCTGATGCAGATAGTCAAGCGCTTGAGCAAACTTGCGTTGTCCTTGATAGCACACGCCAAGATTGATGTACGAGATACCAATGTTTAGGGAATCTCGGTGTTCCTGAGCAATAGCAAGAGCTTGGGTATGATATGATAGTGCTGTGTCGTATACGCGCAGTTGCCAGAAAGCATATCCGAGATTATTCAGTGCCATACGTTGCAGCGTGCGATGTTGAAGACGCTGCGCCCGCTGCAGCAGATCGAAAAAGAAGCGTCGAGCATACTCGTAGTTGCGCTGTGCAAGATAGCTAAGACCAATGCCGTTGATATTGAGCAGAAGAGCAAGTGAATCACCGGACACTTCCGCTGCTTGCTGCCCTCCAAGGTGGGACTTGAGTGCCAAAGCAAACTTCCCCTGATGTTTATAGATACGACCAAGAACATACAAAGCATGAGCTTTTTGGTCATCGCGTTTGCTCTGATGAGCCAGTGTGAAAGCATATCGAGCAAAATGTGCCGCCGAGTCAGGATTGATATCTATATATTCAGTGGCAATCTGGTATGCAAGAGAAAAAAGTGCTGTATCATGGTGTGATAAGTTGGCTGCACGGCTGTAGTATGCATAGCGAAGGCTATCGAGTGAGGATGGGCGTAGCTGAGCATGTATGCTCTGCGTTTGCAGCAGTATTCCCCATAAAAGAGCTATTGCTGCACATGCAAGGTGTGTATATTGTGCAAGAAGTAGCATTGCTCACCTGCACATTCGGCTAGCAGGATAGTATGAAATGCATCGACGATGCGTCAAAATAGCGAAAAGTTCCTGAGTAAACAATTCTCTAGGTATTGGGCATAACCCACAACTCCCCGTCATCGAAGACTTCTTTCTTCCATATAGGCACACAACGTTTGAGCGTATCAATAATGAAGTGGCAAGCAGCAAAAGCTTCGCGGCGATGTAATGCAGAAACAGCAGCAACGACGGCAATCTCGCCAGGTAGTACTATTCCTACACGGTGCTGAAGATAAAGCGCGTGAACCGACCAGCGCTCCTGTGCTTCCTGACAAAGCGCATACATTTGCTGTTGTGCCATCGGTTCATATGCTTCGTATTCTAGATGCTGCACCGTTCTACCATTGGTTTGCTGGCGCACAGTTCCGATAAAGGTGTCTATTGCTCCGCAATGCACACTATGCACAAAGGCAAATGCTTGATGTGCGTCAAACGGTGAGGTGCTAAGTTGTACGTGTATCATTGTTGTATTATCCACCACTCACTGGTGGAATGATAGCAAGTTCGTCGCCTTCCTG
>JANWZB010000176.1 GCA_025055035.1 Candidatus Kapaibacterium sp.
TATACACAGAGAACATATCGTGGGTGATGACAATCGAGGTAACATTCAGTTTCGTTGCAAGGTCGAGAATAAGATTGTCAATCTGTTCAGATGTGATGGGGTCAAGCCCCGTTGTAGGTTCATCATACAAAATGTACTTTGGATTGCCTACTAGAGCTCGTGCTACGCCCACACGCTTGCGCATACCACCTGATAGGTCTGAGGGCTTTTTATTGCGTAAGATAGCATATTCCTTCTCAAAAACTTCTGCTGGTACTGTATGCTCATCGGGCAGAAGACCTACTGCACACAGCACACGGCGCGCTTCAGCGTCCAGAATGTCGGTACGGCGTTCGCCATGTTCATATAGTCCCAAGACGACGTTTTCCCATACAGTGAGTGAGTCAAAGAGCGCAGCACTCTGGAAGACATATCCCATATCTTTCCGAAGCTTGAACAGCTCTTGACCCCGCAAACGCTGTACGTCCTTGCCATCAACGCGGACTGTCCCTTTGTCGGGTTCAAGTAATCCAACGATATGCTTGAGAAGAACGCTCTTGCCACAGCCCGAGCGGCCAATGATACACATGGTTTGCCCTGTGGGAATAGTCAAGTTCACGCCATTGAGAACATGCTTTGCTCCAAAAGCTTTATAGAGACCCTGAATTTCAATCATACGATACGCTCCTCCATAACGTGCAAGCAAACATATATGTAGAGTCCTGCAGGTCGGGAATGCTGCTAGGACTCTACATCTCACAGCGGCAAAGCGCTCTATTGCTCTTCGTGGTCTCTTTCTTCTTTTCCACCATGCACTCGGTCAGCTTTAGCACGTTCCATCATATAATTATCGAGCATAAACAGTCCTCCGGGGTTATCAGCAACCATCCTGACCTTTTGCAGGATGCGATCAGCCTCAGCTTCTTCTTCAATTTGTTCCATGACGAACCAGTGTAGGAATGCCTCTGTGGAATGATCTTTATGCTCGCGTGCGATATCGAGAATGCTGTGAATAGATTCCGACACTCGACATTCATGCTTGTAAGCATCTTCGGCAGCAGCAAGAGGCGACTTCCATGTTTTAGCTGGAAGTGGAATAGGCATAAGGTCGCGCTTGCCACGCCGATCACCAATGTATGTGTAAATCTTCATAGCATGCAGCATCTCTTCATAGGCTTTAACCTTAAACCATTCGGAAAATCCCTCCAGATCAATGCTCTCGTAGTATGACGACATTGCTAGATATACATACGCCGAAGCAAACTCCATATTGAGTTGCTTATTAAGTCCTTCCAGAACATGCTTATTCATAGGTCGTAGGTAATGTGTGAAGTGGTACAATCATGAACTATAGTAAGTACAACATTCGTGGTATATGCTGTATGCGTTCTACCAAAAGCGTGCGAGCTATTGGTTTCCGAACTGCTGCATTTGTTCGGATGCTGTATTCTGCAAGCGTTCTTCGGCTTCTTTGCGCTCTTCTTCGAGTGCTTGCTGAATATGGAAAATGTACTGCTGTGCAATACTCGACGACGGATTGAGTTTGTATGCTGTTTGAAATGCCTCCAATGCTTTGAGATAATTCCCTTGTCGACCGTATATCATGCCTAGATTGATGTAAACGTTATCGTTATTAGGGTTGAGCTCGAGAGCTCGCTGTAAATCGCGCTTTCCGTCTTCGAGGCGGTCTTGGTTGATAGCAAGTGCTGCCCGTGAAACATAGATAGATGAAAGATTCTTTCGAAAGATTGGCTTGCGATGCTCACGTTTACGCGTTGTAGAGTCGAGAAATACCGCATAGTGTATCATCGCCAGAGCTTTATCAAAATCCTGACGCTGCAATGCGGCGAGTCCTAGAAGGTCATACAGCGCAGGGTCCGCTGTAGAATCAACTTGCAGAGCACGACCGACGACTGTTTCTACTTCATCAAGCAGGATAGTGCGTTCGGTAGAGTTGTTTGCACGCCCTGCACGAAGAAGAAGCTGGGTTGCATAGTTGCGTGCAGTCATAATACTTGCTGGCGTTGTGCGATGGTCTGCCTGCAAGAGCTTGTAGTCGCTATGCCAATCTGGCAAACGCGTAAGTGTCCGCACAGAATATAACAATACGAGCACAGCAATAATTCCCATAGCCGCTGCAAGGCGGAAACGCTTTGTATGTGCTCCAAATCCTTCAAAAATAAGCCACGTGATAGCTAGGACTGCAAAGAAACTCGGCGTATAGAGAAATCGGTCGCCAAGCATGCTCCCAACATACACGAAAAGGTTCGAGGCAAGAAGCAGTGTGATGCACAATCCAAGCGTACCAAACGCCCAAAAAGTGCGCCGTAGAATAAACACCACGGAAACACTCAACATAGATACTGCAAGCAGTAATCCTCCCCACGCGCGCCAATCGTCCCAGCCTACAAGAGGTACGGCATTATAAGTGTAGCCCTCCGACAGCGTCCAAGGAAAAAGAGCCTTCAAAAGATAGAAACCGAATATCATCGATGCTGTTGCACAACGCTCAAGGAGTGATGCCTGCACAAACGGGTTGTATAATCTATACGTGTAGAGGCTTTCTTCTACGCGTCCAACAAGACCAAACCATAGAAGAAGGAAGAGTCCCGTTGCACAAGCAAAGAGCAAACTAAGACGCACGATGCCCAGAGCGGGAAGACGTGTGAAGACATACAGTAGCAGTACAACAACAGGAAGAAACAATACTGCGCTTTCTTTGGAAAGAAGTGCCAAACAGAACAATACAACGCTCAATACGCGATCGCGCATTGTATGATACCGCAAAGAACGTAGAAGCATCAGCAGTGAGCTAACACCAAAGAGTAATGCAAGAAGTTCATCCCGGCTTTTGATATTCGCAACGACTGCCGTGTGTGCTGGATGAGCCGCAAAGAGTAAGGTGCTAGCAAACGGTAGTAAATGATAGTGCTCGGGAAATCGTGATGAGGTGATATCTGTGTACGCAAGAGTCATTTCGCGGAGCAGCCTTAGCATAAGCGCAAGCGTCAGCGCATAGAGAGCGATATTAATGCCATGACCAATAGCAGGAGCATTATTGAAGAATTGTTTTTCGAGTGCAAATGATATGAACGATAGAGGTCGGTATGTCTTGCGCTGACCTGAGCGGTCATAGGATTCATCAAATCCTGCAAACGAGTCTTTGGTAAGTAAGTCGGGAATACCAGCAAGACCACGTTGAACAGTACGATGGTCGGTGATAACCATATGGTCATCCATGACAAGATCGAAGCGTAGTGTTTGACCATACAGCAGGATGGCAAACAGTATGACAATAAGTGCTTGCCGGCGGTAGTTCTGAGCAAAGGGTAACGAAGAGTGCCGTAAACCCGATGAACTCGAACGCACAGAGGATGAACGGGACATCATGAGGGAGTCTATAGAAAATCTACAAGGCTATGGTGCATGAAGTATTTCTTTTGTCGTCTGTACTAGCATACCATTCTGCAGCTTCCAAATACGCTGCTCAGCACTCTGCAAGAATGCCCTGCACTGTTGGACAATATCCATTCCTTCCTCGTAGAGTACAAGAAGTTCGGAAAGCGGAAGGTCGCTTTTATCTAGCAGTGCAACGATTTCTTCTAAGCGTGCTAGCCGCTCCTCAAATGGTAGCGTGAGGTGCTGTTCCTGCTGCATATCCTATGTGTATCGAAAACGTGAAACAATCCACTACAAAAGATCTAGCGTTGTGGAAGTAACGACCAAAGGAGCTTCTGTTTGAGAAGGTCGTAGTACGAAGCACCAGTGCGTTTGAGCAGTTTGACTGTACGCTCCGATTTACGAATAACAACTGTTTCGCCCTCCTCTTGCGACGATACAATCTGCCCATCGGCAACAAGGCTTGTTGTGCCGCTACCATCGCCCGGAGTTAAGGATATTTCTGCTGTGTCGGGTACAACTAGCGGGCGCATACTCAGGGAGTGTGGTGCAACAGGTGTCAGAATAAGAACCGAGCAGAGTGGAGCAACAATCGGTCCGCCATTAGATAGAGAGTATGCTGTTGAGCCAGTGGGGGTAGCAATAATGAGTCCGTCGGCGTGGTACTCTGCAACTGGAACGTTGTCAATGCTCGCAGTGATAGTAATCATGCGACCAAAGTCTTTTTTGTGAATCACAAAGTCGTTCATTGCATAGACCATTTCGCTCAAATTATGCGCGTTCGTAAGAGGGACACTAGTTTCAAGAATCGTGCGTTCTTCAATAATGTACTCCCCATGAGCAAGTG
>JANWZB010000177.1 GCA_025055035.1 Candidatus Kapaibacterium sp.
AAGCGAATAGTGTTTGATACACTTGTACCCGGCTGTAAGGGGAAGTTTGCACTAAGTTCATTCTCAAAGGTAAAACTGGATTCGCTGTCGCTTATTTCAACACGCTCCAATGTAATCGTTGCTGATGTGTTGCTTATAAGAACAATCTCTCGACGCGCTTCATCGCCGATAGGAGTGCGTGGAAATCGCTGAACAACAGCAGCAATGTCTACATTCCGCGCTACAGTAACAAATGTGTTCCATGCAGACCATGCTGTAACGCCACTCACATTTCGTCCACGCACACGCCAGCTATAGACGGTTTCGAAGCGAGCACTGCGCAATGGATATGCTGTGTCGCCAATACTGACGTTCAATGTGTCTTGTCCGGATACAAGTTGCACATCATACACACTGGCATCGGTTGTTCTTGTCCAAGAAAGTGATGCTGTTGTTGTAATGTTGGTGATACTATCAATCGGGAACTGTGGCACAGGAACTTCACGCGGCGGTAGTGGAACACCCACAGAATCAAGGCGAATTGGACGCGAGATAAGCGTAAGCGAGCGAAGTTCAGGAAACGTGTTGGTTACTTTGCAGACGTACGTTCCACTCGAAGCAGATGCAAAGGGGAAACTCAAAACACTATCACGAAGCACGGTACTTACAGCGCTATCACCACGCGGCGTCTGCCGAAACCATTGATAACGGCTCGCTACACCACCTGCACTGACGGATAATCGCACAGGAATACTAATCACACCTCCAATTCGTTGCGCTTGTCCTATACTGTCCTGCGGTGCTATAATCAATGTGTCTATTAGTGCATTCGGCTCAAGCGAGCGAAAATCTAAGCTGTTGTTCGCAACGTTGAGATAGCTCAGGCGTCGAATCCTTAATAAATTCGGTAGCGATGTAATCCGATTGCCAGCAAGACTGAGACGCGCAAGCGCTACAAATCTTTCAAACGATGATGGCAATGCACCAGCAAAAGCATTACTATCGAGCAGCAGTGTTTCTAAGCTATCGAGTGTGCTGAGTTCTTCCGGTATTACCCCCACGAAGCGATTGTTACGAAGCGAAAGAAATCGCAGACGGCGAAGCTCCTGTATTTCTGGCGGAAGTACTCCAGTGAAGCGATTATATCCGAGATTGATGTAACGGATACGCTCAAATGAACGAAAAATTCTGAGAGGAAGCACACCCTCAAGCTGATTACGCTCAGCAGCAAACATCTGGATATTTCGCAATGCACGGAGCGTATCGGGCAGTACACCCGAAAAAGCATTTGACGAAATATTCAGCTCTTCCAGTGCTGTCATATTGCCAAATGATAGCGGCAGCGCTCCACGGAAGCGATTATTATTCAGACGCATAATACGCAGCTCTGTCATTCTATCGAAGACATTCGGCACAGAATCACTGAGCATGTTCCCATTCAAATGCAGCTCTTGTAGCATCTGCAGATGCTGTATAGAAGCAGGTATGCGCCCCGAAAGAACATTATCACGTATGTTGAGCACGCGCAGCCGTCGCAATGCACCTATGCTGTCGGGAATACTTCCTGAAAGCTGCAATCCTGCCATGTTTAAGACTTCAAGCTGACGGAAGCTTGGTATGTAGTCTGGAAACGTACCACTCAACGTGTTGCCAGCAAGATTGAGCGTCCGTAATTCCGTAAGGAACTGCAATCCCGACGGTAACGTCCCTCGCATATTGTTTTCTGGCAGTGATAGACTCGTAACACGGCCACGAGTGATGCTGTCGGCGCTTTGTGGAGCGACTGTTACTCCTATCCATTCAGCAAGGGGGCGTGTACTAAGCCAGTGCGTAGTTCTTCGCCATGCATTCCCACCTGTTCTGCGATATAGCTCAACAAGCGCGAGTGAATCAGCTTGGGCATCATTTACCACACTAAATATCCCCTGTATTCGCGTTGTCCCTTGCGTGGACTCTATCGTCAATGGCAGATCAAAGCCAAGCGCAAGCGATACTGGAATTTGCACAACAATACGTGCCGGTGAATCTCGTCGCACTAGGATAATCGGTGTCGTACCAATCAATACTCGTGTTACACCACTCAGGTTCTCACCGTGAATAATGAATGTTGTTCCGGGTTTACCAAACGATGGCTCTAGCAATGTAATACTTGGGGGCGGCATGTACTGAATCTGGAATGGTGAACGCCCAGTACCCCCTGATGTTCCTACAACGATTGTTCCAGTTGTAGCATCTGCTGGCATGACAAATGTCAACTGTCCGCTTGTAACCACAGTAAACGCTCTGATGGTAACACTACGTTCATCATTCACAATCTGCACGC
The DNA here is from genome assembly GCA_025055035.1 of Candidatus Kapaibacterium sp. Taxonomy (GTDB): domain Bacteria; phylum Bacteroidota; class Ignavibacteria; order Kapaibacteriales; family UBA4661; genus PH2015. The sequence continues at coordinate 2,303 of JANWZB010000177.1, forward strand.
GGTTCGCATCATCGAAATGTTCACCCCAAACAGTAACGAGCGTCCCAGATGTCGCTACAACGGTGCTAATTGCTGTAATGACGGGTGGCGGGACTCTATTGACAAACAACTCCGACGACGTGCTACTACCACCAAGTGCAACAACAGTAATTGTACCACTTGAAGATATTCGCCCAACGCGAGCAATAATCAGTGTATCCGATACAACACGAACACTCGATGCTGTGACACCAGCAATCGATACGTGGGTCAGTGTTGATGCAGCAAAATTGCGTCCTGTAATCTCTACAACCGTTCCCGTCGTACCCGATGGTGGATGAAACCCCGTAATAACAGGAGCTGGAACAACTGTAACACGAAACGTACTTGTTGTTACGCCTCCGGGTGTTCGTAGTGTTACTGGATATCGACCCGGTTCAAGAGAAGGGACAGCAACACTCAGTGTAGAAATTGAAGCAACCGAAACAGTTGGTGCAGTGATTGTACCAAATTCCACTATCGGTGTACCGACAAAGCCAAATCCCTGTATACTTATTCTTCCTCCTTGCCCTGTAACGCTAGGAGTAGCACTGAGAATAAGAGGGGGTGGAGCAAACGTGAAGATTGTCGCTGAGGTGATGATACCAGTCGCTGTCAAGACTTCTACAACACCAGTTGCACCTGTACTGATAACAAGTGTCAGACGATTTATACTATTCTGCGTGAACTGTGTTACAACACCTCCAACGCGCACTTGCGATACCTGTACGAAACTTGTACCAAAGACAGTTACAAGCGCTCCCTGCGGAGCAATATTTGGTGTAATTTCCGTTATCCGCGGTGGTGGGATGAAAGTGAACGTTGAGAGTGTTGCAGTTGTACCACCTGGAGTACTCACACGAATTGTGCCGCTTGTCGCATTCTGTGGCACAACGGCAATAATTTCTGACGGCGACTGGACAACTACACTACGAGCAGGAACACCGCCAAACCATACTTGAGGCGGTTCGTTATACAGCGTTCCACCAAGGCGTGTCCCAACAATGCGTACTGGCGTACCGACAGAGCCAATTGTTGGCGAAAACGACAACACTGTTGGAGGCAAAATAAACGTTAGCGTCGTTACAGAAGCTGTCGAACCACCTTGCGCTGTAACACTGAGCGAAACGTTCAAAGCATTAGCGTTACCCGGATTCTGCACTACCGAAGCAGGTAGCACAGCACGTATAGACGACGGAGAAAGCACCGTGAATGATGCGATTGTTACCTCTCCAACACCCACTCGCGTTACATTGATAAAGTTTGCACCCGAAATCATAACAGTAGCACCAGAACCCACAATAACAGGTGAGACATCGGCAATGTGCGGTGCTGGAGTTGTATTCCCAATCCGAAATGATAGACTTGACGCCATCGTTGGTAAGCCGACGGGAGATGTAGATTCAAGCACCGTAGTACCCTGCAATACTCCCGGCAAAATTTGATAGCTTAGTGGATTGTTGGTCGCAACAGCGATAACATTTGACGCCACTAGGTTTGTGTCGAAAAGCCGAACCCGAAAGTTCGCTATCCCGGTAATAGTCGTAAGATTCATTGTCCATAAGCGCCCATTCTGGGCAAACGAGGCAATAGCACCAGGTGTTGCACTCGTCCCACTGGTGAATCCTACTTGTGGGGTTACAGCGATACCGGGTGTAGCATCAGCAACAGGTGACGCTGTAATAGGATTCAGTACTGCTATGGGCATATATTGTCCTGCGGCTCCAACTGGGAAAAGATACGTACTTGCACTGGTACGAATCCTTCGTTGCATTATTCCCTGAACATAGGAATCTGCCGACCCACCCACTAGCGCTGTTGCGTTCGAACTCAAGATGATGACTCGCGTCCCAGTACCAGCAACAATAATTCCTCTGCGTAAATGCAGCGTTG
>JANWZB010000178.1 GCA_025055035.1 Candidatus Kapaibacterium sp.
GTTCTCTGTGTATAAAGTCGCACAGACAGTTGCGATGCTCGAACAAGGTATTGTGCACTTCTTTGGAACAGCTGATGAGCTTCGCTCAAGCACTGATGCTATTGTGCAAGAGTTTATCGAGCGCTATCACACACCGCCACACTATGAGCGTCAGTAGCCGCCTACCTTGCTGCATACATCACCATCACCACTGCCTGCCATCTGACTGCGTAGCACGCACGCCTTTTCCATCGCATCAAAGAACAAGCTTGGCGGGCGTACTGGTTTCATTGCCTCAGCGCTTACAAACGCATGAAGGGTATAACCATCAACAATCTCTATTTCACCACGTTTGATGCAGTACTCAATCCGAACCGTTGCACTACGTTGTAGCACATAAGTTGCATAAATATCTAGTACATCATCATACACAGCAGGCGTCTTGTACCGTATAAATGCCTCAAGCACTGGCAGTAGGTATCCTGCTTGCTCAAGCTCACGGTATGGCAAGCCACAAGCGCGCAGCAGCTCAGTACGACCTACTTCGAAATATATGAGATATGCACCGTTGTATACAATCTTCATCTTGTCGGTGTCCGCATAGCGAACACGAACATGCGTACAGTGTGTGATAGATGGATGCTCGTGGATACTCATTTGCGTCGTTTCAGCTTTGACGGTGATTTTTTTTTCGTCGCTGTACTACTATTCTTACCATAGAGCCGATAAAACGCCTCCTCATAGACATCCCCTTCTATCCATCGTGGGCGGTTCTTTGCATCAGCAATCATACGACACGCAGTAACTACCGTGTTTACATACCGCGTAAGATAAGCGAAATTAAAGTATTCGTCTGCTTGGTCAGCGGGTTGATGGTAGTACTTCAGTACTTCGTTGTCAAAAGCTGTGATACCTGCTGCAATTGTTACAGCAGGAATGCCAACGCTTGCGAAGCTTGCATTGTCTGAACGGTCGAAGAGATGTTCATCAGGCATGTTATCCGCACGCGCTACTAAGCCTTGTGTCTTCGCTGCTTCATTTATCAGATTCTGCACACTGGTACGACCATATCCAAAAACCGTAATGATGGTTGTATCGTTATAACCAACATTATCAGCGTTCAGATTGTACACTACACTGCTGTTCGGTACAACAGGATGCTGGACGTAATATCGGCTTCCGAGCAACCCTAGTTCCTCGGCTGTGAACGCAAGAACCAAAATGGAGCGTTTCGGTGGCTGTGCAGCCAAGTACTTTGCGGTAAGCAGCAGAGCTGTCGTTCCCATAGCATTGTCGCGTGCCCCGTTGTAGATGGAGTCTTGGATAGCATATGCTTTACTTTTTACACCAACGTGGTCATAATGTGCCGACAACACGACATATTCATTTCTCAACACTGGGTCTTTTCCACGGATCACACCAAGCACATTATTCGAGACAATCGTGTCCTGACGCCATAGTTCAAGGTTTAGCGATACACGAATAGAGCGTTTCTGGTCTGATGCTTTTGCAAGAGCAGTAGATATCTGCTTGCGTGGGTCATACACGTACAACCAATGAATCTCAGACTCCATCTCACGGGCAAGCTGTATAGATGGCTCAGCAAATGCAGATACTATTCTGTTCCAAGCAAATGTGTTATCAACGCTCAGTATTTCGATAAAAGCCGCAGCTTTACGTGCACGAGCAAGTTCGTATTTTTGGCGCGACATCTTTAAGCCGTCTTGAAGACTTGTACTATCATCTTTACCAAATCGCACAATGACGATTTTCCCTTCTACCTCCACCCCTGCATAGTCATCACGTCCGCTGAGAGAATCAACTATGCCAAATCGTGCAAACACTGCATCTCCCTGAAACGTGCCATGAGTAAGCACCACAGGAATAAAGCGCCTCTTTAGCCTAAGAGTATCACGCATGAGTACCAGCGTTCCTGTTGTCGGTATAATCTCTTTTATCAACCGTACTGGCTGAAAGTACGATGTCATACCCGGTGCGAACTCAAGGTTGTATTCGCGGAAACATTCAGCAATATAGCGTGCTGCTTCATCGTTACCGGGCTGCCCCGTCATGCGTCCCATGAGCTTGTCAGACGCAAGGTACTGAATATGCATTGTACACTCATCCTCTTGAGCATACTGAGCATACAACGGCATTCTCCATAGAAGTAGAGTTGCCAGCACAGCTATCCCCAATATCCAATACTGCCGAGTAGTACGCACATAGAAACACATAGCTACGTTCCCGGTTATTTTTTACATGAAAGTTCACAGATCATATCGCTTGCGCATTGCACGAAAGAAATTGAGGACAAGTCCAAGCATACATAGGTTAACAACGAGTGCTGTTCCTCCTGCGCTCATAAATGGTAGAGGAATGCCAATAACAGGCAGCACACCGAGTGCCATACCAATATTGATGAACGTATGGTATGCCCATACCGATGCAATACCAATAATTACGGTACTCTCGAACCTTCGCTGAATAAGCTCAGCGACACGGATAAGGCGAATACACAAACCACAGAGCAGTGCTAGGACAAGCACTCCACCAACAAATCCGAATTCTTCGGTTGGTACGCAATAAATAAAATCTGTCCACTGCTTAGGAATATAGCGTAGTTGTGTTTGTGTACCTTGTTGAAAGCCTCTGCCCCACAAGCCGCCACTTCCTACTGCCATTTTTGCTTGAACAACATTGTATCCTTGACCTCGTGGGTCTCTATTAGGGTTGAGGAGAATCTCAATCCGCTGCCTTTGGTAGGGTTTTAGAACATTGTTGAATACCCACGGCATGATATAGCCTGCACCGATATTGATACCTATGACAACAAGCGTTACAACAAGCTTGCGTCGAAAGAGTACTGCACCAAGTGCAACAGCAAGTAGCGTAATTACTAGCGCTTTTGTTCCCAAAAGCGACAGCAAGGCAGTAATGAGCGGGGTGATAAGAGCATATAAGAGCATCAAATCAGCACCGCCCCAAAGAGCAATCCCTAGAAATATCGCACCAAACACCGTTGCAGAACCAAAATCTGGCTCAAGAATAATGAGAACAACCGGTGCCACTATGTATAGCAGCGTTGTTCCCATGTCCCGCAGCGTCTGTATATTGACATTTGGACGCGCAAGAAAGCGGGCAATTGCAAGAATAGTGCAAAGCTTCGAAAGCTCGGAAGGCTGAAATGTTACCGTACCAAGAGCAAGCCAGTTTTTTTGACCGTTCACTACTTTGCCAAACAACAGCACAGCTACAAGCAAAGCCAGACCGATAGTATAGACAAAGGGCGTTACAACTTCAATCCAGCGGACTGGTATGAAAACTATAGCAGTCATCAGCACAAGACCAATGCCGGCAAACATCAACTGCCGATTAAAGTATGCTGGCATACCAGCATTTGCTGTAGCACTGTAAATTGATAGTAGCCCCAGCAAGCATAGAAGTACGGTCATACTAAGCGATGCCCATTCTATGACACCTGCACCCTCAGCTTGACCAATGCGCTCCCCTCGATATTGGGTACGAATCATATGAAATACACAATGTAGCTAGTGGATATTTTTTGTTCAATCTTCCATGCTGTACTGCCGTGCATAATATTCTCTGTACGCACCTGAGCGGACATTATTGAGCCAGTCTTGATGTGCTCGATACCATTCTACGGTTTTTTTGATACCAGTTTCAAATGTTTCAGAGGGCTTCCAGCCAAGTTCACGCTGTATTTTGCTGAAATTGATAGCATATCGGCGGTCATGACCAGGTCGGTCAGGAACAAAGCGAATCAGAGATTCTGGCTTATTAAGGAGAGACAGTATCGTTCGAACAACATCAATGTTCGGTTTTTCTGATGCACCACCAATGTTATAGACTTCACCGATTGTTCCACGTTCATACACTGCCCACACAGCAGCGCAGTGATCTTCCACAAAAATCCAATCCCGGACGTTCATACCATCGCCATATACAGGCAGCGGCTTATCCTCGAGCGCATTTGCAATCACAAGCGG
>JANWZB010000179.1 GCA_025055035.1 Candidatus Kapaibacterium sp.
CAAATCTTGTGCACGGCGCTTTGCTTCATCACTCCTACTACCGAATTCCCGTAGAATTTGGAGTATTTTAGCAAACCGCTTTAAGCGCACGGGATAGAAGTAGTCGCGATTAAACTCAAATTGCGCATAAGTATTCAAGCGATTTGTTGAGCCCGGATGCCCCGAAACAAAGACAAGCTCATTCTCCTGCGGACCAGCATTATTCCACTTCAAGTATCGCTGAGGCTTGACAGGCTTACCATTTTCATACACCCGAAAGAATGTACAATCAAGGTCGAAGCGTGGATAGGTAAAATTATCGTAATCACCACCGAAGTATGCTATTTGTTTCTCTGGAGCAAAAACCAAGCGAACATCAGTGTATTTCTTATATCGGTAAAGCCAATATTCGCCACCTCTGTACAAGTCTACCACATCAGAGCGCAAGCCTGTTTTTTCGGTACTTTCTTTTTGGATTTTTTCAATTTCTGCATTACGCGCACGCAGTGCTTCTTGTGGGGTTGCAGCACCTTTAGCAGCATTTAACACACGTTCGGTAACATTTTCCATTGAGACAAGAACATTCAACTCAAGATCGGCACACTTGAGTTCTTTTTCTGGTTTATCAGCGTAGTAGCCTGTGGCTAGTAAATCCCGTTCCTTGGTTGATAACTTTGCAAGCTGCCCTGCCGCAACATGATGATTTGTCAGAACTAAGCCATTCGGGCTGACAAATGACCCGGAACCTCCATCATTGAACCGCACACTTGCTAAGCGCAGATTATCTAGCCATTCTTGCGTAGGCGTAAAGCCAAACTTTTCTTTCAGCAACTTCAGTGGCGGATTATCATACGTCCACATTCCTTCATCAAGCTTCGCATCTATTCGCTGAACAGCAGACGGCAGGCTACAACGTTTAGCAGGCAAGTGTTTTGCGGCAGCTGCAGTGCATACGGCACACCACAGAACTCCTACGTATACAAGGCTATATCGAGCAACACTATTCATAGTTGGATAGGATTATACGTGAAACAATACACACAACACGGTTTTTCTCCACGCACTACGCTACATGGCTACTACGCCATTCCTCATAAATCCGCAAGCAATATTCTCTGTAGGGGCTTTTAGGTAGATGTTCTACGTTGGTTAGCCAGTCTTCTGCACTGAGGAAGCCTTGCTGTAACGCAATTTCTTCCAGACAGGCTATCTTGTAGCCCTGACGCTCTTCGATGGTATGAATAAACATACTTGCCTCCAACAGACTTTTCGGCGTTCCTGTATCGAGCCACGCTAGACCACGCCCCATCAGTTCAACTCGCAAGCGATTTTGGCGCAGGTATGCCATATTAACATCGGTGATTTCTAGCTCACCGCGTGCGCTTGGCTGAAGCTGGGAAGCAATTTCGCAAACGTCATGCGTATAGACGTATAGCCCCGGTACAGCATAGTTCGACTTCGGCTTTTTTGGCTTTTCCTCAATGCTTAGAACGCGGTTGTCTGCACCAAATTCCACAACACCGTAGCGCTCTGGGTCATTGACTGGATATCCGAAAATTGTTCCCCCTACGTTGGTCTGCAAAGCTCGCCGTAAAAAGCTTAAGTTGCCGTAAAACAGATTATCTCCCAGAATAAGGCAAACTTGATTGCTTCCAATAAACTCCTGCCCATACAGAAAAGCCTGCGCAATACCCTTTGGCTCAGGTTGTACTGCGTATTGAATATTGATGCCCCAGCGTGCACCGTTTCCAAGCAAGCGCTCAAAATTTGGCGTATCAAATGGCGTCGAAATAATAAGAATATCTCGAATTCCAACAAGCATCAGCGTTGCAAGCGGATAATATATCATCGGCTTGTCATAAATCGGCTGCAACTGCTTGCTGAAAAGCGATGTTAAAGGATACAGACGTGTACCACTTCCTCCTGCTAACACAATACCTTTTGTGTACACTGAGCTGCTCATTCGGTTCTATAGAAGACAATTGACGCTGGTGCAGGCTTATTTCACACGACTTGCAAAAATACAACCCTTTGCGAAGACGAAAAAGGAGAATCTCTTCGCTTGTACCGTATCGGACTATACAATACCAGCAACTCGCTGTATCACTAACCCCAGAGATTGTATTTGTGTGATAGCGCTTTTGGAATATTCCCCAATCTCATGCAGTCAATCGCGTTTTGTGTTGATTTTCGAAAGGATTTCCGCAAGCTGCTTTTGGAACTTTGACTCAAATACCAAGAAATCTGCATACTGTTTTTCATTCAGTACCTCGCGGACAGAACGCAGGAATTCATTGTTTGCATCCTGTAGATTCTTGTGTCTATCGAGCATGATCTGCGTCAATTGCTTGATTTTTTCGGTATTACCTGAGCTTTTTGCTTTTTCAAGGTCGTTAATAGCATCTTCCAATGCTTTGCGAGCATCTTCTACTTTCTTCTGCTCAGCATTGTACCGCACAAAAAATTTTTCTGCTGTTGCATCGTCAAGGTTCAGCGCTTCAATAAGCTTTAACTTTTTCAGCTGTTCAATCTGCTTTTTGGCTTTTGCTGCATCTTGTTGCGGTACTCCGTGTAATCCGAATGCTTCACCATAATCCGCAACAATGCAAATCACAAAAAGCACTAGAATGCTCCAACGACAAAGTTTACGACATACCATAAGCTTCTAACAAATTGAGATAGACGGTCATTACACACATATGCTATTACTGTGCTATTGCATAGCACTACGCATTGCGTAAGCAACTGTTTCCGCTTGCTCATCGGTGATAGCATCGAGTACAGAGGCACTATCAAAGTAATCTTGAAAGACTGAGCGATTCGCCACAATAGCTTGGAGTGTTTCTTCTTTTAGTAGCGTTTGTGTAACAATACCAAGTGTTGTGTCATCTGCTAGCTCAGGAACAGGTGTATCTAGCTGCCCTAGCAGTGCAATGTACTCTTTTATCGTCTGCACATCGAGAGGAAGATGCTCAAGAGTGTGAATCTCTTGAGTTGTTAGTATAGAAGGCTGATAGTGCTGAGCAGTATGCTGAACGGGTAGGTCGTTTGTCGTGTTTCTATCAACAATCATCACTACGGCTATAACGCCCGCAACGAGTACTGGAACAGCAACTCTTCCCAGACGAAACCAGTATGTGCGGCGTTCGGCATTGCGCTGTAAGCGCTCTTGCACATGAACGCTCAGATTCTTCAAGCGCTGTGCTTGTGCTCGGTCAAGTACTTCCAGCTCCGACTCTACGCTTCTGAAGCTCTCCTGAATGAGATGTACATCATCTGCTAAATCAGGATAAAACGGCAATGACGCCTCAAGAAGTTCTCTTTGATGTTCTGACTCAAGTGTACCAAACACGTAGTCGGGAATCAGTGCTTCAGCTTCTGCGCGCGTTAATGGTGGAGCGCCATGTATAACTTGTGCTTTAGAAGTGTGCATGATACAGCATGATGATTCGAGGATGTGGTGTAGTTGTAGCGTGACGCTATAACCTAGACGCACATATGGATTTGTGGCATATGCTATTTCTTGCCTAACTGTTCAGCTTTCAAAAGCTGCGCAAGCTTTTTTGCAGCTTGAAAATAATTTGCCTTGAGTCCGCCAACACTTGTGCCACAAATTTTTGAGATCTCTTCATATGATAGCTCGTCAAAATATCGCATAACAAAGGTCTGGCGCTGTTTTTCGGGCAGCTGCTCAAGCATCGCTTCAAATCGCTTACGAAAGTCATTATTTTCTGCTGCCTGTGCTGGCGAAGCTGCACGGTCGGGCATAGTGTCTTCGATAACGTCTAAGCCAATAAACT
>JANWZB010000017.1 GCA_025055035.1 Candidatus Kapaibacterium sp.
AATTCGTGAAAAGTTTCTACTTTCGCAAATTCCCTCCATACGGTGATTCGCTTGACACACATCAAATAGCACAGCTCGCCTCTTTCAGCGAGCTGTACCTACCATTTGTCTTCTTGTACTAGAACGGTTTCTTCTTTCTCGCTTACAGTTTATATCGCACTGCCAGCCCTGGGCGCAACGAATGTACTCTCCATTCTATATCTTTGACTACAGGCATCAAACTGTACGAGAGAAACGCTTCTGGCTGCACAATCAAGCGCTCTGTAATCGGAATTGCATAGCTTAGTCCAAGAATCGGAGCTATTGTGAATGTTACAGCCTCTGGCAAGTCCCCTGTGCGTGGATTTCGCGTGCGTATTGGTACTGTACCACTGAAGAAACTGCCATCGCTCGGCTCGATGAGCGTTTCCACTTGGTAATACTTTGCCGACAAAATAAATCCCAAACGAACACCGAGATGTACCGATAAACCCTCCCAGAGAGTATAACTTACCATTGGCTCAACGCCAAGAATTTGTATTGAATCACTGAGAGAATACTCGCTAATAGCATTGGCAAATGTTCCATCGCTACGACCGACACGATAGCTAGCGCGCGTTGTTAGGCGAACGTCCTGTGTTGCATAATGCACACGAATGCCAACGCTCAGACGTTCATCAAGAGCATATTCCGCCACAAGACCAAACGCTGGATTCCATGCAGTTGTAGGAGAAAATGCTCCGGGTTCGTTCGACCCGCCCGTACGAGGTGTAAAAATCGGAATAGTTGGTAGTTCCAAAAAATTTACATTGTGCATATCCATACTGTACGTGCCATACAACCCAAGCGAAAGACGACGTGGCCGTCCACCTTGTGCCTCAGCATATTCCGACATTATCATTATTATCAACAGCGCGAGGCATGCACAGCGCAAGAGCATATACATGATTTTGCTAGTGTTACACATCATAGTTGTATTCGAAAAAAGGGAAAATACATTTGTTCCGCAACAAGAAGTACTTGTGTTGCCCGTTATCGTTCCACATACAGCGTGTGTACCGCTTTGCTAGTTGCCGAATGTAGCATTAGCACATACGTACCGCGAGGCAAATGCTGCGTTGAAACACGCACCGTGTGTTCACCCGCTGCCAGCATTCCAAGATGCTCTTCGTACACAGACTTACCAGCAACATCATACAGAGTAAGCGTAACGTCAGCTTCATCCAGCACCTGATAGTGCACAATTACCTCACTAGAAGCGGGGTTCGGACTAGCTTTAACGAGCACAAGCGATGCACGGGGTGAATGGAACAAGTTGGGGAAACCACCTGCACGGTTAAGATTTGCTACAGAAAATAATCCCGAAGGCTGCACCAAGACAAGGTCGCCAAACTGTGGATCAGCACTGCGTATAGTGTTCTGCACTGTTATCGTTGAATTTGTTGCGTTGCCAACTGCAGCACGGAAAGCAGGCGTAATGACCGTATCAGTTGCAGAACCGGGGGGAATAGCGAATGTAATTGTCCGCACCCCACTTGCCACACTTGTTCCACCTGACAGCGTTGTGAGGTTCAGCGGTTCCAAAAGAGACGCATTATGGGTAATGGTCGCGATAAGCAAGCGCCCCTGTGGAATACGATGACGATTCCTAAGAACAATCGGAACTCGCACCTCAGCGCCGGGCGGCGCAGAATATTCTGCACTAGATTTTCCAGAAGGTATTTGCAAGAATGCTTGCGGAGCACCAGTAATACTCAGTCTGCCCGAAGCTGTACGAATCGTTGCATTAGTTGCGAACGCGTCTTCTATGCGTAGAACTGTTGTGGTATCATTTCCTAGCACAGCACGATAGCGTAATCGTGTTAGAACTGTGTCGGTAGCATTTGGTCGCAGTGTAAGGCGCACAAGGCGCTGACTGTCGAACACCGTGCCTGCTGAAAGAGAATCTAATGGCTGAAGTATTGAAGCATTCATGCGCACATTTGCATAGATAGTTGTATTCGCTGGTAGAGCACGACCATTGCGCAGCACAATAGGAATGACAACCTCGTCGCCAAGCTGAGCCACAGCATCGAGCGTAGCAATCGTTGCACGGGCAACAGAATCTGCTGCTGTACCCCGCAGCTCTACTGTCATCACAGGGAACTCGCCGTTATTTCGCACAACAAGACGTGCTTCTTTTACCCCTAGCGACGTAGGTGCAAAAAATACTGTTGCTGTAGAACTTTGGGCAGTGGCAATAGTTGTACCGTTTGGGATTCCTCGTGCGAAACGGAACTGAGTAGCATCTCGCCCTTCTATAGTAACACTGGATAGCGTTACTGTATGCCGCCCAAGATTGCGAATAGCAATAGGAATTGTTGCCGACGTTGCATTCGGAGCTGTTGTTGCAAAAACTTGTGTTGATACAGGCACAGCAATACGACGCAGTGCCCCACCGCTACCAATGAGTTGTACAGTCTCCACACCCGGTGCTTGATTATGAAATACTGTCATTGTCCCCATACGTACACCTACATCACGCGGTTGAAAAGTTACTGTGAGGGTAAGACTTTGGTCAGGATTAAGACGAATCGGGAATGCTGTGTTCACACTAAACTCACTGCCATGTAGTCCACCAAAGCTAATTGTTGAAATAGTCATTGTTGCTGTGCTACTGTTACGCAGGGTGATACGTTGCGTTCCCGTTGTATGCAGTAACACCAAGCCAAAGTTAAATGTATAGGGAATAGGTGCAGAATTAATCACATCACTGGTCGTTCGAGGTGTTACCTGAATTGCACGCGGAACGCCACCAACACTACCACAGCGCAAGCGCGCTGGTTCAGCACGGTCGCTAAAGAGCATCAAATCTACGAGCTTTTCTCCTGCCTCAATCGGCGAGTAGGCAATTGACAGAGTTTGCGATGTACCGGGTTGTACGGTAAACGGTAAAGGAGTAAGCAGGCGAAACTCACGGCTCTGAACAGTATTGAGCGTTGCTTGGGTGAACGTTGCACCCGTTACTGTAACGGGTTCTGTCCCCATATTTCTCACAGAAACTAGATTGACTATTCGTGTGTTCCCAATAGGCACAAGATTAAGCGGCGGCAGCGCACCAGTCAGTGTAAAAGGCGGTAGTCGGTCGAACCGGCTAAAGAAGCCCGTTGTACCTGTTAAGTCTGTTCCTAGTTCATTGAAAAATCGCAGAAGTTGATTTGGCGACTGTGCGCCACCAAACAGTGGCATGAGCGCAGCAACGCCATCGTACGTAATACGCAGTGTTGCCTCGCGGAAGCGATTCACGCTTGGCGAAAACGCTATACGCACCGCTGTTGTTGAATTCGGAGGAATGACTATCGGAACTTGATTGAGTACACGAAACTCGCCACTTGTTGCATCAACAACTGGGATAATATCAAGACCAGTAATTGTTAGTGGATTGGCGCTAATATTCGCCATAGTGATTGTTCGTATTTGGGTTGTGCCGATAGTTGTCGGTATACTCGACACTGTAACATTGCCAATGCGGTTAATTGTATTAAAGTTTACTCCTGTTGTGAGTGGTGGGTCTGTCATAAGTACACCGCCAGAACGAGTACGTGCACGAAGCTCCACAGAGCGGCGAAATGGCGTTACACGCGGAATATTGGCAGAGGCAAAATCACTTGGCGTATAGACATAGACAAGACCCGAAGGCGGTGCAACATCGGGAAATAAATCACACCGATCCGTTGCTGCCGAAGCCTGAACAGACGTTAGCCACGTATGCTGCTGAGCAAAGTTCACAAGACGGCTATTGAAATCTGCAGGAGTGCGCCCACGTAAACCAACCTGACCGCGAATGAGGAATCCATCGCGTGTGAAGCTCATTTTATCATATGCAAACTCAATGCGATTTGAACCTTCGTACAGTCGAATCTGGAAGTTCAAATCTGCATCTGGTGAGGCACCTGTTGCAGAAACAATCGATGCACGCTTCCATTGAACAATAAAAACACGATTAGGCGCAGTTCCCTGTGTAGCATAGCGGATTGTACCGTCAGGTAGCATGTATAAATCTAGTGTAAACGCCGAGATTACACCATCTGCCCCGTACGTAGCGTCGGCTATTGGGCTTGTAACAAACGCAGTTTCCAGAATAGAGGAACGAGCAGGGTTAAAAACAAGAAATCCATTGGAAACAATCCGCACCCTTGTGTACAGATTAGTACCGAATTGGAAAGGGAAAGGCAAATCAACATCAAACTCTCCATCGTCGAGATTTGCACCCCCAGCAGCAAACGGAAAGTTATTTTCCGTAATCTCTGTGTACGTCTCTTGACGCTGACTAAACCGATACCCATTTGCGATAGGATTGCCTGCACCAGCAGTTGGGACAACACCATCGGACATACCAAGAACAGTAAATGTCGCTGTACGTTCGCCACTGGCATTGGTTGACGGAGTGAAGCGAATCTGCCGTGTTGTAGAGGCTCCCGGCTCAAGAGCAACATCAAATAGTGGCGTAACAAGACGGAACTCTGATGCATGAGCCCCCGTAAATTCTGGTGTTGCCGAGGTTACGCGAATTGTCTGGTTACCAATATTGCTGATACGCAACGTTGCTGTTGTTGGAACAGGTGTCGTTCCAAAATCTATGACCGACGACATCACGAGCTGCGGTGTAGCGCTGCTTGCTGGTAGTTGGAAGGGTATCGTTAAAAGCTCATAGTTTACGTACGAGCCAGAGCGATATGTTACAATGAATTCACCAATATCAAGAGCACCACCTGCACTCAGCGCTGTAGGCTGCAGCTGCACTGTAAACTCAACATCCTTACGCTGCCCTGTTACCAATGTACCAATACTTGCGGTAGATTGTAGGGCAACAATATTCGAATCAATTGGTGTTAGCGTGATGCTCACATCAGCAGCGTCAGAAAGAACGTTCTGCACAGAAAGAATGAGGCGTTTTGGCTCAAAGCTAGTTATCAAGCCATTCACTGCATCAATGCTATTGCCTACTCCTATAATGCCGGGCATTGTCTCGCCTGAACCATTCAGTGTGCGGTTTATATGCAGAGCACGAAAAGCATTGATTCTTCCAAAGTAGTTAAACGGTCGTGCAGTTGCTCCCGGTACCAGAACGTTATCCGATGTTCCGCGAATTTGCTGAATAACTTGGGTCGAAGTCCATTCAGGGTGTATATGACGCACAAGCGCTGCAATTCCAGCAGCAAGGGGCGATGCCATCGAAGTGCCTCCATAGAACTCGTATCTATTGTTGACAAGAGTGCTGAGAATATTGTCTCCGGGAGCAAATACCGACGTTTTAACCCCGAAGTTTGAGAATCCCGCTGGGGTATCATTTTCATCTGTAGCACCAACCGACATCACATTGTCCAGCGACGCAGGCATAAATATATCGTCCATGAGTGATGCAGAATTTCCTGCAGCTGCTACGACGAGCGTACCCATGCGGGTTGCAGTATTGACAATGTCTTGAGCTACTTGACTAAATCCCGATGAACTGCCCCATGAGCAATTGACTATCTTTGCACCCATTTGCGCTGCATACAGAATTCCTTCATATCCCAGAAGCACACTGCGAGCATTAGCGAAGTCTTCTGTTGCATTTTTGATAGGCAAGATACGACAGCGGTACCCTGAGCCTAGACCACCAATTCCATTGTCGGGTGTTGCACCAGCAATACCAGCAACGTGCGATCCATGATTAAGACCATCTTCTGTATCAAGGTCTCGCGATGGTCGGGGGCGTGGATCATTATCTGGACGATAAATGGAGGCAGCCCGGTCGGCAGCGGTAACATTCCCAATAAAATCCCAACCACGCCAATCATCAACCTTGCCATTATTATCATCATCAACACCATTGGTACGGCGATCGCGCCCTAGTGCATCAGTACCTGATTCACCGGGATTTATCCAGATATTGTCCTTAATATCTTCATGCTCAATGTCTACACCACTATCACAAATAGCAATAACTATTGTCGAATCACCTCGTGTAATTCCCCATGCTCGCTGTGCCTCAATCCGCGCCCAATGATACTGCCGGATAAAGAATGGGTCATTGGGTGTAACGCGCTCTTGTAGCAATTGATGAATATAGATTGGCTCGGCATATTCTACCTCAGGGTTCTGAGACAGCTCATAACAGAGACGCTGAATATCAACATAAGGGTCGAAGCGTACAGCGTATATTCTTCCTACCCCATACTCATCGGAGGCAAGTAACGCACCGCTATTATGAGGCACAGATACTGGTCGAATCTCTCGAATCACTACACCCTCTAAGCTGCTCATCAGCACGGAGGACTGAAATACCGTTGTTCCCTTGCCAAGCACGAAGCGCTGGCGAGTCTTAATGTATAAAGCTCCCTTTTCATATGTACCTTCCCTAAGGGGCACGATGCGGGGAGCTTTTGCAAGGCTATATAAGCCATTCCCAAGAGGCTTACCTTGAATCAGGCGACGCAGTCGGCTTTCGAGGACTACATTATCACGCGAAAACATTGCACTTACTTGACTCTTCAGCAAAGCATGTTGCGCGTATATAGTATCTACGTGTGATAACTGTACTCCAATAGCTATCAGCAAGAGTATAAAGCTGCTATGTAGAAGATACGTGGGCATAATACTGCGAAGAAAATGGCTCATGGATTAACCCTTTGAATTAAGAAAAGCATGAAGAATCTGGTGGAGAGACTATAACAACAAAGAAGACCAAGCGCTACATGGGAATAACACGCAGTAATGAGCTTCATTGCTATCAAGCAATGCTCATAATACTGCGCAACAATAACCAAGGCATTGAAACTAGAGATTTTTTTTGTGAAAAACAAACTGAAAGCATAATATACGCAATATCACGCTTGCCTTTTTCTATTCCTTGCCAAACTTCCTTATTGATAGGAAACAACAGATTGTGTATTTTGAGCGCAGCTTGTAAGTTTCAGTGTATTGTGTGTGCATAGACGTAGTCCACATTCCTTATGCCCACTATTTCTTGCATGCTGAACTTCAAAGACTTTGATTATTTCTCGGAGACCACCCTACCATGCCTCTTATACGCTCTATATCTGGAGTACGCGCCACACTAGGAGATGCACTCACACCATTTATCGTTGCTGAATACACTGCTGCATTTGCGTCATATCTTCCACCAGGTATTATCGTTGTTGGGCGGGACGGTCGTCCATCGGGAGAATGGATTGAAAAAATTGTCTGTGCTACTCTTGCTGCATCAGGGCGTGAAGTGCTAGAGCTTGGTATTGTTCCCACGCCAACAGTTCAATTGTTTGCCGAACACCAAGCAATGGCTGGTGGAATCTCTATATCTGCTTCTCATAATCCCGTGGAATGGAATGGTCTGAAGTTTCTCAATAATAAGGGAATGTTTCTTAGCGCCGAAGAAAACGCTCAATTTTGGCAATGTCTTGATGAGCGCCAATTCGCTTTCGTACCTAACCAACACGGCGAAAGCATGACGACGCATCAAAACCCAGCAGCACACCATACAGAATCTATTATGCTCCTTCCACTATTTTCCAATTCAGGAAATGTGGAACTTATTCGGAATGCACACTTTCGCGTTGTTGTTGATGCTGTGAATGCTGCAGGCTCGCATTTTATTCCTTACATTCTCAAAGCATTTGGCTGCGAGGTTATTCCTCTCTATTGCGATGGAACAGGTATATTCCCTCACACACCTGAGCCCATTCCTGAACATCTTGGCGACCTCTCGAAAGCCGTTGTAGAGCATCACGCAGACTTTGGGATTGCTGTAGATCCTGACGCCGATCGCCTTGTTCTCGTCGATGAACGCGGTCGTGTTGTGTTCGAAGAAAATACTGTCGTTCTAGCAACCCTTGCTGTTCTACGCAATAAACAGTATTTTGGCGAGCAAGCATATGCACCTGTTGTCGTGAATATGTCCACAACGCAGGCAGTAGAGGACATTGCAGCCCATTATGGCGTGAAAGTTATACGCACTGCTGTGGGAGAAATTAACGTTGTGCAGGGAATGTTAGAGCATGGCTCGATCATTGGCGGCGAGGGCAGTGGCGGGGTCATTCTACCCACATGTCATGCTGGGCGTGACTCGCTAGTAGGAACGGCTCTTATACTACTGCTCTTGGCACAAGTCAAACAAGAACGCCCAAACATGACCCTTTCCAGCATTGTTAGCGCTCTGCCACGATACTGTATGATTAAGCACAAGCAGCCTTTTCATGGTGATGTACAGAGTATTGCTACAAGTATTCTCAAGCGTTATCCTGACGCTATTGCTAATACTGAAGATGGTCTACGGCTGAGCTTTGCTGACGGATGGATACACCTGCGCACCTCGAATACCGAACCAATCATCCGTCTTATTGTTGAAGCAAAAACTCAAGCAGAAGCAGAGCGCCTTGCAAGTACGTGCCTTGCTGTGATACGTGACAATACCTTCTATCACTAAATCTTTAGGCTTTCTGTGAGCAATACTGCTACTCGAATCATTGTCGCACTTATTGCAGCACCGATTATTATTGGTCTTGTCATTGCAGGACATTGGTGGTTTTGGGGATTTGTTCAACTGCTAGCATTGTTATCGCTTAAAGAACTCTACGACTTAGGTACAAACACTTCAGCTTTGCCACAATATTGGACTGGATATGCGGGAAGCCTGCTCATAGGTCTATACTTTATGCTTGCTGATACCGCTCCACAAGCATTTGCACAGCTTTTGTTTCCTGCTCTTGTTCTATCATTTGTACTTGGGGTACTCATCATTGAGCTTCTGCGCAACAAACCACATCCTCTGTGGAATGCAGCCATTACCATTTTTGGCGTTATGTACATAGGTACGTGTGTTACAAGTCTTGTAGGACTCCGCATGGCATTTACAGGCAGAATGCTTAGTGCACCTGTTCTGCAGCCCTTCCTTTCGAACTCTAGTCTTGAAGAACGCTTACACATTGGCAATGTATGGGGGACGTGGCTTGTGTTTGTAACATTTCTAAGCATCTGGACATGTGATTCTCTTGCCTTTTTCGCTGGCAAGGCATTTGGCAATCATAAGCTGTTTCCACGTGTTAGTCCCAATAAATCATGGGAAGGAGCAATTGTTGGATTTCTTGGTGCATCAATTCTATTTCTTGTTTTATCGCGCTACTTGCTACCCTTTCTACCACCTCTCCATGCTGTTGTGCTCGGTGGTATTGTAGGAGCTATCGGACAGCTTGGCGATCTTGTTGAGTCTCTCTTTAAACGCGACGCTGGCGTCAAAGATAGCTCAAACATTATTCCGGGGCATGGGGGTGTTTACGATCGCTTCGATGCAGCGATGTTCGTTGCTCCTGTCGTGTATTTGTACATTCACTTTTTCTTACTGTTTGCTCGATGATCGTTGCTCGACATCAGTGCTGGGCACACATACTCTTTCGCCCATATCTTCGTTCACTTATTCGACGACGCTTTCATGCTCTTCATTTGCTCGATGCTATCCCATTCATACCTGAATCACTTCCTATCCTTCTTCTCCCCAATCATTCATCATGGTGGGATGGATTCATTCCCTATCTACTGAATGACATATGCTGGCAGCGCGAATACTACATCATGATGCTCGAACATCGCCTGCGAGAGTTCTGGTTTTTCCGCTTCCTTGGGGCTTTTTCCATTAACCAACAATCTCCCAAAGACATCCTTCAAGCTTTAGACTATGCAGCTCATCTGTTGTCAGGAAAGCGCCTTGTTGTCCTGTTCCCGCAGGGCAAGCTCTTACCTTCCAGAAAACGCCCTCTTGGCTACCATCGAGGCGTAGAACGCATACTACAGCGCTGCATTACATCTGAACGTTCTGTAGCAATCCTTCCTTTGGCAATGCGATATGAATTTCTAGGCGATGAAAAGCCCCATATTTTCTTGCTCTTTGGTAGCCCTATTGTTCTTCCTGAGAGTGCTCCACCAACAGCGCATGAACTTGAGTATATCGAAATTCTTCTGCTTAGTAATCTCGAAGACCGCATTGCTCACGGCGAACAAGGAACTATTGTGTTCTGATGTGTTGTAGTGTGTTGATACTTGCTATGCAGGTAATGCATACTTCTCACAAAAAACCAAAGCCTCGATACAGCTTTTACCTGTATCGAGGCTCGATGAATCTCTTAACCTTTCACTTCTCACGCGCTATACGCGAGAAGAGATTATCAGCACACTATCGTTTGAGCAGCTTTTCTGTGTAGCGTCGTTCTCCATCGGTGAGTTCGATAATATACACACCTGACGGAAGAGCACTTACATCAAGCTGCTGCGTGAATACACCTGCCCCTACAGCCTGTGTAAAGAGGACTAGCGTTCTACCAAGCACATCGGTTATGCGTACATGCAACTGTGCTGGTTTTGGCAGATGTGCTTCAAAGCCTACTATACCATCTACCGGATTCGGATATACACGGGCTACCATTGCTTCAAGGTTAATGACCTCACGCACGCTCACTTGATATGCATCAAAGAGCGTAAAGTTTGTACCGTCTGTGTTTGTTACACGAATGCGCGGGTCGCTGAGGAAGAATCCTGCTGGAGCAACAGCAATAATTTGGTTATCCGTTATACTAATGATTCTCAGCGGCACACCACCCACTGTTACCGTTGCACCGGGACGGAAGTTCGAGCCAGTGATTGTAAAGGTAACATCGAATGGATAGGAGGGGCGTAGCGTACGGGGTGATACGCTTGTGATAATTGGACAGACCATACAGCGCACTTCGATTGTTCCTGGCGGCATTGCACGCTGCCCATCTGGATTGATAACATCAATCGTTGCATTCCCTTCTTGGTTATTGACATTAGCAGGCACAAAGGCAATGACTTGTGTTGCTGTTACAGAAATAACCTGTAATGCTCTACCATTAAAGAGTACTTGGAAGCCCGGCAATGGCTGCCCTTGTGGACCCGGAGTAAAGTTCCGTCCATTAATCGTAATAAAGAACGGTGTCGCCGTGGCATTTGTTACTGACGGGAATACCGATGTAACAACTGGCGCATTCGGCTGCCCAATCGTAAATGTTGCTGTCGAGGACAAACCGTCCGGGTTCGACAACGTTACAGGAAACACACCTGTACGATTCAACGATGCAGGAACTTGAACAATGACCTGGGTATCAGAAGTTGAGATGATTGTCAAGTTCGAGTTGTTAAATGTTACAGTCAATCCTGCACGGAACCCGGAACCGTTGATTGCAAGCCAGAATGGGAAAACCGATGCAGCTGTTACGCTCTGACCTGGCATTGTGCCACTTGCTGTAACAACACTCGTAATTGTTGGTGGTGGATAGCCCACTGTAAACAGTACCGCATTCGACAACCCGCCAGGGTTGGTAATACGAATTGGGAATGATCCAAGAGTTGTTAGCAGACTTGCAGGAATCACTGCAACAATCTGCGTTGTCGAGCGTGCAGGGTTTGACAACACTTGTAGCGGAATATTGTTGAACGTCACCTCTGCATTCAGGAAGAAGCCTGAACCTGTAATAGTAATCGTTACAGCACTCGAGCCAACAATAGCACGAGGTGGCGATATACGCTCAATGAATGGTCTTCCTGCATCGTTGATTCTAATTGTTCCCTGGACTTGCTGACCATCGGAATTCCGTACTACGATGTTGAGCGTTGCACCAACTTGGTTCAGCGATGCCGGGATAAGAACTTGTAATTGTGTCGGGCTTGCAGATACTACAGTCAGCGGTGTACCATTCGCTGTTACTGTTGTTCCTGCAAGACCGAAAAAGTTTGTACCAGCAATTGTCGCAACAAAGCCAACACCTGTTGCAGTCGTTACACTCGGTGTAATACTAGTCAGTGTTGGAGCAGGACTTTGGATAAGCTGGAATGGAAAGCTCGTGTATTGACCATCAGCATTTACCACTATAATAAAGCGCTGACCGGGCATGTTATTAAATGTACCTGAAATAGTAGCTCGAATCTCCGTTGGCGTTACAGTTTGTACTGCGATACGCAGTGCTGGACTAATCGCCTGCGGAGCGTTCACAATTGAAAAATAGACACCTGATATATCGCCTGTTCCCGGCATCAAATTGATGTTGAAGTTCGAGCCATTGATAACAATCGGTACATCTCTTCCGTTTGCAATAGCACTACCTGGCGTTACTCCGCTAATAATAGGTGGAAGATTATACTGGAACAGCTGTGTGGACGTTACCGTACCATTCAGTGTCGCAATAGTAATTGGTGCCAGACGTGGTGTTGTCGCCGTGCCAGTAATCCGAACGAATAACTGTGTCCCTGATGGATTTACCGAATCTGCAACAGCAGTCAATCCGGCAACATTCACCGAAATAATATTTGAGAGTGAACCAAAGTTTGTACCATTGATTCTGATAACTGTTCCTGTTCCGCCTTGTGTTGGAGTAAAGGAGCTAATTGTTGGTGGTGTACCGATCGTGAACGGAGTTGCGGATGTTCCCGAACCTGCAGGATACGACATACCCGCTGGACGTGACACAGTGATTGGACCAGTTATAGCACCAGCAGGCACAACTGCCTGAATTACTCCATCGTTTACTACAGTAAAGCTCGTAGCAGGTACGCCACCAAACGTAACACTATTAACTCCTGTAAAGTTGAACCCAGCAATTGTGACAACTGTTCCCGGACCACCAAATCCCGGTGAGAAGTTTGTAATAGTTGGGAAAAGTGCCCCTGCTGATAGCGTTACAATCACCGATGTTGACTGAATTGGCCCCATGCCCGCTGTTGTCGAGACAACAAGCTGTACTTGCGTTGTTGGACTACTTGGATTTGTCCATGTTACTATCACATTATTCAGCGTGATGCCACTCTGGTTTACAAATACACCAGAGAATCCACCACTGACAGTAAAGGTTTGTCCAGGAATTACAGGCTGTGCAGATAAACCTACCGAAATATTTGAAAGCGATGGTGATGGTACACCAAAAGCATCAAACAATCCAAGATTGATATTGAATGGTACACCGTTGTTAATGGTTAAATTTCCACCGTTTACTCCTTGCGTCCCTGTCGAAGAAATTTGGCTCATCGCCAGTGCAACTGGAACGCTTGCTCCTGTCGTGAGCGTTATCGTTGCTTCTGTAAAGCTAATACCGCTAAAGATCAACGGTGGATTGCTTGGTGTCAGACGAATTGTTACCTGTATAGGACCGGGAACTGTTGGATTTATCCAGTTGAGCCGTGCACCTTCCAAGCGTGCCTGACGAGCGCCAAAAATGAGTGGAACAGCTGTATTACCACTGAGGGTTACTGTTTCCGTACCCGGCACAACATTAACAATAGACAGAGTCATTGGATTACCACCACCAAGCGCTAGCACAGAAGCAGCATTAAAGAAGCCGAAATCAATGTTAAATGGACGACCGCTCGGAATTGTAAGATTGCCACCATTGATCCCCGCTGACCCAATAGCTGGGCTTGTATGCCCAGAAATACCAACATTCGGGTTAAACGATGTGTGTGTCGCAATTGAGCCTGTTGTCGCTACCCATATTTGTGCTGTTGTGGAGAGCAGAGTTGTCTGACCACTGACCACACTGAGTGTCAAAATAGCAGGTTTCACAGCTGGTGCATTATCATTATGAATAATGCGCGGAAAGAGCGAGCCTGTGCCATCTGACGTAATAGTCGTCGCCGTCGTCCCATCAATGCTAAACACGTCTGTCGGATTTACAGGGGCAATCGAAAGCTGTACCTGTGTTGGATTTATTGAAGGACGAATAACCGCACCATAGTCTGCAAACGAGGCAAAGTTCACACGTATCACGCTGTTTGACATTATTGGATTGCTCATTGTAAACGCACCATTGTTAATGCCTTGATTCGATAGCGCGGGATCGAGGATATCGCCAGAATTCACCGAATACCCAAGCTTTGAAGCACCCGGCACTGGGAAAACTGTACCGGTCGTGCTAATTGTTACCGTTACTGTTGTCGAGGCAAGCACAGGCGAACCGGGCTCACCACCAGAAAGCACACGTAATCGCACAAGTGCTTTCGTTATTGCAGGACCATTACCAGGCGGATTCGTCCAATTAAAGATAGGTCGCACACTGCCCGTAGCTACTCCAGCATTAAGTGTTGCTGTTGTTGGTGCTTGCGGTGTACTGGGCGTTGCAACAAAGTTTGCACTGGGCATTGTAAGGCCTGGAATAGGTTCTATCGTCGTTTCAAATACCGTTGTCGCCGTTGTCGGCGCTAAAAAGTTAGAGTTGGAATACAAGCCAAAATTGATTGGAAATGAAATACCGCCCGTGATATTAAACTGACCAAGCCCACCGCCATTAAACCCTAGTGTTCCTGTACTCGCATTTTGCACTTGCGAATAGGCAATTGTGGAAGGACGCAGTGGCGGTGCAAGCACTGTTACAACAAGCGATGCCGATGTTAGCGTGCCAGTCGGCTCGTACAAGCGCAGAATTGCTGTCGTGCTTGCTGCATTTCCCGGATTCAACCAATCAAACACAATCGAAGACATTGTACTGCTTACGGGTCTTCCAAGCGCTGGGTCAAGCGTTGTGCTAACTGTTCCTGAGGTATTGAATACTGCTGTTTGACCCGGCGCAGAGATTAACTGCCCGAATACTGTAAACGACGCTACAACGGGCGACAGCTGGTTGAGACCGTTGAATGCACTAAAGTGTATTGGGAATGGTGTTCCACTAGTGATGGTCAGATTAGGCGTACCAAAGCTTGTCGGTGGAGTAGGGTTAAAGCCATTATTACCAGTTGGCGACGTATTGCTTGCAGCCAGAATAATTGCTGACGGCGGGTTGAGAACCACAAACGGCGTATTGCTGTACGAGGTAATAGGATTGACGCTTGTTGCACTGTAGTAAGTACCAATCCCTATCATACTTGCTCCACCAAGCGCAGCATTTAGTAGGTTGTCATATCCTGTGCCGTTCCACCGCGCTGGAAAGCCATTTGCTCGTACAAATCCCGGCGATTCATGGCTTACTTCCCATGTGTATATCATCTTATCGCCTGTACTTGTACCGCTATTTTTGTTCACTGTCCACTGCACATTCACACGCTGTGGATATGTTGTTGACTGGTGTGTGATAGTGTGCGACGCATTCACTGAATAGAAATCCGATGCTGCGCTACCATTGTAGATGGCAACAGGAGCATACAGCAATGCTGTACCGAGTGTGTTCGTGGTTCCTACAGGGAAACTTCGCCATGCCCCTGCTGCAATCGGCATAATCAAACGCGACCCGGCCGCCGTTTCAATAAAGTTATTGTCTGCTACTGGCGTGTGTGTTGCATTTGTGGCATTTACTGTGAATTGTACATTCGGTTCGAGGCGGATGTTCCCACCTCCTGTACCCGGCCCCCAGTTCGTACTATTCAAAGTAAGTGTTCCGTTGACTACTGTTGATGTAGTAATCACTACTAGTGGGTTGGTAACCGGGAAGGTAGAATTGACAGTCATATTATTGAGCTGATTCGCCATGCTGTTCATACGTACAACGGAGCGGCGTGGCGACGTAAACGTCAGATTCGAGGATGCAGAGCCACTAAGTACCCCCGAACCCGAGCGAATAAACCCACCAACGGTATTATTTCCTGTAAAGCTTAGTGAGTTCCCATTCATCTGCAAGTTTGCTGTGCCATCGAGAAATAAACGTCCTGCATCGGTAATTGCTGTTGCAGCTTCAAAGGTTGCGCTCGTACCTGAAGCGAGCGTTACCGTTGCTCCTGTTATTGTTAAGCAGCCAATAAACGGTGCACCACCACTTGCATCAAATCGTAAGGTTGCTGGTGTTGAATTGTTGTACTCAATACATCCATCGCTAGCCATACCCATACCAACACGGAACATACCAAGTGGTGATGGAGAGTTGAGCGGTGCATTCATCGTGAAGCGAACGCCTGCTGTATGCAAATCAATACCACCATTGAGCAACTGAATCGAAGCGCCCGATAGTGTCTTGTTTGCATCAATTTGCACGAGGTTGTCGTTAATACCTGGAAGCGTTGGATCTCCGTTTGAGAATCCCTTTTGGACAATTAACGTACCGTTGAAGAGATGTGGAAATTCAATTGGCGACGTGCTCACTGTGCGCTGACCACCATAGCGCAACGTTGAGGTCGGAGCGAGATATTCTACGGGATTGCCCGTTACTGCGCCCAAACCAACACAAATCAAATCCAGTGTACATGTCGTTCCAACTGCAAGCGCACCAGCATTATTGAGCGAAGGAAATGGCATCACTGTTTCTCCTGCAAGGCGCAAGCGTCCATTGACAAGAACACGACTACCTGCACCAATACTCGCTGCATTAACATCTCGGTACAGTGTTAGGGTATCCGTTGAAGCGATAATCAAGCCAAAGCTATTATCTGCGCTCACAATATTCAGCCCATTAGCCGCCACTAGTGTTAAATTGCGTCCAGAGCTTAGGGTTACTCGCGGTGGCGCTTGCCCCATAGTCAGTGTTTGTCCAATAGTTAAGCGTCCTAGATAACGCTCCAATTCATTATCACTTGCAAAGCGCAACGTCGAGGGTCCTTGCCCGTTAATAATTAGCTCCGACGGAGTCATTGCGCCATCATTACTACCAACAAATGTCCCGTTTGGAGCAACTGCTGAAACAACGGAAACTTGGCTTGTCGGCGCAGGACCGGCGATGAGCGTCATGTTAGGACCAATGATGAAACGACCAGACTGCACTGTAATGTTGTTGCGCACTGTTACTGATACCCCCCCCATTGTACTGATAATAAAGTCTCTGTTTGCACCCGTACGGTTGATAAGTAAGCTTGCGGGAAGCGTCACGGGAGATGGTGCTCCCCATTCGTTTGTCGCTGCTGGGGTTGTTGTTACAGCTGTGGAGAGAGCATCAGCATATGCTAATATTGCTGGAGTAGAGGGACTCAAGGCAGTATACGGTGCAGGTGTGTTGTATAGCAGTGTTGTCATCATGCCTTTGGTGAACGTTCCGCCCGCCATTTGTAGCGTTCCAGCACTTGCAACCACGAACTCTGCTGTATTCATATTGACAGTGTGATTCAATGTAGAGCCAGGATTGATGCGGAGCGTCCCAAACACAATGCCACGCTCATGGTTTCCTGCAACAGTTGGAGCGATGGAGAGGTTTGTACCACCCAGCGTCAACGTTGAACCTGTTGCGATATGTAGCGATTCGCCAAAGAATACGTCTTTGTCTGCCATCACCATTGTTTGCCGCAAGTTCAGTGTTGTCGGCTGAGCAAATGTCGGCGAAGCACCACCCATAACGGTTAAGCGCTGAATCGACGCTGGAATATTTGTGGAAATAACCGGTGCATCAATAGAACGGTCGAAGATTGCCCAGTCGTTTATTCCGGGGGGTGCTGCGCTACCAGGTGTTCCATTCGAGGAAGATGCCCAGTTCAGCGTGTTCCCCCAATCCGTATTGTTGCCACCTACCCAGTAAATCGGAAATAGAGCATTCGAGACAATAAATATTGTGTTGGAGAGACTACCATTGAACGTCGCTTGCAGTGTACGTGGAGGACCGATAACGGGAAGCATTGTTGGTAGCACGTTTGCATAGGATGCTCCCGTCCAGCGGCGAATTGTTGTAAGCGAAGGGTCAGCTGTCAGCGAAGTATTGAAGGGTACAGGCTCATCTGCCGTATTCCATTGCAGTGTTAGAGGTCCGTTGTATGATGGGGTGCCTTTGCTTATGGTCCATTGTGCATTCACACTACGCGTTGTCAGATTCGAGGGAATGCTCGGAACGTTCACAATCGCTGTTGTTACGCTCACAATATATGTCTCGTTTGGCGTAGGATTGTTGATAGTTATCGGCAAATAGCGTGCAGGTCCTGCACCAGTATTTACACCGACTGGGAATGTGTAAGCAGCAACACCCATATTTTGAATAATCAAGCGCCCACCTTGCGAAGCATCAATAAAGTTACCCATTGTATTAGGAGCACCACCAGCAATCACAGCATTGCTCAATGTTAAGTCTGCCCCGGGACCAAGCTGTAAGACTGCATTCCCATTCAACGTCAGTGCTGGCGCGCTTGTAACGCTCAGTGGTGTGCGCAGCGACACTAAGTAGTCTGTTACACCTGCAGCAGCAGGCTGTACGTAGAGATTCGCGAGAACCTGACCACCGGAAGCCATGCGCAGATATGAGCGCGCTTGGGGTGACTCAAAAATGATTTGCGAGCCAGTATCGCCGCTAATAGCACCTGTATTCGTTACCGGAATATGCCCACCTTGACCAACACCTGCACCGTAACCATTCATTCCTCGAAAAATCAATGTTGCAGCATTGCACACAAGATTTCCAGTGTTACTGAGCACCAACTGACCGTTATTGTTTGGTGCTCCCATCATATCATATGCTGCGGTATAGGTTGAGCCATCGATGATTACTTGACCGCTTAGGGTTAGGTTGCCTGTGTTTGTTACACCAAAATGGTTGAACACAACAAAGGTGCTGCTTGTGGTACGAACAGATGTAGGAACAGTACCGTTATACAAAAACGCTGAAGCTGATGCCGCATTCGACCCGGCAATATAGCCGCCTGTGCCTAGCGTTACTGTACCATTCAGTATCATTCTGTTCCCGTTCATACCAATACCACCCGAAACAAGGTTCAGATTACCATTCATGGTAACACTATTATTTAGCAGAACCATGTTCAAGTCAAGCGTCGGCGTTCCTATGCGGTTTACTGTTATGGAGCCGTTCATTGTGGTTGGTATCTCTTGGGGCGTGGTAGGACGCGCAGCAAATGTCATAAAATCAGCATCCTGATAGTCGGCAACAGATGTCGCATCAGTATAAAAAGTATTGCCCGAACCTGGTGTAATTTGCTGAGCACTACCCCAAAACTGAATGCGGCCACCTGATCCAATAACCAGACCTGACGATGTACCTGTACCAGAAACATTCGTGTTGTTGAGCGTTGAGCCTGTAGAGATAATGAGCGTACCATTGACAATCAGCCGTGCTGTTGTAAAGTTTCCAATGTGGCTCACAGAGTTGTTTCGAAGAGTTACTCGCCGACCAGCACTAATTGTAACTCGTCCCCCTTGATTCAATCCTGCTGTAGCACCAGCATCAGCAACTTCGAGACCGCTCATTGCACTGCCAAAAATTTGCATATCCGAGTTAATGCTTACGTTCAGCGTAGCTACTCTATTGCGTAGCCGCGTAAGCATTGCCGGACCTGTGAAGGCAAGCTCGGAAGTGGTCGCTCCAACGGGGTTCATGGTATTCAGTTCTTCATAGATAAGCTCGATAGGCATCGCTGGATTGTTCACTGTTGTGATCGTTCCACCAGCAATCATACGGCTCGCGGCCATTGTTACCACTGTTCCCGGTGGTATAGAAAGTACGGAAACAACGTTTTCAACAGTGAGTGTACCATGCAAATTATAATTCGCAGGAGTCAGTTGCGTTACAGCAGAGACGCTACGACGCACAACAAGGTTACCAAGCATCATAGCAACCTCATTTGTTCCTGGCATTGGCACTGTTTGTGTTACATTATCTGGTCTGTCATAGACAAGCGAACCACGTGCTCCAGAGAGAGCATATTGAATGGGACCATTATACGTGCCACCTGACATGCGTAGCGCACCACCATCTTCTACGCTAAAGTTCTGAGCAACGGCATTTTGGATAGCTCCAAACGTTCCAGGAAACCCTGTGGCAGCAACAGAGATACTCCCAAAAATACGGGCAGCCACGGGAGCACTACCAGCATTTGCACTGATAGCAAGTGTTATATTGCTTCCAACAACTAGCGTCGAATTTGGTGCAACAATTAGTGGAGCATTGATTGCATCACCCATAATGCCATTCAAGCTCAGCGTTGATGCCGCCGCATCGCTCAGTGTAACAATGACATTCGACTGTACAACAACACGCCCAACTTGGAACATTGCACCACCAAAGCTGATAGTTGGATTCCCCGACAAGTTGTCGAAAATAGCAACGTCCGTAATACCGGGAACACCAGCACCACCAGCACCACCAGAGGTTGTGCTCCACAGAGCAGGATTATTCCACGCGCCACTTCCAACGCGAAAGAACGTTGCTGCATTCGTCATACCGACAAGTGTGCATACCATAAGCAGAGAAATCCACACATGGGTCATACGAGCTGTTGCCCGTGTTGCTTTAAGGATAGAACGAAAAATGCGCTGCAGCATAGATATATTCTGCTGCATCGCCTCTAAGACCTCCAATGAAGCACGAGCATGCACCGCCGAGTTTAACGCGCTGCCTCGCTCTGCCTCATCGAATGCACACAGTGCAACGCCCCGTACAGGTGTGCGCTGCCGAGTAGCAGAGTGTAGAGAGTTCATACTATTCTCCAAAAAATGTAGGTTGTGAATGAAAAAGAGGGTTATGAATGTTATATAATGCGATGTTGCTGCAGACTGCAGACTGTTTGTCGTGTACTACTTCACCGAAATGTATATTTTGGAATATGCTAGTGAATAGGAAGCAAGTACGCCTAGGGAAATAAGCAAAAGATATGCCAAAGGAATATATTTATTGGGCAAACCATAACGATTTGCGCATTACTCTACGTATAAGAAACTTGAGCCAAGCAGATATTTCCTGCTTGGCTCAACTATGGCATTAGTGATACGTATGTACTGCTTTTGATGTTCTTTACTGCAAAGTCTGCTAAGAATGCCTTGTTGTTAACTTCTGAGGGTTGTTAACTTCTGAGGATAGAGACCTACTGAGCATCGAATGGAAGCAGCTCTGGATGAGCTGCAAGTAGAGCATTAATCTCTTGCAAGAGCTTTTGAATAGATTGGATACGCTCTGGCGCAAGGAGCATCGCATAGCGGCGTACCATGCTTAGTGCTAATGCACCTGTTGTTAAGTCTGTTCGGGAAAGCCGCTCGCGGCGATGGATCTTTGCTAGGATTCCCCGAATTTCGTATTCAAGCCATTCTCCTGCGCGGCTTGTGGGCTTGTATGGTGATGATATGTAAGCTATCATAGTGACACCTACCTATAAGTGGCAATCTTATTGTGATACAAAGTGAGTTAAACACAGTACTGAAGGAGACCTACCAATGGGGCTGCCAATACACTCATCAAATAATAACACACGATCTACATTCTTTGTTACAAATTTACAACACTTTCACAAAGTGTGTAAGTGTCACGAAGTAACAATTCCGTCTGACCAAAAGTCATGTTGGTTATACGTCTGGCATAATTTTAGCTACTTTCCTACTACCTACTATACCGACCTTTCAGGTGTTAGCGTTGTATCATACTGATACCCACTGCAATTGTGGTTCTCATACTTTGTCTCACTTTGGTTGCATCATCTGCCATGCATTTATACATCACACAGCGAATAATTCTCTGGTGTATATCTCTATGGCATTCACTGTACGTGCACTGTTTAACATATTTTCTCATAGCGTTAATAGTTGCTTCGATAGTTGCTTCCTGCCATACTAGCATTCGTTTTAGCTCGCAGAATCCCACACAACCTGTCGCTGCACGTAGCACTACACCGAGCACTGCTCCAATGAATGGCAAAAGTCGTGCCAACATACCGTTATCTCGTTCTACAAAAGCACAGCGTTCGTACTACCATGAACATTCAGCATATACACCGAAGGAAACAAAACTGCTCGAAAGTGCTGAGCGCTGGCTGGGCACGCCGTATCGGTATGGAAGTAGCTCACGAACAGGAACGGATTGTTCAGGCTTCGTTATGCGTGTTTATGAAGAGCAGGGTATTAGCCTTCCCCGCAGCACCAAAGATCAATTCTTGGTTGGTCGAGCAGTACACCCTCAGGAGTTACGTATTGGCGACCTTGTCTTCTTTAATACAACTGGTGCTGGAGTGTCGCACGTAGGAATCTACATAGGTAACGATACACTCATCCATGCATCGAGCAAAAGCGGTGTTACAAAGCAATCCCTCTCTGAACCCTACCTCGCACAAACGTATATTGGCGCACGGAGAGTGTTCAATGATCTGCAACAGTATGGGCCTTAGATAGGAACATTTGTTGTAGTTTCACTTTGGTCTTGCTTGTTAGCAGTACTGGTGTTTACAGGCAATTCCACATAAAATGTTGCTCCGCGCCCAAGTTCTGACTCACACCACACATGTCCGTTGAGCGCTTCAACTATACGCTTGACAATGTTTAGTCCTAGACCAGTGCTATGCTCTCCACCAGTCGGACGCGCCGATAAGCGCGCGAATTTCCCAAAAAGTTTTGCTTTGTCTTCATCGCTCAAACCGGGACCTTCGTCTTGCACTGCAATGCGAGACTTGTCACTCAAAGAATCTACGCGTACAATGACCCTTGTCCCAAACGGTGAGTATTTAATAGCATTGGAAATGAGGTTGTCACAAACCTCTGCAAGCAATGTTGCGTCGGAACATAACTCTATGTGTTCCTTCTGTGCAACGAACGTTAGCACAATATTCTTCGCAGCCGCGCGTTCGATATAATCATTCGTTATCTTGCGCACAATATCCACAAGATTGAGCTGTACTGGCTGAATGTTCAGCATGCCCGATTCAATTGCATTGATGTCAAGAAGATTTGTAATGATATTCATCATGCGATTGACTAATTCCACAATTGAATCAAGCTTATCGAGTACATCACGTTTCGAGAGCTGGTCGTAGTAACGCTGCAGCATAGAGACTGTCATACGGATTGCTGCAAGAGGATTTTTAAGATCGTGTGCAGCAATCCCCAAAAACTCATTCTTTTCTTGATTCAACGCGTGCAACTGAGCATTGCGTTCCTGCAGTTCGGTGTTCGCAAGCTCTATTTCTCGGGCTTGCTCTGCCAAGATATTCTGCTGACGCTGAATTTCTTCATTGGCTTGCAAAAGAACAAAGTTTTTCTCATTAAGTTCACTGTTAGCCAGCTCTATCTCTCGGGCTTGCTGGTCTAGTATTTCCAGCTGGCGCTTAATTTCTCGATTTTGCCGTTCAATTTCCTCAGCGTGCTCCTCAAGCTGGCGCGTTCTCTGGCGCACTATACCTTCCAGCATTGCCGCTCGCACTCGCAAACGCTGTGTCCGCCATTGCACGAGCAATACTCCTAAACCCACTGCACCGATTCCACATAACCCACCAAACCACCAGGTTTGATAGAAGAATGCTCCAATTTCTAGGGTTAGCGTATCACCTTCCTCATTCCACACACCATCATTGTTGCATGCTTTGACGCGAAATACATATGTTCCCGGTGGTAGATTCGTGTAGAATGCGTTTCTTTGTCCTCCTGCATCTATCCAGTCGTCATCAATACCCTCAAGCTTATACTTGAACTGCACACGCTCTGGGGCAGCAAAGCATATCGCCGTATAGCGAATTTCTAAGCGTTGCGTTCCAGCAGGGCAGTACACTGCGCGCTGGGTGTTTATCCATATACCTTGACTCGTATCACAATGAACACTTTGGCAATACACTGGTGGTGGTACGGTATTACGAAAGTACTGTTCAGGACGAATAATCACAATTCCCTTCAACATTGGTATCCACAACTCCCCTGTACGGGTTACATGTGCAAAGCTCGGAACGGTGCACGTATTTGTTTGCAATCCATCGGAACGTGTGTACAGGCGGCAGCTCAGCTTTGTACCAGACTGCGCACACTCTAGCAAAGCAGACTTTGGTACACTAATAATTCCACGTTGGCATGTCATCCAGACCGTTCCAAGTGTATCTTCAAGAATATGGAAGATGTTCTCTTCTGGCAAGCCATCTTTTGTAGTAAATACACTTGGCTTACCATTTTTTACCATCGTGATACCACCATTGCATGGAATCCAAATTTCATCACCTCGTGGTGATTCACTAGCCTGGAATGCATCATTACTCGGAAGTCCTGAGCCAGCATAGAAATGAGTCTTTATATGATGCGACGGGTCAATCATTAGCACTCCACCGCCATTCGTGCTAATCCACATTCTCCCAGCACGATCCTGCATGATACCCAAAATACTATTTGATGGTAAATCTCCACGTTGGGTAGTCATAGATGTGTAGCGACCGTTCTTGAAAAGGCTGATACCTCTCACTGTACCAATCCACAATGTACTATCGCGGGCAACGCACAAGCTGCGGATTTGATCATCCACAAGACCGTCGCGTGTTGTATACGTTGTCAGACGACCGGAAGGAGCAACTTTGTGCAATGCTCCATATGTCCCTATCCAAACATTTCCCACACTATCTTGTACAAGTGTTCGTGCCAACGATGAGACTAAGCCATTATTCATTGTATATGTCGTTGCTCCTTGCCGTGTAACATGCTGCACACCACGATATGTTGCTATCCACATAGCTTCTTTGCTATCCTGCAGAAGTGCATACACAACAGGATACATAAGTCCATGGCTTACTGCTATAGCGCCAAAGAAACTACGGCGCAGGCGGTTAAGTCCACCGTAATATGTGCCAACCCAGATATTTCCTTCAGTATCTACCTCAAGCGAACGGATAGAATCATCGGTCAGACCATTGCTCGATGTCAAGCGGAAACACTGTGGTGTAGATGTTGATTTCGTCCAGAGCAGAAGTCCTTCCTCTGTACCGATCCACAAGTTACCAGAACTATCCTCTACAAAATCGTGAATTGGTATCGGCGCAGCAGCAAGTAGAGCAGTATCTCGCACAATACGACCATCGGCAAAGCGGCATACTCCCTTACGCGTACCAATCCATATCGTTCCTGAGCGGTCTTCATATACGCACTCCACGCTAATATGTGGCAGCCCATGAGATGTATCGAACGTTCGCGCAACAGCTGCCTGAGAACGCGAAGCCCAGTAGAAAAGACCTCGGCGTGTCGCCTGCCAGAAGCTTCCCTTCCTATCGATCAGAATATCCTGTGATATTTCTGGAGTAGCAACGCTGTATAGAGTATCTCGATATACGGAAAAATCCTTTGTGTAGGGATTTTCTTTCAGAGCATATACCCCATTGTTCGCCACGCAATATACCGTTCCATAGTCTGGGCTCGACGCGACACGATTTTCTGTCCATCCCCGAATCATCTTGTCGCGGAATCCATAGGCTGAATCGACACGATGTATCACACCATCATTGCGTAACACAGCAATCCCCCCTTCTTGAGCACCAAACCACAGATGACCGCGTTTGTCTTCCCAAAGCGTTGTAATTACATTCGTGCTTAGTTGCGGAGTTACTGAACGATGAAACCATCGCCGGGTTATACCATCAAACCGCACAACACCGTTAAATGAGGCGAACCACAAATATCCATCGCGAGTTTGCTTCAAGTCAAGAATCGCATTGTGCGGTAAGCCATTATCTGTTGTCCATGCGTCAATAACAATATGTCGCAATGGCGAGTTACCATACACGTATTCTACTAATGCACGGCTGCTATAGCGTTTTCCATCATCAGCAATGAGCTCTGTGTCAACAATATTATCAGCAATAACCAGGAATACCAATATGCCAAGTATTCGAAGAACAGTATGTGTGCAGTGTAAAGGATATATCATATAGTCGCTGGGCAGAAACGCTACAGAAGGGGGATGCAATGCAACCGAATATAGCAAAAAGGCTTATTGTACACACATTCTGTTTTTGGCAAGTTTTTAGTATCTTGCTTACCTTGCATCTCTTTCAGTAAAAGTTCTGTTTTGACACTCTACGCTGTTCCTTTCTCTCAGGTAACTTGAATAACAGGCATTACTACGCTCACTTCTTCTGTAGCCAGCATTATGTCCGTCAGAGTTATTACGAGCATTCTTTTGGGAATTATCGCTGTAATGCTTGCAACAAGCCTCTATGCGCTCTGGTACATCTCGCGTCTCACAGACGATATGATAGAAACAACAAAAGTCATCCTTCCGATTGTATACCATGCTTCCGACATGAACACAAATGTGTCAGATTATCGCATTCGAGAGTGGCGACACTGCATCGCTACAAATCCTGATAGCCTACGCATCGAAGAGCAATTTGCAGAGCAAGAAATTAGTAATGCATCCATTCACCTACAGGAACTTCGAGCACTTGTTCCACCGACAGCACCTGAGAATACATTGCTTTTCGATGTAGAGATACTCTTTACGCGATATCTTCAGCGGAGTTCGGTGTTTTTTGCGCTCTCACGGCAACAACACAGCAAGCAGCGTGCAATAAGCATGATGTACGGAGAGCTACGCCAAGAATACGATGAACTTAGCCAAGCTCTTGCTGCGCTTGTTCAAGCATCGGTCAAATCAGCACAAGAACGCTTGGCATGGTACGAGCAAACAATTCGCACAACACGCCTTATTCTAATTACAGTTATTGCTAGCGCTAGCCTTGTCAGCATGATTATTGGTATCGTGATTGTTCGCTCACTGTACCGCACGCAACGTTAGAATTAGTTCTCTAACATTCAGAAAGCCTACCACTACAAGGACACCTCTAACTTCAAATACCATATGCTTTACCCTTGGCAATAGAAAACTCTTGTGTAACTCAACGCAAACTCCTAGTCATTTCTAGCACACATAGCACGTGTATGCCCACCACACAACGCCATCGTGCCGTAATATTCAGCGATATAGGAAGCACGTCCAATAAATTCCTATGGACACTCAGCATCCTCACTATTCCAGGTCGTGAGCATTTCCTACAGCAGCTTCTTTCCTCGCTGAATCAGCAAAAGTTTCATAGCAATGCGCTTATTACAGTTGTGTACAATACAATAGACATGTTCCATCAAGTAATGAGCACAGAATTGGGCAGTCAATTCGCGATGCTTCGCCTGTTCTTCCTGTGGAGGTTTATTTCAATCAATGTGATACAAGTATTGTGGGTGGACGAAACTTCCAGCTCAATCTTTGTAAAACATCGCTGATTGCATTTATTGATGATGATGTTACTCTGCATGGTTACGTCTTTGCAGGCATTCTCAATGTCCTTCGCAGTCTACCAATTGCTGCTGTTGGCGTGCCTTCGTTTATTGGTCAAACTGACGTACTATCAAACCACGGGCTAGTACTCCTTCTGTGGTAATTAACGGCATACGATATATGCCAATACAAGGCATGATGGTAGCAACATACCGAAAACTTCTTGTCGATACTGGTGGGTTTAATATACGGCGCCGATACTGGGGTGAATGGACAGAGCTTAGTCTACGTCTTTGGCGTCTCGGCTTCCCAACAGGATATGTTACGCAGCATGGATTTCTGCGCCATTGGGAAGATGCCCCTGATTCTCCGACGCGGTCACTTGCAGGGCGCGAACTCCATGTACTCTGGGGTCTTATTTGCACTGCTCTAGAATACAATGCTGTGGATAGCAACGAGGCTACAGAAGTATTTTGGCAGCTTGTTGAGAAGCGCTATCTTACGTATTCCTTTGGTTCGAACTTAAGTGCGTAGAATCTTCTACTAAAGTGTTCTCTCGCTCATGCCACAGCTTTCTGCTGAGTGGTCGTCTATCACGCAATTTCAATCCCTAGTTGCCCATCATCCATTTCAATTTATGCCATTTCACAAGTTCACCGAAGAAGAAGTATCGACCGTTGTGCGTCAAGTACAACATCGGCTTGCTTCTTACCGCAGTGATATCCAAGATGCTACTATGGAATCACATGATACTCTATCCTTTCTGCAAAAGCTACGGGGCTCCGTGCATAGCATACTACAACGTTACAAACATCATTAATACAGACATTTGTCAATTTCTATTGTAATACTACTGCACAGTAGTGCACTTGCTCTACATATCCATTATGATCCTGCTGTCAGACTCGATAGAATAGCAGACATTTGCAGCAGAACTCCTCACGCTGTTTCTCCTATAGTCTACGCTCGGTTTTTCATCGCAGCTGCATTCAATAAATATTTATTTGAAACGTTTAGCCACATAGCACGTATTATTGCACATCGTCATTTCGGGCGGTTCTCCTATATCTTACATTTTACATTCAATTTCATTGAAAGGGCTGAACGTATGAAAAAATTCTTGGCAACGTTGAAGTTTCGCACAAAAATCGCTCTGGGATTTGGAATAGTTATTAGTCTGCTCTGTTGTATTTCGCTTACTAGCTATATTGGACTACGGCAAGTTAAAACAAGTTTTGATGAGGTGCATCGTAGGCAGTCTATTATTGCGTACGAACACTTGCTTGTAAAGCTCATCGTTGATATTGAAACAAGCTACCGTGGATATCTTCTTAGTGGATATGAAGAGTATCTTGCTCCGTATCACAATGGCATACAAGAATTTGATAAGATCGCTTTACAGCTTCAGGCGCTTATACAAGACCCTACGCAGATAGAACGACTTTCTGCGATACAAGAGCGAAAGAAGGCTCTTGTACAAGAATATATGGAACCACGTATACAGATGCGCCGGGAGGTTGAACAAGGCAAACGTTCTATCCAAGAACTTCTTGATATGTTCAAAGTTGGACAGACAAAAGCTCTCATGGATACTATTCGGAGTATAGCAGCAGATATGGCTCTTCTCCAAGAGCAAAAGCAACAACAAAGCATTGAACGTGCAGAGGCAACTGAAAGGTTCGCAAGCTACGCTATAGGAATTGCTTCCGTTGGGGCTATAGTTCTGAGTCTGTTGTTCGGTACAGCCGTGATACATTCTATCGTATATCCTATGCAAGTTTTACGGAAAGCTGCTGAGAACGTTGCTCAAGGAAACTATACAGAGCGTGTTTCACTGGAAACTAAGGATGAAGCAGCAGTTGTTGCTGAAGCATTCAACACGATGGTAGAAAGTATTCACACAAGCCGGGCAGCGTTAGAAGCAGAAAAAGCAAGTGTTGAACGCAAAGTAGAGGAAGCTGTTCGTGAGTCTGAAGCCAAGAAGCGTTATCTCGAACACAGTGTAAATACTATTCTGCAATCTATGCGCAAGTTTGCTGAAGGAGATTTAACCGTGCAGGTATCCACGCCATCCTCCCATAATGATGATGATATTGGGCGGCTCTTTTCGGGATTTAATTACGCCGTCACGACCATTCATCACCTTATGCAGCAGGTACAACAAGCCGTTATGACTACCGCAAGTGCTTCAACACAGATTAGCAGCTCTACACTTCAGCTGTCTTCTGCATCCGAAGAACAATCCCACCAAGCGCAGGAAGTCTCAGTAGCAGTTGAAGAAATGGCACATACTATCACTGAAAATGCTTCCAATGCTCTACGTACATCGGAGGCAACACAAGCAAATGTTGCTTCTGCGCAGCAAGGTGGGAAGGTTGTACAGGGCATGATAGAAATGATTTTGCGTATCAGCCATACTATGGAGAAATCGGTTGCAACTGTCGAACAACTCGGTGCTTCGAGTACAGAGATCGGAGAGATTATTTCTGTCATTGATGAAATCGCCGACCAAACAAACCTTCTTGCCCTCAATGCTGCTATCGAAGCTGCACGCGCTGGCGAGCAAGGTCGTGGCTTTGCAGTTGTTGCTGACGAGGTACGTAAACTTGCCGAGCGCACAACGCAAGCAACAAAACAAATCGCGGCAACAATCAAGCGTATTCAACATGACACAGCTCAAGTGGTCAGTGTTATGAATGCTGGAAACAACGAAGTTGCCGAAGCTATCGCTATGGCAAACCAAGCAAGTGAGGCACTGGAAGAAATTCTACAAAGCTCACAAAGTGTTGTTAGTATGGTGATGCAAATTGCTCATGCTAGTGAAGAACAAGCTAGTACAAGTGCCGATATGGCACGTAGCATAGCCGGCATCTCCGCTGTTGCCAGCGAGTCAGCAAAGAGCATTGCACAAATTGCTGCCACTGCTGAAAGCCTTAACCGTCTTACCGAGCACCTTCAAGCTCTTATGCAGCGCTTCACATTCCATCAAACTAATTCCCAATTGAATGCGTCGCATACACAAACTACCCTCCACCACCTCGATACTAAGAAAGAATATCCAAACAGCAGACAGAGGTACACTGCGCAGATGCTTTCGTTCTCAACTAGCTCCAACAAGTATTCAGCTTCTCATCTTCTCGGAACGTCGTAGAAGCTTTTCATCCTAAGTTCCCTCATACCTCATACTCACGCTTGCTCTTGGTTCTTCATACTAAATATTTATTACCAAGAGCAGGCGTTTTTTTATATTCGGGGCGTCTTGTGGTTTCGAGCTTTAGTAGATATATTTTTCTTTAAATTGCACCATATGCACACTCTCAAGCATCGCATCTATGCCATCGTGTCGGTTTCTGAACAAAAAGGCGACGTAAGCTGGCTGTTTGACGTATTCATCATTACACTGATCTTTCTGAACACTCTAGCGATGATTCTGGAGTCTATACCTTCTCTACATGCTAGCTTCTCTCAAGCTTTTCACCTTTTCGATACTATATCCGTAGCTATATTTTCGATAGAGTATCTTGCGCGTGTTTGGACGGCAAACATTCAGCCAGAATTTTCCAGACCTGTGCTTGGGAATATTCGCTACGCTCTTACTCCGCTTGCAATTGTCGATCTTGTAGCAATACTTCCATTCTATCTACCGTTTCTCGGTGTCGATCTACGTAGCTTACGCATTCTGCGTATCTTCCGTGTTTTCCGTGTATTCAAGATCGCTCGGTATGTACGCGCTCTGAACCTTATTTCCGCAGTGCTACGCAAAAAACGCGAGGAGCTAGTCCTCTCACTTGCGTTTACATTTTTTCTGCTACTTATTACATCATCGCTCGTATACTACGTCGAAAATGAAGCACAGCCTGACAAGTTTGCTAGTATCCCCGAAACAATGTGGTGGGGTATTGCCACACTTACAACAGTTGGTTATGGTGATATGTATCCTATCACCGGACTGGGGAAGTTTCTTGGAGGAATCATTGCTATTTTGAGTGTAGGAATTTTTGCTCTCCCAGCTGGCATTTTGGCGTCAGGATTTTCAGAAGTACTCTCCCTGCATAAGCATTATCACACCTCGCACACTTCACACAACACTACAGCTCTTACTTGCCCTCATTGTGGCAAGGTAGTATCTGTAGAACTGCGCTCAGCCCCTATGTCATAAACTACAGCATCATTGCACTTCAACAGACAGATAGAGCAATATACTCCTACATAGCATATTCCTTGATACACTTATTCCCGTATCTACATGTCTCTCCTCTTCTTCATTGTTGCAATCGTGAACGAGTCCGTGATAGCATGAATGCATTATACTAGAATATATCAGTACACGAGCATAAACCCTGTGTTTAGGGGCATGATTATATACTTGGTTTCATCATTGTACAGAAGGAGGTTTCTATGGAAATGCCCATCGTTTCTCTCGTTGTGGGTTTTGTTGTAGTATTTTTTCTTGGCATTAGAATTATCCGCCCGACTGAGCGAGGACTAATCGAGCGTCTAGGGCGATATCGTGCGTTTGCTGAACCCGGATTTCACTGGATTATTCCCATCATTGACCGTATGTATAAGGTCAATACAACAGAACAAATGGTTGATGCCGAGCCACAAGAAATTATCACCAATGATAATCTTAATGCTCGCGTTGATGCTGTTGTCTATTTTCGTGTCCTGCCGAACGAGGAAAGCGTAAAGCGTTCGCAGTATAACGTTGACAACTATCGTCTTCAGGTTGTGAGTCTAGCTCGAACTACTCTGCGCAATATTATTGGAACACTCACCCTTAAATCTGCCAATAGCGAGCGTGGGAAAATTAACGCCGAATTGCATCATACACTATCTCAGGAAACTGCTGATTGGGGCATTCAAATTATTCGTACTGAACTGAAGGAAATCGATCCACCGAAAGATGTCCAAGAAACAATGAACAAAGTAGTAAAAGCAGAAAACGAAAAAATTGCTGCAATCGACTATGCAACAGCAGCAGAAACAGCAGCAGATGGAGCAAAACGTGCAAAAATTAAAGAAGCAGAGGGTATCAAACAGTCCAAAATTTTGGAAGCCGAAGGGACAGCCGAAGCAATCCGGCTTGTCAACGAAGCTGCTAATAAATATTTTACTGGCAATGCACAACTTCTTAAAAAGCTCGAAGTAACCGAGGCTTCACTGAAGAATAATTCCAAGATTGTTGTTCCAACCGGTACAGAGCTTGTCAATGTGGTTGGCGATATGGCAGGCGTTATGCCGTTCCACAAATAATTCAGTCGGAGTATTGCATATAATACATCCTCACAGGTAAGGTTATTGTGTGAATTTCCTAATTGCTTTCGCATGTCCCAATCGAGAAGGAGCAGAACATCGAAACGCTGCCTTGTAGTATTCCTACACGCGTAGCCATATGTAGTTACTGAGATTCTCCACCATGAGCATGTTCTGCTCCTTCCTTCTTGTTGCTCACAACGTGTGCTTGGCGCAGCCTGCTTTAATAGTATGTAATTTCCTGAGTTACTATATGCTTCGTGAGATAGGCTATGAATCTTCGACACAGCATTGCTACAATTTTTGACTTATCACCTGACAAAGACCGTCTGAGCAAAACTATTAACCGCAGCATTTACGCTCTCATCGTTCTGAGCACGGTCATTGTGATTGTAGAAACTATACCGGCATTCAAACTCCAATATCTACCATACCTGTACGCATGTGAAATAGTGATTACTATCGTTTTCTGCGCGGAACTAGTCTTGCGTTGCGCAGTTCTCGATATCCTTGTCCGCAAGCATACATCGGCGTGGGAACGATTCCTCTTA
This sequence comes from Candidatus Kapaibacterium sp., assembly GCA_025055035.1. Classification (GTDB taxonomy): domain Bacteria; phylum Bacteroidota; class Ignavibacteria; order Kapaibacteriales; family UBA4661; genus PH2015. The sequence goes on from JANWZB010000017.1 coordinate 32,651, forward strand.
TTTGCTTACTTCATTATCGATTTTGCCGCGGTAATCCCTCCTATAGTCTTTCTGCTCTCTCCTGACAATATCCATCATGACTACTTTCTAACATTGCGGCTCTTAAGAATCTTTAAGGCATTTCGCCATGATCATTCTATTGAACTCATTTTGAAAGCTGTCATTAACAAGCGTACCGAACTTCTTCATTCAGCGATTCTCGTTTTTACTTTCACAGTGTTTCTCTCGGTACTTCTGTACGAAATTGAAAATGACTTTGAATTTGGAGGAGGTTCGCATACAACACCATTTACCGACATTTTCACAACGCTAGCGTGGGCTTTCTCTATGTTTGTGAATGATGCTATCGGATATCAAGAAGCAGGATTATTACCTACTACCCCTATAGGGCGCTTCATAGCGTGGATTATTGGATTTTTAAATATCGGCATTGTTATTATTCCAACGGGCATTATTGCTTCAGGGTTCCTCGAAGTGCTCGAAGAAAACAAAATCGAATCGCAATATCTTTTACTCAAACAGGCATTTCGCAAAAAATATAATGCTACTTTAGGGATCGAAATCTTCGAACGACCTCGCACACTGCTTACACTGCAAAATGCTTTGTTTATCGAGGAAGCAAACTTCTACAAAATACTTGAAAGTAAGCAAGGCTTTCGCATTCGCGCTGTCTATTCAGCAGACGATGAAAAGTATAATGATACTAACATCATCGAACACTACGCATACCAAGACATTACTCTTTACGGTGCAATGATACGCCGCACAAGCGCAGAAATCTTGATTCTTACACCTAACAGCGCAGCAGAAGAAAATATTGGGTATTTTTCGTATTGTATCGCAGAACTTTTACATGCTCACTATATATCCAATGAACGCTACCAGATCAATGCACTCCACCGCGAATTTGATATATGCTTCAAGACAAGTCCTCTTCTGGATACTGACATTAACATCGATATGCTTATACAACCTACTACGCCAAGGTCCTCGTCGTTATCTCACAGACAAGATCGGCTTCAGCCGCAGCAAGCCCTTCAGGCATTCAAGTGCGATATTCAGCAGATACTCCTCGATGACCCTTCTTTACGCACTATTCTTGTTTTTGAGTCGGAACACGACATGACAGAACACTTCGACATTACTACAGTAGACAAATACTCACGGGAATTACCGGCGCTCCTACGATACTGCATACGCTTGCGCACCATACGCACTGTGCAAACATATCTTGTGAGAATTAGCAACGCAACATTGTCGCATTACGACTACTATGTGTATATTCGTGAAGCAGCACAAGCCTTGCACACAGTATTGACAGCACCGGCAGTTTCTCACACTCGGTTTCGACCATTATGACTGTTCTCCACATTGTTGTTGCATCGCTTGCAGCAGTTGTTTTTTTCATGCATGGTCTGCAGGGCTTTAGCCAAGAAATACAAAACGTTGGTGGTAAGCAGTTACAGCTATGGCTTGAACGCTTCACAGCAAGCAAGTTTCGAGGCTTTATTATTGGTGCATGTACTACAGCGATTGTTCAGTCTAGTAGCGCAATAACGTCTCTTACAGTTACACTTGTTAGCAGCAGAACACTAAGCTTTTGGAATACCTGGGAGTTATTCTTGGAGCGGATGTTGGTATCACCGCTACCGCGTGGTTAGTATCTCTACAACTCATGAACATCGGTCCTTGGTGTATTGTCTCACCTCGGTGTAAATCGAGGTTCAACCAGCACAGAGCACTACTCGCAAGTATAGGCATATCAGCAGCAGCTCGCCGCGCCGCACTG